>NZ_AXAB01000065.1:0-36428 GCF_000472645.1 Bradyrhizobium sp. WSM2254 | reverse complement strand
GAACTCTTGCGTGCCATCATCCGGGCCTTCGCCGAAACTGTCCCGGCTCAAAAGATCGCTTAAATCAGCGGTCGTCCGCGTTCTTCACGGAGGACCATCGGGGCGGTCGCAGAGCGGTCGTCATGCCCGGGCTTATCCCGGCCATGACGTCGTGGAGGCTTTTGCGCCCGTTGCCGGGATTAGCGGCGCGCCTACGCCTTCTCCTCCCAGATCATGGCAAGATGGACGATCGTCTGCACCGCCTTTTCCATGTCCTGCCGGCTGACCCATTCGAGGCGCGAGTGGAACGCGTGCTCGCCGGCGAAAATGTTGGGGCAGGGCAGGCCCATGAAGGACAGGCGCGAGCCGTCGGTGCCGCCGCGGATCGCGGTGCGCATCGGCCGCAGGCCGGCGCGGCGGATCGCCTCGATGGCGTATTCGAGGATGTGCGGGTGACGGTCGATCACCTGCTTCATGTTGCGGTACTGCTCCCTGACCTCGAACGTGTAGGTCGAGCGCGGATAGTCCTTCATCACGTCCTTGACGATGTTCTCGAGCAGGATCTCCTTCTCCTTCAGGCCTTCCTCGGTGAAGTCGCGGACGATGAAGGAGAGCGTCGCCTGCTCGAGCGCACCGTCGATGCTGATCGGATGCAGGAAGCCCTGCTTGCCTGACGTCGTCTCGGGCGAACAGCCCTCCTTCGGCAGTCGCTCGACGATGGCGGCCGCGATCTTGATCGCGTGCTCCATCTTGCCCTTGGCGTAGCCGGGATGGGCGCTGACACCGTTGATGGTGATGGTGGCGCCGTCGGCCGAGAAGGTTTCGTCCTCGACAGAGCCCGCGCTCTCGCCGTCCATGGTGTAGCCGAAATCGGCCCCCAACTTCTTGATGTCGACGTTGTCGACGCCGCGGCCGACCTCCTCGTCGGGCGTGAACAGGATCTTGATGGTGCCGTGCTTCACATCGGGATTGTTGATGAAGAAATACGCGGCATCCATGATCTCGGCGACACCGGCCTTGTTGTCGGCGCCCAGCAGCGTGGTGCCGTCGGTGGTGATGATGTCGTTGCCGATCTGGTTCTTCAGCGCGGGATGCTCGGTGAAGCGGATCACCTGGCTGGTATCGCCCGGCAGGGTGATGTCGCCGCCGCGATAGTTCTTCACCATTTGCGGCTTGACGTCCTTGCCGGTGACGTCGGGCGAGGTGTCCATGTGCGAGCAGAAGCAGATCACCGGCACCTTCTTGTCGGTGTTGGCCGGGATCGTTCCGTAAACGTAGCCGTAGTCGTCGAGATGGGCGTCGGCGACGCCCATCGCCTTCAGCTCGGTGACGAGGACGCGGCCGAGATCCTTCTGCTTCTCGGTCGAAGGCGAGCTAGGGGATTCCGGATCGGACTGGGTGTCGATGGTGACGTAGCGCAGGAAGCGCTCGGTCACGGTATGCGAAAAGGTGAGGGAGGACATTTCTGGTCAAACCGCCGGGTCTTTGGGGATGCAGGCGGTATATCAGAAAAGCGGGGCTTTGATGCGGCCGGAACGATGCGGATCAGGCTTAACGAAAAGTAGCCTCAGATCGCTTCCTTCAGTTCCTTGACCGGGCGGAAGACGACCTTCTTGCTGGCCTTGATGTGGATGGCCTCGCCGGTGGCGGGGTTGCGGCCGGTCCGGGCGGCCCGCTTGCGGACCTGGAGGATGCCAAGACCGACGATGCGGACGCGGTCGCCTTTCTTGAGATGCTTGGCGATCAGGTCGACCATGTCGGTCAGGACGGCCTCGGCGTGCTTTTTCGACAGGTCCTGGCTCTCCGCGATGTCAGCGGCGAGGTGCTTGAGCGTGATGGTGGCGGGAGCGGCTGCCTTCTTCGCCGAATCCTTCTTAGCCGAATCCTTTTTAGCCAAATCCTTTTTAGCCATGTCTGGCCTCCTCAATGACGGGAAGCCCCGGAAAAGCCGGTAAAGCGTGGGGATCCCTCTAAGTCCTGGAAGGCGTAGACGATTCGGGCGCGGGCTGACTATGCCACGAGTTCCCGCCGGACGCCGGCAGTGCCGCGAAAGGCGTCGAGGAGTTCGGGCTAAGACTATGAAGGGATTGCCAAAATGGCGCGAGAGACGGGGCTCGAACCCGCGACCTCCGGCGTGACAGGCCGGCGCTCTAACCAACTGAGCTACTCCCGCGTGGTTCGCTGAAAGCGCGCGGAACGAGGGGGGACTTAAAGGCGGGACCTGTTGAAGTCAAGGACGTTGCGCTTCGTCAGGACGCATCGGCTAAGCATTGCTCTGGAAAACGAAAAAGGCCGCCCGGAGGCGGCCAACGGCCAGCCCGGAACAGGGCGTCTCAGCGAATCTCCGACGAGCCCGCGCTCGTCACCACCACCGGCTTGCCGGCCTTGACCACGTGGGTCGACTGGGCGGTCTGGCTGTAATCGGCATTGGTGCGGGCCGCGATCCCGAAACCGGCCACCGCAATGCCGGCCACAAGCGCCACCACCACGATCTTCAGGTGGGTCGCACGATCAGCAGAGTGAATTGAGTGGTTCATCTGAGCCTCCCGACGGGCTTTGCCGCCGTCTATGGCTCTTCTTCTAATGACCGTCTGTTTCCGGATGGTTTCGCGGGTTCCGCAAAATGGTTTCATTAATAAGCCAGGTTGGTTTCGCCGGGCTTATGGCCGAAACTGGCCTCAGGCCGCGGCCCGGCCGATATCCGCCCGGATCGCGCGGGCGGCCCAGACGAACAGCAGGGCGCCCAGCGTGGTCGTGACCGCCGCCGAGAGCAGGGAGTAACGCACGGCGTCTGCGCCGTAACTCCCCTTCAGGGCATCGTTGACCATGCCGACGGCGAGCGGGCCGACGCCCTGGCCGAAGCAGGTCGCGGTCAGCGCGATCAGAGCGGAGGCCAGCGCCCGCATGCTTGGCTTTGCCACGGTCTGGGCGATCGCGAAGATCGGCCCGAGATGGAAGCCGACCAGGAACGAGGTCAGCGCCAGCATCGCCACCATCATCGCGAAATCCTGCGTCAGCATGCACAGCGCGAACACCGGGCCGGCGAGGCTCGAGGTGATTGCGGGCGCCCACAGCTTCCAACGGTCGTCGCTGCGGCTCACTTGCGCCACCACGAAGCCGCCGAGCAGGGTGCCGGCCATGCCGGCCAGTCCCTTGAAGGTGCCGGCATAGGTGCCGATCTCGGCGCTCGACAGATGGTGCACGCGGGCCAGGAACGGCGGGATCCACGCCGCGGTCGCGTAGTTCGTGTAGGTGGTGAGGCAGAAGCCGATCAGCACGATGACGAAGCTCCGCTGCGAGGCCAGGAACCGCAGCGTCGGTCCGAGCGGTTCGGGCACGAAGCTCTCCTGCATGGCGCCGCGCTTCGGCTCGGAGATCGTCAACCACAGGACCAATGCGAGCAGGATGCCCGGCAAGCCCGCGACATAGAACGCCATCCGCCAGCCATAGTGCTGGTTGACGTAGCCGCCGACGAAATAGCCGAGGAAGACGCCGAGATAGGTGCCGATGGCGTAGATGCCGAGCGCGCGCGGGCGCTCGTTCTTGGCGAAGAGATCGGCGACGATCGACTGCGAGGCGGGCGAGCCCGCGGATTCGCCGATGCCGACGCCGATGCGCGCCAGCGCCAGCGAGGTCACGCTCGAGGCCGCGCCGCACAGCGCTGTCATCGCGCTCCAGAACGCGAAGGCCACCGCCACGATGTTGCGCCGGTTGAGCCGGTCGGCGGCGCGCGCGATGGGGATGCCGAGCAGGGAGTAGAACAGCGCGAAGCCGAAGCCTGCCAGCAGGCCCATCATAGTGTCGCTGAGGGCGAACTCCTTCTTGATCGGCTCGATCAGGACGTTGAAGATCGTGCGGTCGAGGAAGTTCAGCGCGTAGATGATGGTGAGCAGCCCCAGCACGTAATAGCGCCGCGCCGAGGGCTTTGCCGCGGTGGTCGTTTGCACCGACACTTGTGACGTCACATCGACCATCGCATCCCCCCAATTTGTCTTTGTTGTCGTCGCCGGTCCAGCCCTTCGTGAGGCTGGCAGGTCAGCCTTCGCGGATGTAATTCCCCGCTTCGAATTCGACCGGTGCAGCACTTGCATCGAATGACACGCCGATCGGGTCGCGATCTGCGTCCATCGCCTCCAGTTGTTCGCTCAGCATGCGCCTGATCATCAGGATGCCGCGGTCGCTCTGGCCGAAATGCTCCTCGGAGTGAACGGTCACCTCGCCCTGGCCGACCTGGGCTTCGTAATCACCCGGGAATTGCTGGTGCTCTTCCTCGGTCATGTCCCACCAGAATTTTCCGTTGAACTTCGAGCGCATGCGGCCGATGTCGCCTGATGTCTTGACGCGGCCGGCGACGTAGATGCGGAACGATGTGTCGTCGATCGGCAGCGTCCAGCCGATCGACTCGACGCGGGCGAACTGCGCCACGCGCGGATTGGGCACGACGCGCAAGGTGGGGAGGGCGGCTTCGGTGACGCGATAGAACACCTTGCCGTCATCCTGCTTGCGGATCGAGCGCACGGCGATCCCGCGCGGCGTCCTGTCGAACTTCACCTCCGGCATCGAGGCCATCATGTCGGTGAATTGCGGGCCCGAGAACGAGCCGTGCAGCACCGGCACGTGATAGGGATCGACCACGTTCTCGAAATGCTGGAGCCAGTTGCAGGGGATCACTGCCGGTCCGCCGCCGCCGATCGAGGAATCGTCCGCCTCGACGAACTCGCCGTCGTCCATGTTTTCGAGGCACTCATAGCGCGGCAGCACCGGGCGTTTCTCGGCCGGGCCCATATAGGCGAAGATCAGCCCGTAACGCTCCTCGACCGGATACCAGGGCTGGCGCACCTTGTCCTTGAACTGGCCGCCGTCGGGCTCGCAGGGCTGCTCCAGGCAGTGGCCCTCGGTGTCGAACTTCCAGCCGTGATAGCAGCAGCGGATGCCGTCCTCCTCGACCTTGCCATAGTAGAGCGTGGTGCCGCGATGGCAGCAGCGCGCGTGCAGGAGACCCGCACAGCCAAGCTTGTCGCGGAACAGCACCAGATCCTCGCCCAGCGCGCGCACCTTCTTCGGGGTGCCGGTGGCATCACCGACGAGCCCGACCGGGTGCCAGTAACGGCGGAGCAGTTCGCCCATCGGCGTGCCGCGCACGACCGAGGTGAGCTCCGTGCGCGTCTGCGCCGGCTTCATCGCATAGGCCGTGCCGAGATCGCGATCCCGCTGGGTGATGGTCATGCTGGTCCTCCCGCTGTGGGCCGTGCTGGCTGGCCTTTTTTGATGTCTTGTCCCCAGTGAAAAATAGTTAGATGACAATGTCAACGATCTTCCAAATGTCTCTTAGTTGCAGCCGGATGAGGTGAGGAGGCGGCCTGCCTTGAGCCTGGGACTTGCTTCGGACTTGCTTCGGACTTGGGCTTGGCAGGCCACCGCTTTCTTGGCACAGGTGGACCATGAACCAGACACCGAGGGACGGGTGGACGACGCCCGAGGCGGACGAGAGCGAGCCGGCGCCGATCACCGTCATGCTGTCGTCGCGGCTGATGGTGCTCGCCAATTTGCTCAAGCGCGGCGCCATCCTGCGCTACAAGCGCCTCACCGGATTGTCTTCCGTCGAGTTCGGTCTCGTCGCCTCGCTCGGCCGGCGCCCGCCGATGAGCGTGGCGCGGCTCGCTGAGGCCGTCGGCCAGGACAAGGGACAGATCAGCCGCGCGCTCGCGAACCTCGTGTCGCGCAAGCTGATCGCGAAGTCGGCAAATCCGAAGGATAGCCGCGAAGTGCTGGTCTCGCTGACCGCAACGGGCCTTGCCGCGCATGATGCGATCGTCGAAGGCGCGCAGGAGCGCAACCGGCGCCTGCTGGAACAGCTGAGCGAAGCCGAGTTCGATGCGCTGCTGCGGCAGATCGATCAGCTCAGCGCGGTTGCCGCCGAGATGCTCGAGGCCGAAAAGAATTCGTGCTGATGTCTCGGCAATCCCCGGAAATGATAGATCGCTTCTAAGAGTCTCTCTAAGAAGCTTTCAATTAGGGAAATCGCGCGCCCTCACATAAGCGTCACCCTCAAACGCATGCCGTGCTGGGACACCACGGCATGACGCATCGAGCATGCAGTTTTGGGGTGGCGCGTTGAACAGTCTTGGAATGCTGCGGTCGGCCGTGTTGGCGACCGCATCCGCTTGGGTCTTGGTGCCGCAGGCATCGCTCGCACAATCGTCTACGCAGGGTGGCGCACAGAGCTTGCCGTCGGTGATCGTCACGGCGCCGGAGGCGCGCCGCCGCGCACCCGCTTCGGCCGTGCACAGCGCGCCGCGGCGGTCCGTGCAGGCCGCCAATCGCAACAAGCCGCAACCGCAGCGCAATGTCGGCTTCGTCGAGACGCCGCGCGGGCCGGTGAATGGCTACGTCGCCGGTCGCAATTCGTCGGGCACGAAAACCAATACGCCGATCATGGAGACGCCGCAGGCGGTCTCGGTGATCGGCGCGGAACAGATCCGCGACCAGAAGCCGAACAAGCTCGACGAGGTGCTGCGCTACACCGCCGGCGTGCGGGCAGGGACCTTCGGCGCGGATACGCGCAACGACTGGTGGCTGATCCGCGGCTTCAAGTCCGACGACATCGGGCTGTTCCTCGACGGCATGCAGCTGTTCTACACGTCCTATGCGAGCTGGAAGCTCCAGACGCCCAACATGGAGCGTGTCGAGGTGCTGCGCGGCCCGTCGGCGGTGCTCTATGGCGGATCGAGCCCGAGCGGCATCGTCAACGTCATCAGCAAGATGCCGCCGGCCGATCCGATCCGCTACGTCGAGACGGGTGTCAACAATTTCGGCAACGCCTATGTCGGCTTCGACGTCGGCGGGCCGGTCGCGACGCAGAGCGGAAACGGCAAGCTGTTCTATCGCGTCGTCGGCCAGGTCCAGAACGGCCCCACCCAGGTCAACTTCACGCCGGACAACAACTACTTCATCGCGCCGTCGGTCACCTGGAAGCCGGATGCCGACACCACCTTCACGGTGCTGGCCTCGGCCTCGAATCAGGACACGCGTGGCATCAACTTCCTGCCCTACCAGGGCACGGTGACCAATGCGCCCTTCGGCAAGATCCCGACCAGCTTCTTTGCCGGCGATCCCAATGTCGACAAGTTCACGCGCGAGCAGGAGATGCTCGGCTACCAGTTCGAGCGCAATCTCAACGACGATCTGACGTTCCGGCAGAATGCGCGCTTCGCCCATGTCGACGTGACCTATCGCGGTTACGTCGGCAATGGTTGGGCCGACGTCAACACGGCCACTCTCAACCGCTACAATTGGTATGCGAAGAACACCGCCAACCAGGCCGATCTCGACAACCAGCTGGAGTATCGCTTCGACACCGGCCCGTTGAAACACACGATGCTGTTCGGCGTCGACCTGAAGGGCTATCAGATTGACGATTACCAGCTCTTCGGGGGCGGCGTGCCCTCGATCAACGTCTTCAATCCCACCTACGGATTGAGCGACATTCCGTTCGCGGGCGATCCGTTCCGAAACTTCCGGATCACGCAGAAGCAGGCCGGTACCTATCTCCAGGACCAGATGAAGCTCGGCAATTTCACGCTGGTGTTGAGCGGCCGCAATGATTGGGTCGAGACCACCCAGGACAAACGCTTTACGGGCGCCACGGTTGCCAGCCGCGACGACAGCAGGTTCAGCGGACGCGCAGGCCTGATCTACAATTTCGACAACGGCATCGCGCCCTACGTCTCCTATTCGACGAGCTACAACCCGGTCATTGGCTTGAATGCCAGCAACCAGTTGCTCTTGCCGGAAACCGGCAAGCAGGCCGAAGTCGGCTTGAAAGTGCAGCCCAAGGGCTTCGATGGCTATTTCACGGTTTCGGCTTTCGACCTGAAGCGCCAGAACGCGCTGACGACCGATCCGTCGAATTCATTGCTGCAGAACCAGACCGGCGAGGTGACCTCGCGCGGCATCGAGCTTGAAGCGGTGGCCAATGTTACGAAGGAGCTGAAGCTGATTGGCGCCTTCACCAGCTATCACATCTTCACCAGCAGGGATCTCGATCCGACGCTGATCGGCAAGACGCCGACCAACACGCCTTCACTCCTGGCGTCAGGATGGGCGGACTACACCTTCAAGGAAGGACCGCTGACGGGGTTCGGCTTCGGCGGCGGCGTCCGCTACGTCGGCTCGTCCTGGGCCGACACCGCCAACACGCTCGAAGTTCCCGCGGTGGTTCTCGGCGACCTCGCGCTCCACTACGAATGGCAGAACTGGCGCACGGCGCTGAACGTGATCAACCTGACCGACAAGATCTATGTCGCAAGTTGCGCCTCGGCCTCGTCCTGCTTCTACGGCGACCGCCGGCGCATCACCGCCAGCGTCTCCTACAAATGGTGAGGCAAACGACGAGGAGGCGAGGGCAGGCCAACGTGAAGCTGCGCCTGTCGGGCCTCGGACCGGCCTGATCTTGGCCGTCTGTCTGCTTCGCTGACTGATACCGCCGATCTTCCACCGGGAGATCGATGAGCTGCCGGGCGATGCCCCCCGGCCCGGAGCTCATGCGAGCGCGGCGCGTGCGACGCCCCCGGCAAGTCGCCGACGCCGCGCTCGCGGCCGGTCCGGGTGCGCCAGCCGACGCATTCGCCGGACGAGCCCCGGTCCCGTCGTGATGCATGGCTCGTCTGACCGTCGCGCCTGTGGATACGTGTCTTTCTTGCACCGCGGTCGCGACCATCACCGGCTCCCCTGGCTGTGCCGCTCCGAGGAAGGCGCAGCCAGTATGTCGCCCGGATGACGCTGGGCGCCTGTCCTCGTTGTAGATTTTGCTGCGCGGCCTCGATAAAGTGAGCTTCCCCAACAGCGGATAGCACCGCCGAGCGCACTTGGACTGATCGGGATCGCCCTTGCTGGGGCGGTCGATCTGCTCCATACCAGCCGCGGGGTGATTCCGGGATTTCTACCGTTCTGGGGCGGCAAAGGGCCTAAAAAGAGCGTGTCTTGCGCCCATTGGTGCACTGCGCTAAGGCTCAGAATAATTCCAAATCGGGACGAATCCGCGGCTCCCCCGACGTCGCGGGAAAAAGGGCTCGCCAATGAGCGGCATTCTACAGAACTATCTTCCACTCGTTGTCTTCATAGGGGTAGCGGGCCTCATCGGCCTCGTGCTGCTGATCGCGCCTTTCATCGTGGCGTTCCAGCAGCCGGACCCGGAAAAGCTGTCGGCGTATGAGTGCGGTTTCAACGCCTTCGACGACGCCCGCATGAAGTTCGACGTCCGCTTCTATCTGGTCGCCATCCTCTTCATCATCTTCGATCTCGAGGTGGCGTTCCTGTTTCCCTGGGCGGTGGCGTTCGGCAAGCTTGGCGCGACCGGCTTCTGGTCCATGGTGGTGTTCCTCGCCGTGCTGACGGTCGGGTTCGCCTATGAATGGAAGAAAGGGGCACTGGAATGGGATTGAACCCTGCACCGTCCGCCGGTCCGGTTCTCGCGCCGGCCCCCAAGGGCATTCTGGATCCGTCGACCGGCAAGCCGGTCGGGGCCAATGATCCGTTCTTCCTCGAGGTCAATTCGGAGCTGTCCGACAAGGGCTTCTTCGTGGCCGCGACTGACGACCTCATCACCTGGGCGCGCACCGGCTCGCTGATGTGGATGACTTTCGGTCTCGCCTGCTGCGCGGTCGAGATGATGCAGGTGTCGATGCCTCGCTACGACGTCGAGCGCTTCGGCTTCGCGCCGCGTGCCTCGCCGCGTCAGTCCGACGTGATGATCGTTGCGGGTACGCTCACCAACAAGATGGCCCCGGCGCTGCGCAAGGTCTACGACCAGATGCCCGAGCCGCGCTACGTCATCTCGATGGGCTCGTGCGCCAATGGCGGCGGCTACTATCACTATTCCTATTCGGTCGTGCGCGGCTGCGACCGCATCGTGCCGATCGACATCTATGTGCCGGGCTGCCCGCCCACGGCGGAAGCGCTGCTCTATGGCGTGCTGCTGCTTCAGAAGAAGATCCGGCGCACCGGCACCATCGAACGCTAAGGTTTTACGTCATGGACGATGGCAAGCTCGACGCCCTTGGGCAAACGATCGTTAGCGCGCTTCCGGGCGCGGCCACCGGTCATTCGGTGGCCTTCAACCAGCTGACGGTGGATGTCGAGGCCAGCAAGATCGTTGAGGTGGTCAAGTACCTCCGCGACGATCCAAGCTGCCGCTTCGTCAACTTCACCGACATCACGGCGGTGGACTATCCGGATCGCGAGAAGCGCTTCGACGTGATCTACCACTTTCTGTCACCGACGCTGAACACGCGGATCCGGCTCAGGGCTCAAGCCGACGAGACCACCCAGGTGCCGTCGCTGATCGATGTGTTCCCCGGCGCGGACTGGTTCGAGCGCGAGGCCTACGACCTCTATGGCGTATTCTTCGTCGGCCATCCCGACATGCGCCGCATCCTCACCGATTACGGTTTCGAGGGCCATCCGCTGCGCAAGGATTTCCCGACCACCGGCTTCGTCGAGGTCCGCTACGACGACCAGGAGAAGCGGGTGGTGTACGAGCCTGTCAGGCTCAACCAGGAATTCCGCAAGTTCGATTTCCTCTCGCCGTGGGAAGGGGCGGACTATCCGCTTCCCGGTGACGAGAAGGCGGGGCCGAAGGTCTGACCATGAACGAGCAACCCGAAAACCTCCGCAACTTCACCATCAATTTCGGCCCGCAGCATCCGGCGGCGCACGGCGTGTTGCGCCTGGTGCTGGAGCTGGACGGTGAGGTGGTCGCGCGTGTCGATCCCCATATCGGCCTGCTTCACCGCGGCACCGAGAAGCTGATCGAGCAGAAGACCTATCTCCAGGCGATCCCTTATTTCGACCGGCTCGACTACGTCGCGCCGATGAACCAGGAGCACGCCTTCTGCCTCGCCGCGGAAAAGCTGCTCGGCATCGAGGTGCCGCGCCGCGGCCAGCTGATCCGCGTGCTCTATTGCGAGATCGGCCGCATCCTGTCGCATCTGCTCAACGTCACCACGCAGGCGATGGACGTCGGCGCGCTCACCCCACCGCTGTGGGGTTTTGAAGAGCGCGAGAAGCTGATGGTGTTCTACGAGCGCGCCTCGGGCAGCCGCATGCATGCGGCCTTCTTCCGCGTCGGCGGCGTGCATCAGGACCTGCCGCAGAAGCTGGTCGACGACATCGAAGCCTGGTGCGATCCGTTCCTCAAGGTGGTTGACGACCTCGACCGGCTGCTCACCGCCAACCGTATCTTCAAGCAGCGCAACGTCGACATCGGCGTGGTGCCGCTGAAGGAAGCCTGGGCGTGGGGCTTCTCGGGCGTGATGGTGCGCGGCTCGGGCGCGGCCTGGGACCTGCGCAAGTCGCAGCCCTATGAGTGCTACGCCGAGATGGATTTCGACATTCCGATCGGCAAGAACGGCGACTGCTACGACCGCTATCTGATCCGCATGGAAGAGATGCGCCAGTCGGTGCGCATCATGAAGCAGTGCATCGAGAAGCTGAACGCGCCTGAGGGCAAGGGCCCCGTCGTCGTCGAGGACAACAAGGTCGCGCCGCCGCGCCGTGGCGAGATGAAGCGCTCGATGGAAGCGCTGATCCACCACTTCAAGCTCTACACCGAAGGCGTCCGCGTGCCGGCCGGCGAGGTCTATGCCGCGGTCGAGGCGCCCAAGGGCGAGTTCGGTGTCTATCTCGTCGCCGACGGCACCAACAAGCCCTACAAGTGCAAGATCCGCGCGCCGGGCTTTGCCCATCTCCAGGCCATGGATCACATCTGCCGGGGCCATCTGCTCGCCGACGTTTCGGCGATCCTGGGTTCGCTCGACATCGTGTTCGGAGAGGTCGATCGGTGATGGCGCAGGCGCCAATCCAGTTTGACCGCGCCTCGGGGGCCCTTGAAGGGGCCAACCTGTGGGAGCGGACGGCTGCCTTGGCGCTGGTGACGGGATCGAAGATCTCGTCGCACTTCTCGCATATGGGCTACATCGCCTGCGCGAACCTGCTGCGGAAAACGCTGCCCGACCGCAACATCGCGATCAAGCTCAATCCCGACGCCGTGTTCGAATTCCCTTATGGCGACGGCTATTGGAGCAAGCTGCTCAACCGCACCTATAACTATGAGGACGAGCTGGAGCTCCTGTTCGCCGACTCCATCGACGTCGACTACACGCTGCTCGATTGCGGCGCCAATTACGGCTACTGGTCGGTGCTGGTGTCGAGCAGGCCGTTCGGCTCGCACAAGGCGATCGCGATCGAGCCGTCGGGGCAGAACTATCCGAAGCTCGCCAACAATGCCCGCGTCAACGCTGGCCGCTTCGAGACCCTGAAATGCGCGATCGGCGCCGCTCGCGGCACCGCGCGGCTGTCAGGCACCAAGCACGAGGCCTTCAGCATCGCCGGCGATCCGTCGTCGGGCGGCGAGGAGGTGCCGGTCATCGCGCTGGACAACCTCATCGACGACGGCAAGGTTGCGGCGAGTGGCAAATACCTGATCAAGCTCGACGTCGAGGGCGTCGAGATCGAGGCGATCAAGGGCGGCGCCCGGCTGCTTGAGACCGACAGCGTCATCATGTGCGAGGAGCACGGCAGCGACCGCAGCCACGCAGTGTCGCGCTACATCCTCGAACAGACCCCGCTGAAGCTGATCGTGTTCGATCCGCGCAGCAACCGGATGGAGACCGTGAGAGAGCTGTCGATCCTCGACCGCATCAAGGTCTCGACCCACGTCGGCTACAACGTTTTCGGCACCGCAAGCGCATTCTGGCAGGACAGGATCGATGCCCTGAATGCCAAGACTCTGAATGCCAAGACCACGCGCCGCATGCAGTGAGAGATTAAGAGATGTCCGTCCGCCGATTAGCACCGAAGGAAGTCCAGCCCGCGAGCTTTGCGTTCACGGAGGAGAACCTCGCGTTCGCCAAGCAGCAGATCGCGAAATATCCGGCCGGGCGCCATGCCTCCGCGGTCATCGCCATCCTTTGGCGCGTCCAGGAGCAGCACGAAGGCTGGGTGTCGGAAGCCGCCATCCGCGCCGTCGCCGACTTGCTCGACATGCCCTATATCCGCGTGCTCGAGGTCGCGACCTTCTACACGATGTTCCAGCTCGCCCCCGTCGGCAAGAAGGCCCACGTCCAGGTCTGCGGCACCACGCCGTGCCGCCTGCGCGGCGCCGAGGACCTCATCCACGTCTGCGAGCACCGCATCCATCACGAGCCCTTCCATCTCTCCAAGGACGGCAATTTCAGCTGGGAAGAGGTCGAGTGCCTCGGCGCCTGCGTGAACGCGCCGATGGTGCTGATCGGCAAGGACACCTATGAGGACCTGACCAAGGAGAGCTTTGGCAAGGTGCTCGACGGCTTTGCCTCCGGCAATCCGCCCAAGCCCGGTCCGCAGAACGGCCGTCAGTTCTCGGCGCCGAGCACCGGGCCGACCACGCTGAAGGAGATCACCTGATGCGGGATCTCTCGTCGCCGGCAGTGGAGGGGAGCGGTGCCATGAAGAAGTGGGGCTTCATCGGGATGCATGCCGCCGTGGCGGCCATTTTCATCTTCCTGCTTCAGCGTTTCAGCCTGAACGCGTCGCTGGAATCCAGCCTGCTCTGGGCGCTGACCTTCGCCGTCTGCGCCGCCGGACTTGCCTACAAGCAGTCCAATCGTTGATCGGAAAGCACTGATATGCTCGAGGACAAGGACCGCATCTTCAAGAACCTCTACGGCCTCCATGACTGGGGGCTCGAGGGTGCGCGGCGCCGCGGCGCCTGGGATGGTACGAAGAGTATCATCGACAAGGGCCGCGACTGGATCATCAACGAGATGAAGGCGTCGGGCCTGCGCGGCCGCGGCGGCGCCGGCTTCCCGACCGGCCTGAAATGGTCGTTCATGCCGAAGGAATCGACCGACGGCCGGCCGAGCTATCTCGTCGTCAACGCCGACGAATCCGAGCCCGGCACCTGCAAGGATCGCGAGATCATGCGGCACGATCCGCATCTCCTGATCGAGGGTTGCCTGATCGCCAGCTGCGCCATGAACGCGCATGCCTGCTACATCTATGTCCGCGGCGAGTTCATCCGCGAGCGCGAGCATCTCCAGGCCGCGATCGACCAGGCCTATGAGGCGAAGCTCGTCGGCAAGGACAACGTCAACGGCTGGCCGTTCGACATCTACGTCGCGCACGGCGCCGGCGCCTACATCTGCGGCGAGGAAACCGCGCTGCTCGAAAGCCTCGAGGGCAAGAAGGGCCAGCCGCGCCTGAAGCCGCCGTTCCCGGCCAATGTCGGCCTGTTCGGCTGCCCGACCACCGTCAACAACGTCGAGTCGATCGCGGTCGCGCCGGACATCCTGCGCCGTGGCGCGGCCTGGTTCGCCGGCATCGGCCGTCCGAACAATGTCGGCACCAAGCTGTTCTGCATCTCCGGCCATGTCGAGCGGCCCTGCAACGTCGAAGAGGCCATGGGCATTCCGTTCCGTGAGCTGATCGACAAGCATTGCGGCGGCATCCGCGGCGGCTGGGACAATCTGAAGGCCGTGATCCCCGGCGGCTCGTCGGTGCGCATGGTGCCCGCCGAGCAGATCATCGACACGCCGATGGATTTCGACAGCTTGAGCAAGCTGCGCTCGGGCCTCGGCACCGCGGCCGTGATCGTGATGGACAAGTCCACCGATTTGATCCGCGCCATCGCCCGCATCTCGTACTTCTACAAGCACGAGAGCTGCGGCCAGTGCACGCCGTGCCGCGAGGGCACGGGGTGGATGTGGCGCGTCCTGACCCGCATGGCCGACGGCCGCGCCCACAAGCGCGAGATCGACATGCTGCTCGAAGTCACAAAGCAGGTCGAAGGCCACACCATCTGCGCGCTCGGCGACGCAGCCGCCTGGCCGATCCAGGGCCTGATCGCGCATTTCCGTCATGAGATCGAAGCGCGCATCGACCAGTATTCGCACAAGGCTGACATCGACGACATCGGCGTCCGCGATCCCGTGAACATGGTCGCGGCGGAGTAGGAAGAATGACCAAGCTCATCATCGACGGCAAAGAGATCGATGTTCCGCCGGAGTACACGCTGCTCCAGGCGTGCGAAGCCGCGGGCGCAGAGATCCCGCGCTTCTGCTATCACGAGCGGCTGTCGATCGCCGGCAATTGCCGGATGTGCCTCGTCGAAGTGAAGGGCGGCCCGAAGCCGGTCGCGAGCTGCGCCTGGGGCGTGCGCGATTGCCGTCCGGGTCCCAAGGGCGAGCCGCCGGAAATCTCCACCCGTTCGCCGATGGTAAAGAAGGCGCGCGAAGGCGTGATGGAATTCCTTCTGATCAACCATCCGCTGGACTGCCCGATCTGCGACCAGGGCGGCGAGTGCGACCTTCAGGACCAGGCGATGGGCTATGGTGTGGACACCAGCCGCTTCGCCGAGAACAAGCGCGCGGTCGAGGACAAGTATCTCGGCGCGCTGGTCAAGACCTCGATGAACCGCTGCATCCAGTGCACGCGCTGCGTCCGCTTCTCGGCGGAAGTCGCCGGCGCCCCTGAAATGGGCGCGACCGGTCGCGGCGAGGACATGGAGATCACGACCTATCTGGAGCATGCGCTGACGTCGGAGTTGCAGGGCAACCTCGTCGACATCTGCCCGGTCGGTGCGCTGACCTCGAAGCCCTATGCTTTCGCGGCCCGCCCGTGGGAGCTCGGCAAGACCCAGTCGATCGACGTCATGGACGGTGTTGGCTCGGCGATCCGCGTCGATACCCGCGGCCGCGAGGTGATGCGCGTGCTGCCGCGCATCAACGAGGCCGTGAACGAGGAGTGGATCTCGGACAAGACGCGCCACATCGTCGACGGCCTGCGTACCCAGCGCCTCGACCGGCCCTATATCCGCGAGGCCGGCAAGCTGCGCGCGGCGAGCTGGCCCGAGGCCTTTGCCGCGATCGCTGCGAAAGCGGCACGTACCGACGGCAAGCGCATCGGCGCGATCGCCGGCGATCTCGCCGGTGTCGAGGAGATGTTCGCGCTGAAGGATCTGCTCGCCAAATACGGCTCGAGCAATCTGGCGGTGCAGGGCGGCGACGCCTTCGATCCCGCACTCGGCCGCGGCTCCTACATCTTCAACCCCACGCTTGCAGGCGTGGAGCAGGCCGACGCGCTGCTCGTCATCGGCGCCAATCCGCGCAAGGAGGCGGCCGTGTTCAACGCCCGCATCCGCAAGCGCTGGCGCTCCGGCGGCTTCAAGGTCGGCGTGATCGGCGCCAAGGCCGACCTGACCTATGACTACGACCATCTCGGCGCGGGCACCGAGACGCTCGGTGAACTCGCGGCCGGCAAGCACTCCTTCATGGACGTGCTGAAGAACGCCAAGAACCCGATCATCCTGGTCGGTGCGGGCGCGGCCTCGCGTCACGACGGCGCCGCCATTCTGGCCGCCGCCGCCAAGCTCGCGATGGATGTCGGTGCGGTCAAGGACGGCTGGAACGGTTTCGGCGTGCTGCACGAGACCGCCTCGCGCGTCGGCGCGCTCGACATCGGCTTCTCCGCCACCGCCGGCGGCCTGAACGCCGCGCAGATGACGACCTTCGGGACGCTCGACCTGCTGTTCCTGCTCGGCGCCGACGAGATCAAGGCGCCGGACGGCACCTTCGTCGTCTATATCGGCACCCATGGCGACCGCGGCGCGCACCGCGCCGACGTGATCCTGCCGGCCGCCGCCTACACCGAGAAGTCCGCGATCTACGTCAACACCGAAGGCCGCGTGCAGATGACGGGACGTGCCGCATTCCCGCCGGGCGAAGCCCGCGAGGACTGGGCGATCGTCCGTGCGCTGTCGGAAGCGCTCGGCAAGAAGCTCGGCTACGACTCGCTTGCCGCGCTGCGCCAGGCGATCTTCAAGGCCGTGCCGCATCTGATCCGTCTCGACCAGATCGCGGCCGGCTCTGCCGACCAGATCAAGAAGCTGGCGGGGAAGGGCGGCTCGCCTGAGAAGGCGCCGTTCAAGCCTCTGGTCGAGGACTTCTATTTGACCAACCCAATCGCGCGTGCGTCCGCCGTGATGGCGGAATGCTCGCGGCTTGCCTCCGGGCAGATGCTGACCGCAGCGGAGTGAGCGTGATCTGATGGAATTCTTCGAAAGCGCATTCTGGACCGGTTTCCTCTGGCCGCTGATCATCATGGTCGCGGAGAGCGTCTTGGTGCTCGTCGTCCTGCTGGTCGCGATCGCCTACATCCTGCTCGCCGACCGCAAGATCTGGGCGGCGGTGCAGATCCGCCGCGGTCCGAACGTGGTCGGCCCCTGGGGCCTGCTGCAGTCCTTCGCCGACCTGCTGAAGTTCGTGCTGAAGGAGCCGATCATCCCGGCCGGCGCCAACAAGGGCGTGTTTCTCCTTGCTCCCCTGGTCTCATGCGTGCTCGCGCTCGCCGCCTGGGCGGTGATCCCGACCAATCTCGGCTGGGTGATCTCCGACATCAATGTCGGCGTCCTCTTCATCTTCGCGATCTCGTCGCTGTCGATCTACGGCATCATCATGGCCGGCTGGTCGTCGAACTCGAAATACCCGTTCCTGGCCGCGCTGCGCTCGGCCGCGCAGATGGTGTCCTATGAAGTCTCTATCGGCTTCGTCATCATCACCGTGCTGCTCTGCGCCGGCACGCTGAACCTCTCGGCTGTCGTCGAAGCGCAGCATGCCCGAGGCCTAGCCAGCCTGATCGGGCTGCCGCAGCTCACCATCCTGAACTGGTATGTCTGGCCGCTGTTCCCGATGTTCGTGGTGTTCTACGTCTCGGCGCTGGCGGAAACCAACCGTCCGCCGTTCGACCTCGTCGAAGCCGAATCCGAGCTCGTCGCCGGCTTCATGGTCGAATACGGCTCGACGCCGTACCTCCTGTTCATGCTCGGCGAGTATGTCGCGATCGTCACGATGTGCGCGCTGGCGACGATCCTGTTCCTCGGAGGCTGGCTGCCGCCGGTGGACCTGCCGCCCTTCAACTGGGTGCCGGGGATCATCTGGTTCTCGCTCAAAGTTTTCTTCATGTTCTTCCTGTTCGCGATGGCGAAGGCGATCGTGCCCCGCTACCGCTACGATCAACTGATGCGCCTCGGCTGGAAGGTGTTCCTGCCGCTGTCGCTGGCGATGGTGATCGTGGTGGCCGGCGTGCTGCATTTCGCCGGCATCGCGCCGAAGTGAGGGCCGTCATGGGTATCAACATCAACGCCACTGCACGCTCGCTTCTGCTGTCGGAATTCGTCTCGGCGTTCTTCCTCGCCATGCGCTATTTCTTCCAGCCGAAGCCGACGCTGAACTATCCCTTCGAGAAGGGCCCGATCTCGCCGCGCTTCCGCGGCGAGCACGCGCTGCGCCGCTATCCGAACGGCGAGGAACGCTGCATCGCCTGCAAGCTGTGCGAAGCCGTGTGCCCGGCGCAGGCCATCACCATCGAGGCCGGCCCGCGCCGCAACGACGGCACGCGCCGCACGGTGCGCTACGATATCGACATGGTGAAGTGCATCTATTGCGGCCTCTGCCAGGAGGCCTGTCCGGTCGACGCCATCGTCGAAGGTCCGAACTTCGAGTTCGCGACCGAGACCCGCGAGGAACTGTTCTATGACAAGGCCAAGCTGCTCGCCAACGGCGACCGCTGGGAACGCGAGATCGCGAAAGCGATCGAGCTCGACGCGCCGTACCGGTGAGATGAGAGCATGATCGTTTCCGCGCTGTTCTTCTATCTCTTCGCCGGCATCTGCGTCGCCTCGGCGGTGATGGTGATTGTCTCGCGCAATCCCGTGCACTCCGTGCTGTACCTGATCCTGGCCTTCGTCAACGCCTCCGGCCTGTTCGTGCTGATGGGCGCCGAGTTCCTCGGCATGATGCTGATCGTCGTCTATGTCGGCGCGGTCGCGGTGCTGTTCCTGTTCGTGATCATGATGCTCGACGTCGACTTCCTCGAGCTGCGCGAGGGCTTCATCGAGTACCTGCCGGTCGGCCTCGTGATCGGCGGCATCTTCATGTTCGAGCTGCTGCTCACCGTCGGCTTCTGGGTCATCAACCCCGGCGTCTCCAAGACGATCACGGCGGCGATCCCGACCAACGTCTCGAACACCGAGGCGCTCGGCCTCGTGCTCTATACGAAGTACATCCACTACTTCCAGCTCGCGGGCATGGTGCTGCTGGTCGCCATGATCGGTGCCATCGTGCTGACGCTCAGGCACAAGGCGAGCGTGAAGCGGCAGGACATCAACGTTCAGAACGCGCGCACGCCTGAGATGGCGATGGCGATGCGCAAGGTGGCGCCAGGGCAGGGGCTCTCGGATGCCGATGCGGCGGAGTGGGTGAAATGACGATCGGGCTCGGACACTATCTGGCGGTCGGCGCGATCCTGTTCACGCTCGGGATCCTCGGCATCTTCCTGAACCGCAAGAACATCATCGTCATCCTGATGTCGATCGAGCTGATCCTGCTCTCGGTCAACATCAACTTCGTCGCGTTCTCGACCTTCCTCGGCGACATCGTCGGCCAGGTCTTCGCGCTTCTGGTGCTGACGGTCGCCGCTGCCGAAGCCGCGATCGGTCTCGCCATCCTGGTGGTCTATTTCCGCAACCGCGGCTCGATCGCGGTTGAGGACGTCAATCTGATGAAGGGCTGAGCTCAGTCATGGTTCAGGCAATCGTATTCCTGCCGCTCCTGGGCGCCATCTTGGCCGGCCTGATTGCGCTGTTCGGCGCGCATGCCCGCAACCCCTCAGGCGACGAGGTCGAGCATCACGGCGACCACGGTCACGGCGACGCGCATGCGTCGGCGGCCCATGACGACTATGGTCACGACGATCACGGCCACGACGACCACGGGCACGGACCGGTCGAGCCGGCTGCGGCGGGCTCGCGCGCGGCGGAGCTGATCACGACGGCATTGCTGTTCGTGGCGGCTGGGCTGTCCTGGATGACGCTGGTCGATGTCGGCTTCATGCACCATGACATGCGGATTCCGCTGTTGCCGTGGATCCTCTCCGGCGACCTCCAGGTCTACTGGACGCTGCGGGTCGACACGCTTACTGCCGTGATGCTGGTGGTGGTGACGACCGTGTCCTCGCTCGTGCACCTCTATTCCATCGGCTACATGGACGAGGATCCGTACCGGCCGCGCTTCTTCGGCTATCTCTCGCTGTTCACCTTCGCCATGCTGATGCTGGTGACGGCGGACAACCTCGTGCAGCTGTTCTTCGGCTGGGAAGGCGTGGGTCTGGCCAGCTACCTGCTGATCGGCTTCTGGTATCAGAAGCCGTCGGCGAACGCCGCCGCCATCAAGGCCTTCGTGGTCAACCGCGTCGGCGATTTCGGCTTCGCGCTCGGCATCTTCGCGATCTTCATGCTGGTCGGCTCGACCGATTTCGAGACGATCTTCCATGCCGCGCCCGGCCTCACCGGCAAGACCATCAACTTCCTCGGCTGGCACGCCGACGCCCTGACCCTGACCTGCCTCCTGCTGTTCATGGGCGCGATGGGCAAGTCGGCGCAGTTCCTGCTCCACACCTGGTTGCCGGACGCGATGGAAGGCCCGACCCCGGTCTCCGCGCTGATCCACGCCGCGACCATGGTCACCGCGGGCGTGTTCATGGTGGCGCGCCTGTCGCCGCTGTTCGAGCTCGCCCCGAACGCGCAGGCCGTCGTGATGTTTTTCGGCGCCACCACGGCGTTCTTCGCCGCGACCATCGGCCTCGTCCAGAACGACATCAAGCGCATCGTTGCCTACTCGACCTGTTCGCAGCTCGGCTACATGTTCGTGGCGATGGGAGCAGGGGCCTATTCGGTCGGCATGTTCCACCTGTTCACGCACGCCTTCTTCAAGGCACTGCTGTTCCTAGGCTCCGGCTCGGTGATCTACGCGATGCACCACGAGCAGGATATCCGCAACATGGGCGGCCTCTGGAAGAAGATCCCCTACACCTACGCGGTGATGGTGGTCGGCACGCTGGCGCTCACGGGCTTCCCGCTCACGGCCGGCTACTTCTCCAAGGATGCGATCATCGAATCGGCCTACGCCTCGCACAATCCGTTCGCGATGTACGGCTTCCTGATGACGGTCGTCGCCGCCGGCCTGACCTCGTTCTACTCCTGGCGCCTGATCTTCAAGACCTTCCACGGCGAGCCGCATGACGAGCATCACTACGAGGCCGCGCATGAGGCCCCGCTCTGGATCCTGGTCCCGATCGGCGTGCTCGCGGTCGGCTCGATCGTCGCGGGCTTCCCGTTCAAGGAGCTGTTCGCGGGCCACGGCGTCGAGGAGTTCTTCCGCGAGTCCGTGAAGATGAACCCGCACATCATCGAGGAGATGCACCACATCCCCGAGACCATCGCGTTGCTGCCGACGGTGATGATGGTGCTGGGCTTCCTGGTGTCGTACCTGTTCTACATCCGCCGGCCCTACATCCCCGTTCGGCTCGCTGCAGAGCAGCCGATGCTGTACCAGTTCCTGCTCAACAAATGGTACTTCGACGAGCTGTACGATCTCATCTTCGTCCGTCCGGCGAAGTGGATCGGCTACCAGCTCTGGAAGAAGGGCGACGGCTTCATCATCGACGGCCTCGGGCCCGACGGCGTCTCGGCCCGCGTGCTGGACGTCACCCGCAACGTCGTGAAGATCCAGACCGGCTATCTCTATCACTACGCATTCGCCATGCTGATCGGCGCCGCCGGCCTGATCACCTGGTTCATGTTCGGCTTTGGAGGCCAGTAAATGACGACCTGGCCCATTGTATCGGTCACGACGTTCCTGCCGCTGGTCGGCGCGCTGATCGTCTATCTCAGCCGCGGCGACGACGAGGCGGCGCGGCGCAACTCGCGCTGGATCGCATTGTGGACCACGCTGATCACCTTCGCGGTGTCGGTGATCCTGGTCATGCGCTTCGATCCGGCGAACGCCGACTTCCAGTTCGTCGAGAAGTCGGCCTGGCTCGCCACCGGCATCACCTACCACATGGGTGTGGACGGCATTTCGCTGCCGCTCGTGATCCTGACCACCGCCATCATGCCGTTCTGCATCATCGCGAGCTGGAAGGCGATCACCAGCCGCGTCCGCGAATACATGATGGCGTTCCTGATCCTGGAAACGCTGATGATCGGCACCTTCTCGGCGCTCGATCTCGTGCTGTTCTACCTGTTCTTCGAAGGCGGCCTGATCCCGATGTTCCTGATCATCGGCGTCTGGGGCGGCCCGCGCCGGGTCTACGCGTCGTTCAAGTTCTTCCTCTACACGCTGCTCGGCTCGGTGCTGATGCTGCTCGCCATCATGGCGCTGTACTGGAACGGCGGCACCACCGACATCCCGACCCTGATGCACACCGCCGTGCCGCGGTCGTTGCAGACCTGGGCCTGGCTCGCCTTCTTCGCCTCCTTCGCGGTGAAGATGCCGATGTGGCCGGTGCACACCTGGCTCCCCGACGCGCACGTCGAGGCGCCGACCGCCGGCTCCGTGGTCCTGGCCGCGATCCTGCTGAAGATGGGCGGCTACGGCTTCCTGCGCTTCTCGCTGCCGATGTTCCCCCTGGCGTCGCACGACTTCGCGCCGCTGATCTTCACGCTCTCGGTCATCGCCATCGTCTACACCTCGCTGGTGGCGCTGATGCAGGAGGACATGAAGAAGCTGATCGCGTACTCGTCGGTGGCGCATATGGGCTTCGTCACCATGGGCATCTTCGCCGGCACCATGCAGGGCGTCGCCGGCGGCATGTTCCAGATGATCTCGCACGGCATCGTCTCCGGCGCGCTGTTCCTCTGCGTCGGCGTCGTCTACGACCGCCTGCACACCCGCGAGATCGCGGCCTATGGCGGCCTCGTCAACCGGATGCCGCTCTACGCGCTGACCTTCATGATCTTCACCATGGCCAATGTCGGACTGCCCGGCACGTCCGGCTTCGTCGGCGAGTTCATGACGCTGCTCGGCACCTTCAAGGTCTCGATCCCGACCGCGTTCTTCGCCACCTTCGGCGTGATCCTGTCGGCGGGCTACGCGCTGTGGCTCTACCGCAAGGTCGTATTCGGGGCGCTGGTCAAGCCGTCGCTGATGAGCATGAAGGATCTCACCTTGCGTGAGTGCGTGACGCTGTTCCCGCTGATCGCGCTGACGATCCTATTTGGCGTCTATCCGAAGCCGGTGCTCGACATGTCGGCCGCCTCGGTCCAGCAACTCGTCAACAATTACAACACCGCTGTGACGGCCGTGAAGGCCGCCGCACTGCTCCAGTGATCGGGCAGGTCAGGATATCGCCATGAGCTTTTCGACTGCAGGTTATCAACTGGCGCCGGTGCTGCCCGAGCTCGTGCTCGCGGTCGGCGCCATGGCGCTCCTGATGCTCGGCGCGTATCGCGGGCAGGAGACGACCAGAGCGATCACGACGCTGGCGGTCCTGCTTCTGGTCGTGGTCGGCGTGCTCGAATACATGCTGCCCGCGGGCAAGCAGGTGACCTTCGGCGGCAGCTTCATCGTCGACGACTTCGCCCGCTTCATGAAGATTCTGGCCCTGATCGGCTCGGCGGTGACGCTGGTGCTGTCGACAGAGTTCCTGTCCGACCCCTCGCGTCGCATCTTCGAATACGCCATCCTGGTGCTGCTCTCGACCCTCGGCATGATGGTGCTGATCTCGGCCGGCGATCTGATCTCGCTCTATCTCGGCCTCGAATTGATGTCGCTCGCGCTCTACGTCGTGGCGTCCTCGAACCGCGACAACGCCAAGTCGACCGAAGCCGGCCTGAAGTACTTTGTGCTCGGCGCACTGTCCTCGGGCATGCTGCTCTACGGCGCCTCGCTGATCTATGGCTTCACCGGCACGGTCAGCTTCACCGGCATCGCGGCCGCCGCGACGGCCGCGAATGTCGGCCTGGTGTTCGGTCTGGTCTTCCTCCTCGCCGGCCTCTGCTTCAAGGTCTCGGCGGTGCCGTTCCACATGTGGACGCCTGACGTCTACGAGGGCGCCCCGACGCCGGTCACCGCCTTCTTCGCCTCGGCGCCGAAGGTGGCCGCGCTCGCCGTCTTCACCCGCGTCACGCTGACCGCTTTCCCCGGCATCGTCTCGCAGTGGCAGCAGATCCTGGTGTTCGTGGCGATCGCCTCGATGGCGCTGGGTTCGTTCGCCGCGATCGGTCAGAGCAACATCAAGCGCCTGATGGCCTATTCCTCGATCGGCCACATGGGCTTTGCCCTGGTCGGCCTCGCCTCCGGCACCGTCGAGGGCGCGCAGGGCGTCTTGATGTACATCGTGATCTATGTCGCGATGACGCTCGGCTCGTTCTCGGTCATCCTCGCCATGAAGCGCAACGGCCAGGCCGTGGAGCAGATCAGCGATTTCGCGGGTCTGTCGCGCACCAATCCGCTGCTCGCCTTCATGTTCGCGATGCTGCTGTTCTCGCTCGCGGGCATTCCGCCGCTCGCCGGCTTCTTCGCCAAATGGTACGTCTTCGTCGCCGCCATCAAGGCGAACCTGTTCACGCTCGCCGTGATCGGCGTGCTCTCCAGCGTGGTGGGCGCCTACTACTATCTCGCCATCGTCAAGACGATGTATTTCGACGAGCCGGCCGGTCAGGTCGACCCGGTGCGCGTCGAGGTGAAGACGGTACTGGCGGTCGCGGGCTTGTTCAACATCCTGTTCGCGCTGTTCGCGGGGCCGGTGGTGAGCGTCGCCTCTGCCGCCGCAAAGTCGCTGTTCTAGGATGGGGTTCGCGCTCGGTCCTCGCGCACTCTCGGCGGGCTACAAGCTCGCAGCTTTCGAGCGGACCGGCTCGACCAATACCGAGGCGATCGAGCACGCCAGGGGCGGCGAACGCGGCCCGATGTGGTTCGTCACATCCGAGCAGACCGCCGGCCGCGGCCGGCGCCAGCGCGCCTGGATCGCGCCGCGGGGCAATCTCGCCGCCAGCATCCTCGAAGTCATGAATGTACCCCCCGCCGTCGCGGCCACGCTTGGCTTTGCCGCGGGGCTGGCGGAGGAGGCGGCCCTGGAGAAGGTGAGCCTGGAGGCCGCGCTACGCCTCGGCGAGGGCCGTCCCCGCTACGCCCTGAAATGGCCGAACGACGTGCTGGTCGGCGGCAAGAAGCTGGTCGGCATCGGGCTCGAGGCCGAAATCATCGGCGACCGCCTCGCCGTCGTCGTCGGCATGGGCACCAACGTCGTCGCCGCGCCGGAGGGCACGCCGACGCCCGCGGTGTCGCTGGCCGCGCTTGGCGTCCAGATCAGCGCCGAGGAGCTGTTTTCCGCCCTGTCCGACGCCTGGGTCGAGTTCCGCGGCATCTGGGACAATGGCCGCGGCTTTGCCGAGATCCGCAAGCTCTGGCTGGAGCGGGCCGCCGGTCTTGGCGAGAAGGTTGCGATCAACACGGGAACGACGACGCTGGAAGGCATTTTCGACACGATCGACGACACCGGTTGCCTGATCGTCCGCACTGCCGATGGCCGACGCCTGCCGGTGGCGGCCGGCGAGGTGTTCTTCGGCTCGGCCGCCTCCGTGGGAGCTGCGTGATGGCACGGCCTGACGAACTGGTGTTTGCGCCGCTCGGCGGTGTCGGCGAGATCGGCATGAACCTGTCGATCTACGGCCTGGGCAACCGCCATCAGCGCGCCTGGCTCGCGGTCGATCTCGGCGTCTCCTTCGGCGACGAGGAGCATCTGCCGGGCATCGACCTGATCATGCCCGACATCAGCTTCCTGGAGAAGGAACGCAAGAACCTGATGGGCCTGGTGCTGACCCACGCCCATGAGGACCATTTCGGCGCCATCATCGACCTCTGGCCCAGGCTGAAATGCCCGATCTATGCGACGCAGTTCAGCGCGGCGCTGTTCGAGGCCAAATGTGCCGCTGAGCGCAACGCGCCGAAGATTCCGGTGACGGTGGTGCCGTCGGGAGGCCGTGTCGATATCGGCCCGTTCAACGTCGAGTTCATCCCGGTCGCGCATTCGATACCTGAATCGCACGCGCTGGCGATCCACACCGAAGCCGGCATCGTGCTGCACACCGGCGACTGGAAGATCGACCCGACCCCGATCATCGGCCGCCCGACCGACGAAAAACGGCTGCGCGAACTGGGCGACGAGGGCGTGCTCGCCCTGATCGGCGATTCCACCAACGCGGTGCGCGACGGCCGCTCGCCCTCGGAAGCCGAGGTCGCCAAGACCATTGCCGGGCTGGTCAAGGCCGCCAAGGGCAGGGTTGCCGTGACGACCTTCGCCTCCAACGTCGCCCGCATCAAAGCCGTCGCCGACGCCGCCAAGGCCGCCGATCGCGAGGTCGTCGTGGTCGGGCGCGCCATGGACCGCGTGTCGCAGGTCGCGCGCGAGACCGGCTATCTCGACGGCGTGCGGAACTTCCGCTCGACCGACGTCTACGGCCATCTGCCGCAGGACAAGGTGCTGGCGCTCTGCACCGGCAGCCAGGGCGAGGCCCGGGCGGCGCTGGCGCGCATCGCCAATGACGACCATCCCGAGATCACGCTCAACCGCGGCGATTGCGTGATCTTCTCCTCGCGCACCATTCCCGGCAACGAGAAGGCGGTCGGGTCGATCATCAACAATCTGGTGCTCCAGGGCGTCGAGGTCATCACCGACCGCGACGCGTTGGTCCACGTCTCCGGCCATCCCCGCCGCGACGAGCTGCGCGACATGATCGCCTGGGTGCGCCCGCAGCTCCTGATCCCCGTTCATGGCGAGGCGCTGCACCTGCACGAGCACGCCAAGCTCGCGCGCGCCGCCGGCGTGCCGCGCGTTCTGGTCTGCCGCAACGGCGACCTCGTCAAGCTCGGCCCCGGCGATCCCGGCATCGTCGGCGAGGTGCCCTCGGGCCGGCTCTACAAGGACGGCACGATCCTGGAGGATTCCAAGTCCCGCGCGGTGGTCGAACGCCGCCGCATGGCCTTTGCCGGCTGCGCTTTCGTCGCCATCGCCATGACCGCGCAGGGCGAGCTTGTCGACGAACCCGAGGTCGATCTCGTCGGCGTTCCCGAGAAGAACAGGGCGGGCGAGGCTTTTGACGACCTGGTCTTCGAAGCCGTCGTATCCACGATCGAGGGGCTGCCAAAAGCGCGCCGCCGCGATCCGGACGCCCTGGCTGAGTCGGTGCGACGCGCGGTCCGGGCCGTGATCAACGAACATTGGGGCAAAAAGCCCGCCTGTCTGGTACACGTACTGACAGTCTAAGGGAGAAGAACATGCTGGGCCGGCTCAACCATGTCGCGATCGCGACCAAGGATGCCGTCAAGGCTGCAAAAATCTATGGCGCCGCGTTCGGGGCGCAGATCTCGGAGGCGGTCGCGCTGCCCGAGCATGGCGTCACCACGGTGTTCGCGACGCTGCCCAACACCAAGATCGAGTTCATCGAGCCGCTCGGTGAAACCTCGCCGATCGCAAAGTTCCTCGAACGCAACGCGGACGGCGGCATCCATCACGTCTGCTACGAGGTCGTGGACATCATCGCCTCGCGCGATACCCTGGTGAAGGAGGGCGCGCGGGTGCTCGGCGACGGCGTGCCGAAGATCGGTGCCCATGGCAAGCCGGTGCTGTTCCTGCACCCGAAGGACTTTTCCGGCGCGCTGGTCGAAATCGAGCAGGCATAAGGCCGCCCCATGGCCATCCAGATCTCGACCGCGATTGCGATCTACTTCGTCATCTGGTGGATCGCGCTGTTCCTGACGCTGCCGTTCGGCGTGCGCAGCCAGCACGAGGACGGCGTGGGCGCGCCCGGGACCGATCCCGGTGCGCCGATCCTGACGCGGATGGGACCGAAGCTGATTTGGACCACGATCATCTCGGCGATCATCTATGGCGCGGGCCTTGCCGCCTACCACGCCGGCTATCTCTCGATCGAACGCCTGTCGAAATTGATGGGCATGCCGTTCTAGAGCATGATCCGGAAAAGTGTGCAGCGGTTTTCCGAGCAGATCATGCTCAAACAAAAAGACGTTTTTTGCTGACGATATTGTTTTGGGGGAACGAATGACTTTTCAGAGGATCGTCGTCGCGCTTCTGGTGCTGATCGTCGCCGGCCTGGGCGCCATCGGCTATTTCGAGTGGAAGATGGCCGTGCAGGTGCGAACGCTGAAGGCGTTCGTCGAGGGCTACGTCTTCAACGAAGCCGTGATGGCCTGCGAGCAGGCCAAGAGCTCGACGCCGTTCAAGTGGAACGGCGGCAAGAGCACCTCGGTAATCGGGCTGAACTCGGTCAAGCTGGACAAATACAACGTCAGCGCCAGCTACACGCTGTTGGCGGACGGCGTCTATTGTGATTACGATCCCATCAAAAGAAAGGCCGGGATCGGCTCGAGCTTCCTGGAACGGGAGTAACGATCCGGCCGTGCCAAGCATGGGATGGGATCGTCATGACCGGGGATCGGGCAGGGGACTACCGGATTCTGCATGAGGCGGCCTTGCGGGATTATCTCGCGGGTCTGCCGGATCTCGTGGCGCTGCTCGGCGCCGAGCCGGTGTCCTGGTCGATCACCGAGGTCGGTGACGGCAATCTCAATCTCGTTTTCATCGTCAAGGGCGATCGCGGCGGCGTCGCCGTGAAGCAGGCGCTGCCCTATGTCCGCCTCGTCGGCGAGAGCTGGCCGCTGCCGCTGTCGCGGGCTCATTACGAATATCTCGCCTTGTCAAAGCAGGCCGAACTCGCGCCCGGCCTCGTGCCGGCGCTGCTGCACCACAACGAGACACTGGCGCTGACGGTGATGGAGCTGCTCGAGCCCCACATCATCATGCGCAAGGGGCTGGTCGCGGCAGCGCAATATCCGCGCTTTGCGGGCGACATCACCACCTTCATGGCGCGGACGCTGTTCTTCACGTCCGACCTCGCGCTCTCCGCGGCCGAGAAGAAGGAGGGCATCGCCGCCTTCGCCGGCAACCATGCGCTGTGCAAGATCACCGAGGACCTGATCTTCACCGATCCCTACCGCATCGCCGAGCAGAACCGCTGGACCGCGCCTTACCTCGACGGCCTGGCCGCGTCCTTGCGCGACGACATGGACCTGCACGTCGCCATCTCCCGCCTGAAGCTGAAGTTCATGGCAAGTCCCGAGGCACTGCTCCACGGCGATCTCCACACCGGCTCGATCATGGTCACCGACAGCCAGACGCGGGTGATCGATCCCGAATTCGCGTTCTACGGCCCGATGGGGTTCGACGTCGGCGCCGTACTGGCCAATCTGCTGATGGCCTATTTCGCCTCCGCCGGCCACGAGCGCGCGCCGGGCGAACGGGCTGCGTTCGAGGGCTGGGTGCTGGAGACGGTCGAGCAGCTCTGGAACGAGTTCGCGCGCAAATTCCTCGATCTCTGGCGCGCCGGAGCCGCCGGCGACGCTTATCCGGTCTCGCTCTTCGCCGGCGAGACGGGCGCCGCGCGCCTTGAGGCCGAGCGGCAGGCCTACATGCAGCGCCTGTTCGCCGATACCGTCGGCTTCGCCGCGGCCAAAACCATCCGCCGCATCTTCGGCCTCGCCCACAACATCGATTTCGAGCTGATCGAGGACCCGCGGAGGCGGGCGATCAGCGAGGCGCGCGCGGTGCGGCTGGCGCGGGCGATGATGGTGGAGACGGGGGCATTCCCTGCGATCGCCGACGTCACCGGCGCCGCGCGAAAACTGCGGGATTGGCAGCCGGAATTGTCCGGCTGAAAGAGCCGCATGGTGAGGAGCCCACCCCACGCTCCGTCATTGCGAGCGCAGCGAAGCAATCCAGAACCTTTCCGCGGATGCAATCTGGATTGCTTCGCTGCGCTCGCAATGACGAGGCGAGAGATCGTCGCGCGGCCTCAATAGAGCCGCATCGGCAGCATGACGCCGTCTGTGCCGGCCAGCAGACCCCAGGTCTCGTTGGCCGCGACCTCGAACTCCCGGATCTGGACCGTGCCACCCTCGACCTTGAGGGTGACCTTGTACTTGCCGGGCGGCAGATCGATCTTTTGGCTGTCCGGTATTTCGGATGCGGCGGAGTCGGAGTGCGCCGGTTTCTCGCCGGCGTGCGCCGCCAGCTTGGTGGTCTGGTCGGCGACGGTGATGACCGCCCCCTCGTCCGACTTGTTGCCGAGCATCAGCTTTGCCTGCCTCGGCCTCGGCGGGAGGCCGGCATTCGCGATACCCGGCTTGCGCAGCGAAAGTTCGGCGATTGTCCTGTCGTTCTGACGGGAAAGCCGGAGCAGGACCGGTCCACGGGCCGTCGTGAAGGTGATCACGGCCCGGTCTGGTTCGACCACCGTCTCGATCCAGCCACGCTTGCCGAGCTCGGCGCGATAGAAGCCGAGCACCGCCGCGAGATCGCGCGGGGTCTCGGCGTAGACCGAAATGATGAACGGCGAATTCTTCGCCGTAGCGATGCTCCAGCTCTCTGGCAGTGGCAGACCGGTGCCCTGGGAAACCCTGGCTTCGAAACCCGCACCTGCGCCCCGTGCGACCGCTCCGACGGGGATGCTGAGCAGTCGTTCGACGAAATTATCCGGCGTGTCGCGGCCCCGGACCGCCCACCCAGTTTCGTCAAAATAGTCGTTCACGCCGGTGGTGCGACTCCAGCCGAACCGGATGCTGTCCGCCTCGCTGTACCGGCCGAGGCTGGCCGCGACCGGGCTTGCCAGCACGGCCGTCGCGGTGACCAGACCGCCGACGAGCAAGACACCCAGGGTTCGGCTTTTCATCTTTCGGATTCCCATCGCGACGAGATCTTTGGGCCAAGGCCCTTGTCCTGAGCTTGGTCGCATCGATCGCGCAAGGCGTTCACCGTTCGTAGATCGTTGTTTCCGCTTCCGATTCTCGATGGGTTGAAGGTCTCGCCCGCAGAGCACGGCCTCGTCCTGAGGGGTTTGCCCCCGGGGCGGGCGTCTTGGAGGACGCGTTGCAAGGAACTGCGGCATCCAAGACGAAAAGAGGAGCTTGCGCTCGACGTGCTGCGAATGGTCAACTCGCTGACTGGAATACGCCTGCATTGTCGGAGGGACCATGATGTTCAGGATAGTGGCGATCGTCGCGGGTTTGGGACTGGCGCTCGCCGCCACGGCGGAGGCCCAGACACCGCGCAAGGGCGGAACCATCCGCATGACCGCGCCCTACGGTTCGAGTTTCACCAGTCTGGACATTCATACGACCCAGCGCGCCCAGGACGAGATTTACGCCAAGGCGCTGCATCGCTCGCTCTACATCTGGGATTCCGCGGAAGGAAAGCCGGTTCCGGAGCTTGCCAAGGAGGCAGTCGTCTCGGGCGGCGGTCTCGTTTACACCTTCAAGCTGCGCGACGACGCCTATTTCCACAACGGCCGCAAGATGACCGCCGACGACGTCATCTGGTCCTACAACCGCATCATGGACGGCGCCAAGGCCTATCCCGGCGCGCGCTATGTCCGCGTGATCGAGGGCGCCGCCGCGGTCGAGAAGGGCCAGGCCAAGGAAATTTCCGGCCTGAAGAAGATCGACGACTTCACCCTCGAAATGAAGCTGACCGAGAAGGTCGATCCGGGCTTCTACTTCTTCACCGCGCTGACTTCGATCTATCCCGCCGACGAGGCCGCCAAGGAGGGCTTTATCCAGAAACCGATCGGTCTTGGACCGTTCAAGTTCGTCGAGCACGTGCCGGGATCGCGCATGGTCCTGGAGCGGTGGGACCGGTTCTACAAGCCCGGCAAGCCCTACGCCGACAAGGTCATCGTGTCGGTCATGGGCGAGGCCGCGGCCCGCGATGTCGCCTTCCGCAACAAGGAGATCGACACTTCGGTGCTGGGACCGGCGCAGTATGTCGCCTATCAGTCCGACGCGGACCTCAAGGGCACCATCGTCGAGGTCGCCGAGGTCTTCACGCGCTACATGGGGATGAATCCCGCATTCAAGCCGTTCGCCGACAAGCGCGTCCGGCAGGCCATCAACTATGCGATCGACACCGACCTGATCATCAACAAGCTGGTCAAGAACAAGGCCTATCGCGCCACCAGCTGGCTGCCGCTGACCTCGCCGCTCTACGACAAGACCATGAAGCCCTACGCCTACGATCCCGCCAAGGCCAAGCAGCTGCTCGCCGATGCAGGCTATCCCTCAGGCTTCGAGTTCGAATGGACCACGAGCCAGAACGAGAGCTGGGGCCTGCCGATCGTCACGGCCGTCATCCCGATGCTGGACAAGGTGGGCATCAAGGCGAAGGTCAAGCAGGTCGAGACCGCGATTCTGGCGGAGGTGGTCCGCAGCGGCGACTATCAGGCCTTTGTCTACTCCCAGCAGAGCGGCCCGGATCCGCAGGCCGCCCTCAAATGCTTCCACTCGTCGACGCCGCAATCGGCCTGCAACTACATGAACTTCAAGAACGCAGACTTCGACAAGTTGATCGACGAGGCCGGGCGGACCGACGACGCCGCAAAGCGCGGCCAGCTGCTGCAAAAGGCCAACGCGCTGCTCTATGAGGAGGCGCCGGTCTGGTTCTTCAACTACAACAAGGCGGTCATGGCCGTGCAGCCTTGGCTCAAGGGAGTTCAGTTGAACGCGACGGAGCTGACCCATCAGAACGTCGAGGACCTCTGGGTCGACGAGACCTCGCCTGCGAAGTGAAACCTGCTCGCGCGCTCCCTCCATCGTGACGAACGATGGAGGGAGCAAGGATAAAGTGCCGATGCTCCCGTTCCTATTCCGCCGTCTCCTGCAAACCGTTCCGACCGTACTGGCCGTCGTGCTGCTGGTCTTCGTGCTGTTCAGCGTCGTTCCGGGCAGCATCATCTCGACCATGAGCGATGACAGCGACCCGCAGGTCGAGGCGCGCATGAAAAAGCAGCTCGGCCTCGACGAGCCCGTTTACATGCGGTTCGGCGCCTATGTCGCGAAGCTCGCGACCGGTGATTTCGGGACGTCGTTCCGTACGCGCGAGCCGGTCACGACCATGATCGCCAAGCGGATGGGGCCGACGCTGCAACTGATCTTCGCGTCCATGGCATTTGCGGTCGTGGTCGGCGTGCCGCTGGGCTTCGTCGCGGCCTTGCGGCCGGGTGGTATCGTCGACAGCGCAGCGATGGTCGTGGCGGTGTCGGGACTTTCGATGGCCAAGTTCTGGCTCGGACTGCTGCTGATGTACCTGTTCGCGCTGAAACTGGGCTGGCTGCCGAGTTTCGGCTATGGCGATGGCGGCCTCAAATATCTGATCCTGCCGGCCGTGACGCTCGGCGTCTCGCCGATGGCGCTGCTGGCGCGGACGACGCGCGCCGCGGTGCTCGAGATCATGACCGCTGATTTTGTCCGCACGGCGCGATCGAAGGGCATGAGCGAGACCAGGGTCGTGAAGTGGCACGTGATGCGCAACGCGCTTGTCCTGATTCTCACGACAATGGGCCTGCAGTTCGGCGCGTTGATGGGGCAGGCGGTCGTCGTCGAGAAACTGTTCTCCTGGCCGGGCATCGGCTCGCTGCTCGTGGACAGCGTCCTGCAGCGCGACATTCCCGCCGTCCAGGGCTCCATTCTCGTGGTGGTGCTGTTCTTTCTCGCGATCAATCTGCTGATCGACGTGCTCTACGGCGTGATCGATCCCAGGATCAGATACGCATGAAGCTCCGCGCCAATCTCGTTATCGGCGGATCGTTGTTCGCGCTTGCGATCGTCGTCGGCCTGCTCGCGCCCTGGCTGGCGCACACCGACCCCGTCATGGACGCCAACCTGATGAATGCGGAGGAACCCCCGAGCTGGACCTGGTGGTTCGGCACCGACGGGCAGGGCCGCGACATCTATTCCCGCGTCCTGTACGGCGCACGCGTCTCGCTGACCGTCGGCATCGTCTCCCAGCTCATCAACAGCGTCATCGGCGTCGCGCTGGGCCTGAGCGCCGGCTATTTTGGCGGCTGGTGGGACGACGTCGTCAACGGCCTGACCAATCTGATGCTCGCGATCCCCTCGCTGATCTTCGCGCTCGCCATCATGGCGGTGCTCGGCCCCGGCCTGACCAGCCTGCTCATCGCACTCGGGCTGACCAACTGGTCCTTCACCTGCCGCCTCGCACGGGCCTCGGCGCTGTCGCTGAGGAGCCAGGGCTACGTCCAGGCTGCAACCGTGCTCGGCTATGGCGATGTGCGCATCATGATCACGCAGCTCTTGCCGAACATGCTCGGACCCATCGTCGTCATCGGCACGCTTGGCATGGGCAGCGCGGTCTTGTCCGAAGCCGCGTTGTCGTTCCTCGGCCTCGGCGTCCGCCCGCCTTTTCCAAGCTGGGGCAGCATGCTGTCGGAAGCCCGCGACCAGATCACCACGGCGCCGTGGCTCTCGGTGTTTCCCGGCCTTGCCATCTTCCTGACGGTGCTCGGCCTCAACCTGCTCGGCGATGGCCTGCGCGACATTCTCGATCCGCAATCGCGGAGCCGGCGCGCATGACCGGCTCGCCGCTGATCGAGGTCGAGGATCTCCGCATCGATCTCGACGATGGATCGCGGCGCGTTGCAGCGGCCGAGGGCATTTCATTCCGCATCGATCGCGGCGAGACTTTCGGCCTTGTCGGCGAATCCGGCTGCGGCAAGAGCATTACGGCGCTTGCCCTGATCGGCCTGCTGCGGCAGCCGCTGTCGATCGGCGGCGGCGTCATCCGGTTTGACGGGCGGGAGATCCAGCACCTGTCCGCAGCCGCCCAGCGGAACTTGCGCGGCAATCGCATCGCCATGATCTTCCAGGAGCCGATGACGGCGCTGAATCCGGTCTCGCCGGTGGGACGGCAGATCGCCGAGATGTTCGTGCTGCACCAGGGCAAGAGCTGGCGCGAGGCCGACCAGCTGGCGGTCGAGGCGCTGGCGAGCGTCCGCGTCCCTGCGCCCCAGCGACGCGTAAAGGACTACCCGCATCAGCTGTCGGGCGGCATGCGCCAGCGCGTGATGATTGCCATCGCGCTCGCCTGCGGCCCGGATCTTCTGATCGCCGACGAGCCGACCACCGCGCTCGACGTGACCGTTCAGGCGGAGATCATCGAGCTGATGCGCAATCTCTGCGCCGAGAGAGGAACGGCCATCCTGATGATCAGCCACGATCTCGGCCTGGTCGCCAATGTCTGTCGCCGCGTTGCTGTGATGTATGCCGGCCGCATCGTCGAGGAGCGCGGCTCGGCCGATATCTTCCGTGCGCCTTCGCACCCCTATACGCAGGGCCTCGTCGACTCGCTGCCGCGGCTCGGCAGTCGCGCCGCGCTTGGCCGTACCAGGCTGCAGGAGATCGCGGGCGTCGTCCCGGCGATCACGGCCTTCCCTGATGGCTGCAGGTTCAATCCGCGTTGCGCGAAGGCGACCGCTATTTGCCGGACCACAGCGCCGGAGACGACATGGCTGGAGGCGGGCGGTCTGGTGAGGTGTCACCACCATGCATGAACCGCAGGGCAGGCCGGACGGCGACGTCATTCTCAGCATCGAGGATCTCGCGGTTCATTTTCCGCTCGGGGGCGGCTTGCTGGGGCGCGGCCGGCGGCTGCTCCGTGCCGTCGACGGTGTCGATCTCAGGCTGAAGCGCGGCGAATGTCTCGGCCTCGTCGGCGAGTCCGGCTCCGGCAAGTCGACGGTCGCATTGTCGATCCTTGGTCTGCTGACGCCGACGCGCGGCCGCATCGTGCTGGACGGACAGGTCGTGACGAACAGGCAATCCGGCGATCGCAAGGCGTTGGCCCGCATCGTGCAAATGGTGTTTCAGGATCCCTACGCCTCGCTCAACCCTCGCCAGACCGTGCGCCGCACGCTCGAGGATCCCCTGCGGGTGCATGGCGTAACCGCCGCAAGCGAGATCGAGGACCGCGTCGCGACGATGCTGCGGCATGTGGGCCTGCGGCCCGAACAGGCCGATCGCTACCCGCATGAATTCTCGGGCGGCCAGCGCCAGCGCATCGGCATTGCGCGCGCCCTGATCCTCAATCCCAGAATCGTCATCTGCGACGAACCCGTGTCGGCGCTCGATGTCTCGATCCGCGCCCAGATCATCAACCTGCTGCTGGAATTGAAGGAGACGCTCGGCCTCTCCTACATCATGATCAGCCACGACCTCGGCGTCGTCGAGCACATGAGCGACAGGGTCGCCGTGATGTATCTCGGCCGCATTGTCGAGAATGGCGACTGGCGCGAGATCTTCGAGCGGCCGGCGCACCCCTATACGCAAGCCCTGATCGCCGCCATCCCCGATCCGCTGCGCCATGCACCGCTGGCGACGACAGGGGGCGACCTTCCCAATCCGCTCGATCCACCGGACGGCTGCGCGTTCAGCCCACGCTGTCGTCATGCCGAGGACGTGTGTCGCCGGGAGCCCGGGCCGTCGCTGGAGACGCGAGCCGACGGACACGCGGTGCGGTGTTGGCGAGCTGACGAAATTGCCGGCCAGATGGCATTGGCCTCGACCGAAAGCGGACATCCCTAGAATGGAGAGCGCGTCCGTTGGCGCATCCTAAGTTGTCCTCCGTGAAGAACGCGGACGACCGCTGATTTAAGCGATCTTTTGAGCCGGGACAGTTTCGGCGAAGGCCCGGATGATGGCACGCAAGAGTTC
>NZ_AXAB01000064.1:0-36763 GCF_000472645.1 Bradyrhizobium sp. WSM2254 | reverse complement strand
TGCGACGGCTTGAGTTCCACTACACGCCAAAGCACGCAAGTTGGCTCAACATGGTCGAGATCGAAATCGGCGTCCTGCGAGGCCAGTGCCTGGATCGCAGGATCGACGATCCCAAGCGACTGCGCCGCGAAATCACCGCTTGGGAACGACAACGAAATACCGCCCGCTCTCGCATCAAATGGATGTTCACGACAGACAAGGCTCGCGCCAAAATGGCAGGCGCCTATCCCGCCACTTCCAAAGAGTCATAATCACTGTGACGAAGTACTAGGAACAGCATGCGCCTGTGACAGAGGCGGACCTGGGCGACCTTCACCATTACCGTGGGGCCGCTCAGCAGGACCACCTCGTGGCTCCAGTCAAACTGGTACGCTTCGCCCGGCGCAAAGCTCAGCGGGACGTAAGCAGCCGCGGTTGATTGCCCGCGTTCTTTGCCCCACCGCCTGGCGTAACGTCGCACGACATCGTAACCATCGTCATAGCCGCGGCCGCGCAGCTCTTCGAAGATCCGGATCAACGTCAGCTGCTCACGAGCGGATTTGCCCACGTTCGCCGCAAGCAGCCCGTCAAGTTCGACTGCCCATCGTCCGAGCTTTGGCCGCGGCTGCACTTGCCGCTCATACTCGAAGGAGGTCTCTCCCGACCTCAGAACCTTCCGGACCGTGTTCCGCGACACCTTCAGGTCACGGGCGGTCTCCTTGATCGTCTTGCCCTTAATGAAGTGCTCGCGCCGAATCCGCGCGATCAGATCAGGCGACAAAGGCCATATCCCGTCGGCCTGGCCTCGTTCATGCGCAGCCGAGCCGGCATAATCTCTTCTTTCGAAATGGAGGCAAGGTGAACGCAAGCGGCCGCCGCCCAGCAGAGTTATTCAGTCGGGCGTCATCAGGACGCACAACGCACATCCGTTGCTCCTCAAGTGATGAGCTCGCAAATCATCCTATTTAGTCCGATCGGAGAAGGCGATTGGGGGTGCCACCGGTGAGTTCACGTGACTGGGATGAGGCGCCGTCTGTGCTGCGGGCGAAGGCCAAAACTGGCTGGCACCGAAAGCGCAGGCTGGCCGAGAGCGGCGGCCCAGCCGCGTCACGGGTCCTGCGCTTGAGCACGACCTAACCGCTCCGCCTTCGCAGCAAGACGATGGTTCCTCTCCGAAATCGGGATCGTAATCTCGTTATCGACACTAATCAAGCCGGATAGAAACAAGTAGGTCAATCATGCCTTTTCATTGGTGGTCTCCTCCTAAGAATGAATTTACACCGAGAGGACGTCTGCGACGACGCTGCACGAGCTGCAGCGCTGCTGCATTGCTTCAGTGACGCTGCATCTTCATGCAAGTGGCCGAAGTTGGCATGATGGAAAGTTGCGCCGGCAGCGTCGAGGATCTCGAAATCCATGGCGTGATCAGTCCATCAACTTCCTGGAAGAGAACGATACCTATGAGGACAGTCAACTATGCCTCCAATGACGCGCCAGGCGACGCAGTCCGCGGTGGTTTGGCGATGCCAATCGCCAGAACAACGCGCTGGAGATTTACGTCGTGATGTCCAGCGAGGTACTGCCAATATCTTCTACGGAGCGCTCCCGCGACATCGAACGAGTTGTCTCGAAATAACTCGGCTCGACGTGAGTGAGCCCGACGTGTCACGCGCAGATTTCGACCTTTACTATCCAGCTTGTGGCGTCGCTGGAGCCGCTTTAACTTCCGTTGCGCGGGATCAATTTCGCCGGGCTACGGTCGCCATTACGCTCCAGCGGCTCAACGCCGCCCGAGCGTAAACACCATGTACGAGAGCTGGGCGAAGGGTGCGCGCGCAAACTCGAAGGCGGCGAAGCTCGCCCGCAATAGCGGATACAGCGGATGATGGTACACCGGACGTTGCGCCGAGATTTCGATGAGGCCCAATCGGCGCATGGCGTCGAGCACCGCCAAGCTCCAGTACCATGGAGCTTGCTTGTATGAGAACGAGACGACGCCAAGACCACTCTGTTCAGCCAACTCCGTAAAGCTCTGGCGGTTGAACAGTACGAAATGACGTGGCGTGTGATAGCCGCCCCACGAACGATGCCGGAACAGCCGCGCATCGAGCGCGTCGAAGTTTGGCGTCGTGATCAGCACGCGGCCGTGAGCCGTGAGGAGGTCTTCGATACGACGTAACACGAGCGCGGGGTCGCGTACATGCTCGATCAAACCGAGCGCTAGGACGAGGTCAAAGCGTCGATCGGTCTCGAACTGCTCGATACTGCCGAGATAATAGGCGTGTCCGCGTGCGACCGCCTGAGCTTGTGCGCCCTCGTCCAGATCGACACATTGCGTGAAGCTTACCCGCGGTGAACAGGACTTGACCTGGTCGAGTATCCAACCGCTGCCGCCACCGACGTCTAGGACGCTAAGCCGATCGCCTGGGATGGAGGCCAGCAGTTTCACTATAAGCCAGTCGAGCGATCGCTGACGCGGTATGATACCCGTTTTTTTAGACGCGTAGGAGTAATAATTCTTCGGATAGATCTCTCCGAGACGATCCCACAGCATTGGGACGATGAACAGGACATCGCACCTGTGGCATTTGTGGAAAGAGTAGGTGCGGTCGGACGTATGGTACTCGATGTCGTGGGCATCGGCGTACCAGCTTGTGTCGGTACAGCCTCTGATCGGGCATGCCGGTGACAAGCTGTCCTTCGTCACAAGCGTTCCCAACTGGTCGTCGTCGTTAGCATTCCGATTCATAACACGCCTCCAGCTAAAGTCTTAGGGCACGATCCAAAAAAATGTGCTGCGGCTTTGTCAGATGCAAACCCTCGCGCTTGACCGAACGACGATGCTCACTCGTGGAGCTTCTAACTGCCCTGAGCCCCTTCATCTCCTCCAAGAACTGGTAGGTTTTTCAGCGCGAACGAACTTTGTGCCACCCAGTCTAGTTCTGTCGCGAAACGCCCGAATTGAACGGTGGTGATCCAAGTTATCTCGATGAATTGGGCACAAAATGCCAGCAGAGACCGGTATCAGCAAGCCCCGGAGGGGTCGAGTTTCGAGCTTGGGCTCGGTATTGCTTGGCAAGCGTTCAGCTTGAGACAGGTTGAGCCGCGGCGGTTCTGATCGTGCCGGGAAGCGAGCCTGCGTGTCGGTAAAGCGGCTCTTCGTCTGCGCGGCGATCGCGTCACCAGCATTTCCGCGATCCTCATGAGATTGTTGGCGAGCACGGCGGCGCCGACCCACAATTCGAAGCGGTCGCGTCCTTTGGCAAGACAACGCTTCATGCCGTGGCCTGGGAACAGCACCGAGATGCGCCCTCGATGCCGGCGCGAAAGCGCTGACCATCCTTGAAGGCCGTATTCTTCTCATATGCCACCCATCGTGCCGTCCTCTCGCCGCCACGCTGAGGAATGCACGCCACTTTGACGCCAGCGTGCTTGCACGAGGCGAGGTTCTGCTCCCTGAAGAAGCCATGATCTGAGCCGTACAGTTGCGGGGCCCGGCCAAAGGACTGCCTGTGGCGTTGGAGGGAAATTGCCACGTGGACCTCGTCGGTGGTTTGCCCCTCAGCACCTCGTATTGCGTGATCAGGCCCGCTGCGCTTTCGGCGAGGAAGACCTTGTCGCTAAACTCGACCGGCGTGCGCACCTTGCCGCGCTTGATCAGGTCGGTATGAGGCTCGAAAATGGAATAGATCTTCTCGTCGGTAGCGAGCTGCTCACCAAGGAGCACACGACGACGTGACTGATCGATGACACAATCTCCCAGGCGGCAGAAGTGCTCGATAGCCCGCGCAGTTCCTCGATGGCTATGTCGGTGAACACGTCCTTGCCGCGGATCGTGCGGGTTTTCTCGAGCCCCGCGTGTGCGTTTCCTAGCGATGTCGATGAGCACCCGGTATGTGCGGGCCTGCTGCTCGTGACGTTGCCTCGTCGTCATGCGCTGGATCTCATACATCCGGCGCCGAGCCGCCCGCGTGCGGTCGCAAAAGCCCTTCGCAATTCCAGCGCTTTGGCCAGACGGCGGACCAGGCGTGTGACGACGCGGACCACATCCCATAGCAACGTGTTGTCGGTCGGATGATGAAGTCGGTCTGCACGACCGTGGTGTCGACCCGCAGCTTCGCGCCGTCCTCCAATCCGAACTCGACCGCTGCCCGAACCACCAAATCGTGAACCGCTCTCAGCGTTTGCGGGGTCAGACGGATGAAGCCACGCTGAAAGGCGTTATGCTTCGGCACCGGCGCGCGGTAGAAGTCGGTGAACTGACGAAGCGTCAATCCATCTGCGATGCGTTAACGCAACTCGCGATAGCCCCAATTCTTGAGCCGCATCAGAACCAGCGAGCGCAGAATCTGCGTCACCGTTAATCCGTGACGATCGCTATAGGGTTGCTTCAGGCCACGCACCAAGTCCCGTCGGACGCCCTCGACGACATCCCGCGGGTCGTCGAGAAAGCCGGATATCGCATCCAGCAGCGGTTCTAGGCGTATGCCCTGATCGCGTTGCCGCATCAGCTCCCAATCGGCAAAGCTGATCTGTCGCGCCGTCGCTCTCACATTGCTCGGCTCTTCTTGCTTTTGGATGCTTCGGCGCGTTCTCGCTTCAGCGGTTTGATGTATCGCGGTGCGGCCTGGTGCAGCAGATCCCGCAGAGCGCGCCCGTTGTCCAGGCTGCGCTGGACCTCCGGCACAAGCTCTTCCGGCAGGTAGACGGCAACGCAACGCCGGTTCGCGCGACCTTAGAGCACATAACTTTGATGCTGTTCGCCAGATCGGCACGCTGGGCAATTCTTGCGGATCCACAGACTGCGGCGCAGGCTCAGCGAACCCACAAGCGCTGGCCAAAGATTGGTCGATTCGCTTTGCTGCCAGCGCGCAACATCCGAAGGCGATTCCGAATCAACATGCTTCATATGAGGTATGTGATACCATGCACATGTACCTCGCAAGAAAAACTGTACTCGAAAGTCGCGCGACAACCCTTATTTTAAAGGCCGAAATATGTTTCGCGGCAGAAACTAGCCAGTCCATGGTGCCGATGTGCGAATGGATGCTGCGGGGCAGACCTCACTGCTCAAGCGCCTGCAATATGCTGCGGCATTAGAGCGAAGACTCCTTATTGATCTCTTCGGGCATGACGCGGCTGCCGACATTGCGCAGCGTTAGACTGAGACAAGCATGGGCAAGCAGCCCGACGAGCACAGCGGACACCAGGTCTGCGTTTTCTTGGTTTGAATCATATCAGGCGGCCTCGACGAGTTTGTAGGACCAGGTATGGATGACCGGGTGGCGATTGACATCGTCGGTGCCGGCCATGATGCGCTCCTTGAGCTCGTTCTTTGAAGTCACCCGGATGTGGCGCAGGACGGAGAGGGCGAATTTTGGAGAAGAAGCCCTCGATGAGGTTGAGCCAGGAGCCGTGCTTGGGCGTGAAGGTAAATTCGAAGCGGCCGGCCGGTCGTGTATCGAGCCAGGCTCTGGTCTCTCTCGAGATCTGGGTGGAATGATTGTCGAGGATCAACTTGATCGCGGTGCGGGGCGGATAGGTGGCATCGGGAAGCTTGAGGAATTCGATGAACTCTCGGCTGCGGTGGCGGTCTTTGACGAGAGCGTGGACCTTCCCGGTCCGCAGATCGATTCCAGCCAACAAGCTGAGCGTGCCATGACGCCGATACCCAAAATCGCGCGCTGGAAGCAGGAAGGTCGTCGTGTCGCGATGACCACCGCTTATGATGCCGTGTCGGCGCGCATCGGTGGGGGATAGCGTTGGCAATGTCTGTCTCGGGTTCGACAACACGCTCCCGGTCAGCATGGCAATGATGAACCACCATCTGGAAGCAGTTGCTCGCGTGAGGCCTCATGCCTTGCTCGTGGCTGATATGCCATTTCTCAGCTTTCACCTCAGCCCGGAGGAGACGATCCGGAACGCTGGGGGCTTCCTGCAGCGAGGCGCAGACGCTGTGAAGTTCGAAGGTGGTGCCAAGCGCTTTGAAATGGTCCGTGCGTTGGTCGATTGCGAAATTCCCGTGATGGGCCATCTCGGCCTCACCCCGCAAAGCGTCAATGTTATGGGCGGATTCAAGATGCAGGGAAGAAAAGCCGATGATGCGGTGCGGTTGCTGGAGGACGCCCACAGTTTGCAGGAGGCCGGTTGTTTCGCCCTCGTCCTCGAGGGCATTCCAGCCGAACTTGCGGCGCGTGCGACCGAAACCCTAATGATCCCAACGATCGGAATCGGCGCGGGCCCCTCCTGTTCAGGTCAGGTGCTTGTGTTCCACGACGTGCTAGGCCTCACCGCAGGTCACCGTCCCAAATTCGTTCGCGCCTATGCAGATGGCTTTGGACTGTTGCAGGACGCCTTGTCGCGCTGGGCCGCCGACGTTCGAGATGGTTCGTTTCCAGGCCCGGACGAATCTTATCGGCTCCCTGAGGACCTTGGAGACACAATCGCGCAATGGACGCCCTCCAATCGGACGTAAGAGCATCAGATGCAAACCATCAGGACAGTCGCGGAGCTTCGGCAGGCGCTCCTTCAATTTCGTAAGCCCCGAGCCGGCTTCGTTCCGACAATGGGCTATCTGCACGAGGGGCACCGCGCCCTGATCGAAGCGAGCAGGGCGCAATGTGATGTCAGTGTCGTCAGCATTTTCGTCAACCCCACTCAATTCGGTCCAAACGAGGATCTTGGCACCTATCCGCGCGATTTCCAGCGCGATGAAAAATTATGCCAAGATGCCGGGGTCGCAATCCTCTTTGCTCCGGATATAAAGGAGATCTATCCGGCTCGATTTGAGACCTTCGTTGAGCCCGGCGAGCTCGCAAAGCCGCTTTGCGGAGCTTTCAAACCCGGGCATTTCCGTGGTGTTGCCACTGTCGTCTGCAAGCTGTTCAACATGGTACAGCCAGACGTCGCGTTCTTCGGGCAAAAGGACTTCCAGCAATGCGCGGTCGTACGTCGCATGACGGTAGATCTCAATTTGCCGATAGAGATCATCACGCTACCAACCGTGCGGGAAGCCGACGGGTTGGCACTCAGTAGCCGCAATCGTTACCTGAAACGGGAAGAGCGTCAGCGGGCTCTCGCCATCAGCCACGGCCTAATCGCTGCAGCGGAACAGTTTCACTCAGGAGAACGAGACGTAGGCCGGCTGCTAGCGACAGCAAAGCAGCATTTGGCAGCCGTCGACCAGCTCGAGTACGTCGATCTGGTCGATTACGTTAAGCTGAAACCGGCTGAAAATCCCTTGAGAACGACTGCGGCGCTTTGCGTGGCTGCCTACGTCGGCTCAACTCGGCTGATCGACAATGTCATATTGCCGCTGCCGACGTGACATCCAATCCATTCCCTATGATTTAGTGGGTTAGAAACGATCCTGTGTGAGCGGGGTGGGAGGAACAGCTCCGTGAGAAGCCATGCCCAGATCATAAGTCACATGACCGACAAAGCGGACTCGCCCACCAGGGGGAAGTGGCTCAGGCTTCCGGATTATTGAATCGATTGGAGGCAGCAGGCGCGGGGACGCCAGAATGGGGCGAAAGCCCAAAACAAAAATGGTGATTGCGAGGCTCGCCGCTCGGCCCACAGGCCACTGGGATCAAAGCCCCGCCATCATCACGTATTTGATCTCGACATATTCTTCCATGCCGTGCCGGGAGCCTTCGCGTCCCAAGCCGCTTTCCTTGACGCCGCCGAAGGGGGCGACTTCCGTGGTGATCAGGCCGGTGTTGACGCCGACCATGCCCGACTCCAGCGCTTCCGCCACGCGCCAGACACGGCCGAGATCCCGGGAGTAAAAGTAGGAGGCAAGCCCGAAAGGCGAGGCGTTGCACATCGCGATCACGTCGGCCTCGTCCTTGAAGCGGATCACCGGCGCGAGCGGACCGAAGGTCTCCTCCTGTGCGACCAGCGAGTCCGACGTAACGTCGGCGAGCACGGTCGGCTCGAAAAATGAGCGTCCCAGCGCATGGCGCTTGCCGCCGGTCACGACCTTGGCGCCGCGCTTCACGGCGTCCGTGATGTGCCGCTCGATCTTGTCGACCGCCTCCATGTTGATCAGCGGCCCCTGCACGACGCCGGTTTCCGTGCCGTCGCCGATCTTCATTGCCGCGACCTTCTTCGACAGCTTCTGCACGAACTGGTCGTAAATGCCCGCCTGGGCGTAGAGGCGATTGGCGCAGACGCAGGTCTGGCCCATGTTGCGGTACTTCGAGACGATTGCGCCTTCGACCGCGGCATCGATGTCGGCGTCGTCGAACACCACGAAGGGCGCGTTGCCGCCGAGCTCGAGGCCGAGCTTCTTCACGCCGACAGAAGCCTGCCGGTAGAGAATCTTGCCGACCTCGGTCGAGCCAGTGAAGCCGACGAAGCGCACGGCCGGATGTTCGCACAGAACCTTGCCGATCGGCCGCGAATCCCCGGTAATGACGTTGAAGGCACCCTTGGGCACGCCGGCCTTCTCAGCGAGGGCGACAAGCGCCAGTGCCGACAGCGGCGTCTCGCTGGCTGGCTTCAGCACGACGGTGCAGCCTGCGGCGAGCGCCGGCGAGACCTTGCGGGTGATCATTGAATTCGGAAAATTCCACGGCGTGATCGCGCCGCAGACGCCGATCGGCTGCTTGATCGCCAGCAGCCGCGCATCGGCGCGCTGCGTCGGGATGGTCTCGCCATAGACCCGGCGGGCTTCCTCGGCGAAGAACTCGACATAGGCGCCGCCGATATCGACCTCGCCGAGCGCCTCGGTGAGCGGCTTGCCCTGCTCGGAGGTGAGGATCAGCGCGAGGTCCTCGCGATTGGCGATGATCAGCTCGTACCATTTGCGCAAGATGTTGGAGCGCTGCTTGGCCGTGAGCTTCGCCCAGGCAGGGAAAGCGCGCTCGGCGGCTTCGACGGCACGCGTCGCATCGTCGGCTGAGAGCTGCGGCACCTTGGCGAGCTCCATGCCGGTCGCCGGATTGTTCACCGAAAAGCTGGGTGAGCCGATCCAGCAGCCATCAATGTAGCAGGCCTCGCGCAGAAGCGACGGGTCCTTAAGACGGTCCCGCAGGGTGGACGAGCCTTGCAGGGCTCCTGCGGCGGCGGTCGGGGTCATCGCGTTGCTCCTAGGGGACGGCCGAATACGAGCGATCGGGTCTCTAGCGAAAAATGGCCGCGCGAGATACCGCGCGGCCAAGTCAGGGAGGAAGCGCCCCGAAGGGCACTGAATAGGCGCGCAGCAAGTAGATTAACTCGCTGGCAACTCCAATCTTGCACGAAACATCGTCAAATCGTGCAAGCCCACATCGCATACTCATTTCTTCGGGAGGATTGGCGGCGTTCCGCGAGATATCTTGCAGCTTTTATGCGCAAATGGCGACAAGCTCGCAGAAACTGCTACCTTAAAGTTTTTCTCGCGAGAATGTTCGAACTTATGTGCTGCTCATTGAGGCCGTCGAACAAATCGCAGTGGTTTTGCGCGCAGGGCGTCGGCTTCAGAGTTTCGCAATCAATCTAAATTAGTCATCGCCCTGTCAACGAGCGGCAGGCAAACCTACGGCTCAGCAATTTAGCAGCATAGCTGCGCGTCGCGACAGTGCTGGCCAGCATCGGGCGCATCGGGACAGTCATTTGAGGGGACAAAATGAGCAAAGTTGCGATCGCGATTCGCTGGATATCATTACTGCCTCGTGGATTCCGCATTGGGCTACGCGAGCAACAGGTTCTGCTGGGGATTTCAGGGGGCATTGCCACGGGCGCCATCAGCGCTGTCGCCCTGCTCTACGGGAGCGTAGCGCAACGTGAGTCGAATGCCAGCAACGAATTCAAGGACCAAGTCGTATTGTTGTCACAAACTTTTTTGGAGTCTGGCCAACTTGCGACCGAATTCGAGCGCAAGCCCAGTGAAGAATCGATCAAGAAGCATGCGGACAATCATGAGCGCCAGCTCGCGGCTCTAAGCCGTGTCGAGGCATTCGTGACTGACTTTCCCGACGATAACCCCATGAAAGAGGCGACCTCTCTGCGGTCCGTCATTAATCTGTATGCAACGCGCTTCCAGAACGTGGTATCGGCGCAACGAAACCTCGGCTTTAATGAGAACGAGAGATTTCAAGGCAAGCTGCGAAAAGCGGTCCGTGACGTTGAGCATCGGGTGAGCTAGCTGAACCAGCCCCAGCTCGCGATATTGATGCTGAAAATGCGCCGCCACGAGAATGAATTCATGTTGCGCAGCGAAGACAAGGATGGCGACCAACTCGTGGAGTGCGAGGCGGAATTTGAAACCGTTCTTGCGCAAGCCAACCTTCCTCCCGAGGTAAAATCCTCAATCCTGCCACTGATCCGCACTTACAAGGCGGACTTTCTGTCGTTCATGGTGACAAGGCAGACGCTGCGCGACCAGGTGGATGACCTGGAACAAATCTACGAGCGCATTCATCCGACGCTCATGAGAATTGTAGCTGCCGCGGGCGTCCATTCGCATCTGACGGGTATCCGTGCTGACCAGATTCAGCGGAAGTCCGTCTGGATAATTGGGCTGGGAACCGCGTTCGTGGGGCTGCTCGCTTTGCTGTTTGGTCGGCGGCTTGCAAGGACGGTGGCCTCAATGACTTCGGCCATGCGTCAGCTTGGCGAGGGCCGGTTTGATGTCGTGCTGCCGGGCCTCGGCCGCAAAGATGAGCTTGGTGACATGGCTGAAGCGATCGAGATGTTCAAGCTGCGAGCGAGCGAGAAGGCGCAAGCTGATCTCGATGCGAGAGCCGAACAGGATCGAGCGGTTGCCAATCAGCGCAGGGCCGACATCGCTCGGCTCGCAGGTGAATTTGAGGAGGCCATAGGGCAGGTGATTGACACAGTCTCATCCGCTTCGACGCAGCTTGAAGCGTCCGCACGAAGCCTCACCTGTTCGGCGGATCAAAGTCAGCAACGCTCGGTCGAGGTGGCGGCCTCTTCGGAAGAGGCGTCCGCGAACGTTCAACACGTCGTAGTCGCGACGGGCGAAATGGCGGCGACCATCGCCGACGTCGGTCGACAGGTCGAGGAAGTCTCCAGCATGGCACGCCAAGCTGTCCGCAAGGCCGAACTCAGCGATCAGCATATGGCTTGTCTTGCAGCCGCGGCGGAGCGGATCGGTAGCGTGGTCCAATTGATTGCCGCGATCGCGCGGCAGACCAATTTACTCGCGCTGAATGCGACGATCGAGGCGGCTCGCGCCGGCGACCTGGGTAGAGGCTTTGCCATTGTCGCCCAAGAAGTGAAGTCTCTGGCGGCTGAAACAGCGCAGGCAATCGTCGAGATTAGCGGGCAGATTGGTGGCATTCAGGCGGCGACGAACGATGCTGTCACGCAGATTGCCGAGATTGGCACCATCATCACGCGCATCTCGGAGATCGCCATGGCTGCCGTCGGTTCTATTGAAGAACAGAAAGCGACGGGCCGGAGTATCACGCTCAACTTACAGGAAGCGGCTACCAAAACCCTACAGGTGGCTTCGAGCGTGGGCGCAGTCACAGACCGCGCAAAAGAAACTGGAGGTGCGTCGGTGCAGGTGCTCAAATCTGCTGAGCTGTTGTCGGGGGAAAGCTCCCGGCTAAAGCATCAGCTGGACTGCTTCCTCAGCGGGGTTCAAGCGGCTTAGCCTTGCACATTAGAACGACATATCTGTTAATCACTCTTCTCAGTAAGAGACGTTCCGCCACCGCTGCGACTCGCCGTCTTGACAAGGCGCGAGAAGCTTTTCTGGTCGGTTCTCCGCGCGAGCCGTCCGCAACGTTCGAGTGAGTTGGTCGATGACTTTAATGTGAATCCACGCGATCGACGTCGAGACAACGAGTCTTGTCGGACAACGATCATGCGGAGAGGAACGACGGCTTCACTGGGTGATTCAGCGCGATAGCGGATCTCTTGCTCGGATCGGACCGCGTGATCGCCGGTTCAAACTGATGAGACTGCCGTAGTCTCGTCATGAATCTGTATCAGTTTCTCAGTAGTTCACGATCGCTTCTACCGGCAGAGATCATGCGTAGGAGACTGAGCCGCGATCAGAAGAAATGAACATTTCGAGTTGAGACTTTGCGATGAGGTCCACAAGTGCACAGTTTGCGCCGCGTTCAATGCAGATATTGCAGTAACGGCGACGTCCGCGAAGGAAACATTGCATGTCGTCGGAAACAAAAAAAGAGTTCGTTTCATTGACTGAGCGAAGATCGGTCTTACGTATTCAACGTCAGAGCGAGGTCATTGTGCCGCGGTAGAGTCCCGGCGGAATTGCTCGAAAAGAAACTCGGAATTCTGGACCAGGAAGCGCCAATTCGACGATCGCTCACGCGATCGGCGAGGGTGGAGTGTTGTCTACTGGATCATAGGAACGAGGATAGAACGATGCGAAATGCGAGAATGGCTGAGGCGTTTATTCCGCCGGAAAATATTATCAGGCGCGGGGCTCGGCTCGGTGCCGAGATTGTAAACGTCAGACTTTCTGCCGACTCGCCCCAGGACGTTCTCTGCGCGATCCACCAACTGGTGCTTGAGCATAAGGTTATCTTTTTACGTGACCAGAAGCATCTCGATGACGCCGCGTACGAACGTCTGGTGACTGTATTCACGGAGCGGGGCCCGCAGCCGCTCGGCTCGCCTCCCGGACTGCTGTCGACAGTCGAAATTGATTCAGATGACCATTGGTCGACGAATATCAGCTACCATGTCGATCCAGGGCTCTCCGTTCTGCGGCCCGTGGCGATCGCGCCTGGTGGCGGCGACTCGGCCTGGTCGAATATGCGAGCTGCATATCTCGACCTTCCGCAACCGCTGCGTAAGCTCGCTGACGCACTATGGGCGATTTATCGTGATGAATCTGCGGAAGCCATGGAATCAGGAGCTACCGAAGCAAACACAAACTCTCCAGATGAAGGGTTCGTTCAAGCCAACCTTGAAGTCGACCATCCGGTGGTTAGGATCCATCCCGAGACAGGTCAGCGCATCCTTGCGCTTGGCAACCTCGAAGGGCGTTTTGCTGGATTGCACAAGGATACCGGGCAGAAGCTGTTTCATCTGCTCAAGTCCTATATCACAGCGCCGGAAAATGCGGTTCGTTGGAGCTGGAAGGTCGGAGACATAGCGATATGGGACAATCGTGCAGCCCGGCACTATCCGATCGATGATAAGCAGTGGGACCCAATATGTCGCGACAACCTCGCTCGCGATCTGTCGCCCAGCGTGAACGGTCGCAGCAGCGGGCAGCGCGGTAGCACGCCAAAGCCTCAGGCAGCGAGGGCTGCCTGATGAATCGGCCTGCCTAGGACCAACCGGAGCCGAGCTCTCAAACCAGGAGCAAGCCACAGTCTCGCGTTTAGATAGCTCGCGGGGTATCCAAAAGAAAGCAGGTCCATTTTTCGACACACCCTCGACCAGGCGGCGGTCACGGCGAGCGCTCTGATTCTCGTCATGCGCCCGTATTGCGCGCAACGGCCGTACCGGCAGTGACGATGGCTGCCACATTTGATCGGTCGGGGCGCTCCATTCCGAATCAAGTCCGGCTGTTCTCTCACTTGGAGTAGTCGGCTTCGCGTTGGACGAGCTAATACTTCAGATTTTGGGACTTGAACGCACAGTTGCTGCCTTCTATCGGCTCAAATTGCCAACATGCAACTTCTCAGGCTCGATATCAATGGTCCGAGATGGACCTATCGGTTGGGTGTCCCGCGATCGTTGAGAAAATCATAGCGTTGGAGACGTCTGCATCAACTTGACGCTCAGAGAGCGACGCAGCGCGCTGAGGCTGAACGATGTGCGAGCAGCCCGTAGTGGATGCCGCAGTCTGCAATCGCAATCCTACGGCAGCCATTGCTGTCCGTACGACTGACCGCGGCCGGGTACACCCAACATAGTCCGGCTACGGGCAAGCAGATCTGCTCGTGAATGTTTGTTCTCAGTCACTGCATAAGCCGCCGTGAAGTTAGCAAAGGGGGGGAGAACCATGACGTCGCGCTACGAACGATCGAGGAATCTAGGATCAACCGGCACCGAGTCTGCCGCCTCGTTCGCCACGGCAAATGGTGGATTTGTGACGCCCGTAAATCCGTCGCCGCGGATTAAGGGCTTGGAAAGCAAGACTAATCCGCCGGAGCCTCCGGGAGAGGAGACAGGTGCAGATGGTCAAGCTCCGCTCGGCGGGATCTCATGACTTCTTGATGGTTCAGCCGGGACCGCCTGAGCCAAACATGAGTCGGAGCTCCGTAGATCCAGTCCGACATTGTGGATGCTGCGAGAAGGATTCGATCAGGGCGAGTTCCCGCACCGCGAGATGTTAGGGAAGCTCTCTCGCAGTTTCGTTTGGGGCAACGGCAGGCAATTGATGAAATTGCAGAGCTCAATCGCAACATCGGTGCGCAGCAAGCCGATTTGAAACGGATGGCAGATCAGATCGAGGCGCTGACCGCAAAGATCGAGTCTTTGCACAATATACCGGTCCCTACCTCTGTGCCCCCGCCGCCGGCCGCCCATCCGGTTTTGAGACCGGCCAAGAGAATGGTCCAACCCTCTAAACCAGAAGGGCCAGTCTCGGTTGGGGGCGCGCCGCTTCCCGACGCGTCCATAGCCGCTATCGACGACGCGTGACCGATCTGCCGCTCTCGGGGCGGATCGTCCAGCTCCTGGTGATCGCTCGCCGCTTCCGCGGTGACGCCGTCCTGTGCGGGCGCCAAATCTTCACTGAGCGCTTCGCCGAGGGGGTTCTGGCGCCGTCGGCGCGACGCACAGCGAGGCTGGAGTCCATCGTTCATCACCTCGGCCTGGCGCTTGGTGGTCGACCGGCAGCAGGCTTCGCAAAGCGGCTGATGTTGCCGGTGAGCAAGGATACGGTCCTGCGCGTGGTCCGACGTCGTCACCGTCCGCCGCCTGACCCGCTCAAGGTCATCGGCATTGATGATTGGGCCTGGCGGCGCAATCGCGCAATCACCGATACGCCAGCATCGTCTGTAACCTGGAAAGGCGCCGGATCGTCACCCTGCTGCCAGATCGTGAGCCCGCGACAGCAAGCCTAGCTCGCCGCTCATCCCACGATCGCGATCGTCGCCCGCGATCGCGGTGGTGGATATGGCGAAGCTGCGGCAAAGGCCCTGCCGCACGCGGTACAGGTCGCAGATCGTTGGCATTTGATGGAGAACGCCAGTCGGGCTTTCCTCGATGCCGTCCGCAAATCGATGCGCCAGATCCGAAGCGCAGTCGGGGCGGCAACCACCGATCCCAAGCTGCTCACCGCGGCCGAGCGCCTGCAGTATGAAGGATATCTTCGCCGCGAAGAGACCAATGCGGCTATCTTGGCCCTGTCGAAAACCGGAACGCCGATCATGCAGATCGTGCGCCAAGCCGGCCATAGCAGGCAGCTGGTTCGACAGGTGATCCGTGGCGAACACCATGACGTCTTCCGGACTCGGCAGAGTTCGCTCGATCAGCACCTGCCATGGCTCGACGATCAGTGGGCCGCCGGCTGCCGAAACGGGGCTGACCTTTGGCGGCGCCTAAGGGCGCGCGGCTTCCGAGGCTCTCTTCGTGTCGTCAGAGAATGGACAACACGTAGACGGCGGGCTGAAAAGGCCGATGTCGAAAACCTTCACCATCGGCGAGAACGATCGCTCGTCTTATGACGATCGGACGGGATACGCTCTCGAAGGCAGAGACAGTCACGGTCGTGGCGATCGAAGCTGGCGTACCGACCCTGGTCGAGGCACGCGAGATCACCGCCGGATTCCACTTGATGATCCGGCGCAAAGCTACCGCCGAGCTATCACCATGGATCGAGCGGGCTCGCGCCAGTCTCGTTGCCTCATTTTCCCGCGGCGTTACGAATGATGAAGCGGCGGTTCGGGCGGCGATCACCTTGCCCTGGTCCAACGGACAGACCGAGGGGCAGATCACCCGCCGTCGTCAAACGCCAAATGTACGGCCGCGGCAAAATCGATCTGCTTCAAGCTAGACTAATCGGCGCAGAATAAACGGAGCTGCACTAAAATTGCGTCAGAGCCTTTGTTGCAGACGATGACGTAATTGCTGACGGCGCCTGCGGCTCAAAAAGGTCTGCTATCTTCAAGCCTTCCAGCAATCTTACGAATCGGAGGGGGCCATGAAGCAATAAGTTGGGCTGGATGTCTCGCAAAAAGAGACCTCAGTATGTGTGGTCGACGAAATGGGTCAGGTCTTGTTCGAAGGAAAGGCAAAGTCCGACCCAGGGGTGCTCGCAGCGCTGCTTCGCAAGCGGGCGCCACAGGCGGAGCGCATCGGATTTGAGACCGGGGCGATGGCGAGCTGGCTATGGCATGAACTTCGTAGGGTCGATCTTCCGGTGGTTTGCATCGACGCCCGGCATGCCCACGCGGCTTTGTCCGTCCGCATGAACAAGAGCGATCAGAATGATGCGCGAGGCCTTGCCGAACTGGTGCGGGTTGGCTGGTATCGGGAGGTCAAGGTCAAGAGCGAGGAAAGTTAAAAGATCCGCGCGATACTCGTCGCGAGATCCCGACTCGTGTCCATGCGCCGAGATATCGAGAACCAGGTCCGAAGTTTGATCAAAGAATACGGCTTGCTGTTCTCACGCGCGATCGGTCAGCAGTTCCGCAACCAGGTCAGCGAGCTATTGGGCGATAATCATCCACTCCTCAGCGTGATATCGCCGCTCCTGTTGATCCATGAGCATATCTGTCAGCAGCAGAACAAGTTCGACGATGAAGTTCGCCAGTTGGCGAAGGCGGATGAGACGACGCGCCGCCTGATGACCGTTCCCGGTGTCGGTGTGGTGACCGCCTTGACCTTCCGCCATACGATCGACGATCCATTGCGCTTCCGATCGGCGTTGACGGTCGGTGCCTACCTCGGCCTTACACCTCGGCGCAACCAATCCGGCGAAACTGACATCAATGACAAGATATCTCGATGGGGCGACCGGCTCCTCCGAACCTACTTGTTTGAGGCCGCCACTGTCCTTCTTTATCGAACCAAAAAGTGGTCTTCCCTAAAGGCCTGGGGCATGAAGCTCGCCAAGCGGATCGGCATGAGGAAGGCAAAGGTCGCCATCGCCCGAAAGATCGCAGTCATCCTTCACTGCATCTGGGTCGATGGCACATCTTTCGACTGGGGGCAGCCACAGCCAGTCTGATATTTGCTCGCAAGTTCCTGGTCCGGTCTGCCGGACCGGCGATGTCCCGCTGGGACGGTGTTGAGGCGACCTCGTTCATTCGGCTGGTGGCGGCTCGACCGTACTCCGCTGCAAACGTTGAGGCGTCCGACCCGGACATCATCATAAGGCGCTACGCGACCTCGGAAAGGACCATGACCCCAGCGAAGACATCAACCAGTCAGGGCGATCCAATGCCTGGCCGGCAAAGTACGTATCAGCCGCGCTCGCGCCGTCTCCGCAACCCCGACCAGCTCCGACGGCGCGAGCGCTACCGTCAGAAGGTTTAAAAAGGTGATTGACAACATCCCGCAATTAAAGGGCCGAATGACATTCGAAGTCAGGATCATCGGACATCGCCTCAAAGATGCGGCACCAGACCCCTTTTGGCACTCCATCGACTGAAGCGCCGGAATACGCTGTTCCAGTCTCCGAACACTTCCGGAAGATCACGCCAGGGAGAGCCCGTACGCACGATCCAAAGCACACCTTCCACGAACATCCGATTGTCGCGGCCGGTCGAACCCTTCTGGTCAGCCCGGCCTATGATCAGCGGCGCCATCCGCTCCCATGCCGCGTCGTTCAAAACCAAACGATCCATCACGCCCAAGACGGCCTCCCCAAAAGCAGTCTTGAATCTGATTTGGTCCGAAAAGGGAATCCTTAGAGTCCACACCGCCTAGAGCTCGCTCACCGCGCGGTCGGGCACTTATTCCTTCCAGTGTACTGATCCGAACGGACGCTCGAGCATTCGCCGGATACGCGCTGGCTCCGGGCCGATGTGGAAAGCCATCGCCTGTTCATCCAATGCGCGCTCCGACAGTGTCGAGCGGTTGCGTTGCCGCAAATAGTCGAGCCATGTCGGGCAGTGATAGCGCTCGGTCCACAGCTCGGGATCGGCGATATCACGGGAGATAGACCATCCATAAGCGCCGTTGCGTTGACGGTAGAGTTGTACGTCCTGCATCACCTTGTGGAAGGCGCGCGCCTTTTCAGACGCCACCCGATATTCGATTTCGACGACGAGTGGCCCGCTTCGGTAGGTCAGCCGAAGCCGGACCTTAGGATCCGCAAGCATCTCGGCATCCTCGCCGCGCTCGGTTATCGGCGGCATGCGCAGCCACTTCCCAAGCAGCGGCAAGAGCAGCATCAGCGCGGCAGAGACGAGCAGCGTGATATCGACACCGACGGCATCGGTGAGGCGGCCCCAGCCCCAACTTCCTATCGCAAGTCCACCAGAAAATGCAGCCTGCCAAGCTGCAAGCGAGCGGCCTGCGACCCAGCGTGGAGCTGACAGTTGCATTCCAATGTTGAAGAGAGTCCACACGATCGTCCAAACGGCGCCTGCCAAAACCAAAGCGGCGGCTGTGATCACCGCTCGATGGCTGAGCGCGACTGCCGCAATAGCGAAGCTCATGGACAGCGTGCACGCACGAACCGCAGCCTCGCTGCTCATGCGCCTACGGATCTCCCCTATGTTAAGAGCTCCTATCACTGCGCCCACCCCGAACGCGCCAAGCAGAATTCCATAGGTTTGCGCACCACCGCCTAACAGGTCGCGGGCAACCAGCGGCATCAGCGCCTGGATCGCGCTTCCGACGATGCCGGTTATCATGGTGCGAGCCACCACGATCTTGATCGAAGGCGAATTGACAATATACCGCACCCCCGAGACGATGGCACGGCTGAGGCGTTCGCGCGGCAGCCGCGAGGGCTCCGCTGCACGTTTCCAAAGGAACAGCGCCACGATCAACGGCAGATAAAGGAGCGCGTTGATCGCAAACGTTGCCATCGCTCCAGCGGTCGCAACTACGATACCGCCGATCGCGGGCCCGAAACTGCGCGCTATGTTGTAGCTGATGCCATTGAGGGCGATCGCGGCGGGCAGTGCCTCAGACGGCACCTGCTCACTAACGGAAGACTGCCAGGCTGGGCCCATCAATGCCATGCCGCTGCCGACCACAAAGCAAAGTACGAGCAACGAACCCGGTGTAGTAAGGCCCACCCAATCCAACGCAGTCAAGGCGGTTGCGCCGCACAGTGCGATGGAAAGTGCAACCAGCGTCACGATTCGCCGGTCATACATATCCGCAATGGCTCCGGCCGGCATGGCAATGAACATGATTGGCAGCAACAATGCCGTCTGTACCAGTGCTACCTTATCTGCCGACGAAGTCATTTCGGTCATAGCCCACGCCGCACCAACACCCTGCATAAGGATGCCGAGATTGGACAACAGGCTCGCCAACCAAATCCGCCGGAACGTGGCGTAGCGCAAAGGGGCGCTAATGCCATCGACGTTGGAGCTCGGGGCGGTAGCCGAGTCGGTCATACTGACTCCTGGCGCGCATGCGATCGCGCAAATTTGGATGAGATGAGTGCTAGGGGAACGTCGGCAGGCATTAGCTGAGCGCGTTGTCTTACGAGTCTGGCTCAACTGGGTGGTTTCGGCGGTTGATACATAACTCGGGGTCAACGAGTACTTCAATGAAGACGTCCCAATCACCCGGCTCTTCAGTACGCAGTTTTCCATGAGATGATCGCTGAAATTCGATCATCGGGCCTTCGCGGTCGTGTCTGCCGTGCTTCCGTCCAAATGTCAGCGACATCGTTCCAAGGTCATATTCCAATTCGCACTCTTTCACGAGGGACTCGGGCAGCTGTTCGCTGGAAGCGAAATGATTTGCAGAGCCTCTGGGCGATCATCTGATCAAAATACGATTGGCTAGAACCGTGAGCTGCCGTGATGGCTGTGCTCGAACAGTCGCGACCAGTTTGCAAAGGCAACTCGGGCAGAGTTCCGCACGATGCTCGCGAGCTTGAACTCGTGACTCGCCGGTGCACATAGATTTGCCCTTAGCGGAATGGAGCTTTCGATAAATAGAGGGAAAACGGTGCGGCTTTCTCGCGTTGTATGAGTATTGGCGATGAAAAGCAGCGCAAAACGGATCGTCGTCGGAGCAGTGTCTGTGCTCAGCCTTCGTCCGGAACCTCAACGGGAATTGCAAATCCTGCCTTCACGCGGTCCATCACGACCATCGTCTTGAAACCCTTGATGTCTGGATTTTCATAAAAGAAGCGCCTTGTGAATTGCTCATAATCCTCCATCGTCCGCGCCGTAATGTATAGGACGAAGTCAGCGTCGCCAGTGACATAGAATCCGTTGACGACTTCAGCTGACGATTTGATGGCCTTCTTGAACCTATCGATGATGTCCGCGCGCTCTCGCTCCAGGCTGACGAGCACCAGCATCTGAATCGGCCTTCCCACCGCTTTCGCCGAAACGATCGAAACATCGGACTCGATAATTCCATCTGAGCGGAGTCTTTTCAATCGTCGTTGGCACGCGGTCGCAGACAGTCCGGCCAGTTCGCCGATTATTTCAGACGTCAGGCGATTGTTCTTTTGTACGATCTCCAGAATGCGGGCGTCTGTTCGGTCATATTGCATAAGAGTCAGGCTCCAGGTGAATTCCACCGAGAAACGACGGTCCCCTGCAGGAAACCAACGCACCATCGGAAAAAGCGACGCAAATCTGTTCGCGACATTAGTATCCTGATTGCTCGTGGAATTTCAACAAATGAGCGCCCCGGGACTTCCAAATGGCCTTCCAGACGACTGCTCGGCACAAATTCCCAGACTCAGTCGGTCTGGCCAAAAGGCATTTGGAGGAGCTGCGCCGTCGCGACTTCCTTCAGGGCGCTGCGCTAATTGACGGTCGCTGGATCACGGGAGATCAAAGGGACGTTGTGGTAGATCCGGCAACCGGGGAGCAGATCGCAGAGGTCGCTCGCTGCAGTGCCGCAGACATGGCTCTGGCGATCGCTGCAGCTGAACGGTCCTTTGCCGCATGGCGGGATCTGCTGCCCGAGAGGCGCGGAGCTATCCTGAGGTCCTGGGCATCGTTGATGGTTGCTCATTCGGAGGAGCTTGCCGTTCTGGTAACTTGCGAACAGGGCAAGCCGCTCGCGGAGGCGCGCTCCGAAATTTCGTACGGTGCGGGGTTCCTGCAGTGGTTTGCGGCGGAGGGAGAGCGCGCATACGGAGAGACGATTCCCAGCCATAAGCCTGCAAGCTTGCTCCAAGTGAAGATGCAGCCAATTGGCGTCACGGCGGCGATCACGCCTTGGAATTTTCCCGTCGCCATGATTACGCGAAAGGCGGGCGCTGCTCTGGCGGCCGGTTGCCCGGTCATTGTGAAGTCCGCCCCCGAGACCCCTCTGTCTGCTCTTGCCCTCGCGAGGCTGGCTGAAGAGGCTGGAATCCCGCGTGGCGTGTTTCAAGTCGTCGTCGGTAACCCGATCGAGTTGTCGGCCCCTCTATTGCACGACCCGAGGGTGCGGGCTCTGTCGTTTACAGGGTCTACTGAAGTTGGTCGTCTGCTTCTGGAGGGGGCCGCTCAGACCGTGAAGAGGGTGTCGCTCGAACTCGGGGGGCACGCGCCCTTTATCGTCTTCGACGATGTTGATGTGGAGAAGGCAGTTAAGGGAGCTATGGCTGCAAAGTTCGCGACCTCAGGGCAGGACTGCCTGGCAGCTAATCGCATCTACGTGCAGCGAGGCATCTATGATGCCTTCGTCGAGGCCTTCGCTGCGGCGGTGGGGCGTCTGAAAGTTGGCCATGGCCTGGACGCTGCGACCGATGTCGGTCCGATGACGAAGCTTTCTGTAGCCAACAAATGCAGGGCTCAAATTGACGATGCTGTGGCCAAGGGTGCGCGGATTTTCTCGGCGAAGCAGGACCATCCCTATGGACGGAACTTTGTGCTTCCAACGCTGCTAAGCGATGTCAATGACGACATGCTTATTGCCACGGAGGAGACCTTTGGTCCTGTAGCCGCAGTACTTCCGTTTGACTCAGAAGAAGAAGTTCTCACCAGAGCGAATAGCAGCGAAATGGGCCTGGCTGCGTACGTCTACACCGATAACTTGCGTCGAGCGTTGCGTGTGTCCGAGAAGGTCGAATACGGCATGGTCGGCGTTAATACCGCGTCATTCACTGGCCCTCCTATTCCGTTTGGCGGATGGAAGCAGTCCGGGCTCGGTCGCGAAGGCTCGCGACACGGCATTCAGGAATTCATGGAATTGAAATACGTCTGCTTCGGCGACTTGACGGCTTGGGAGAAACGTAAATGAACGATATCAAGACTATCGCCGAAAAAGACCGCGCGACTGTTCTGCATCCCTTCACCCAACTTAAGGAGTTCGCCACCGGCAAGATCGGAGATCCGACGATTATTACCGGCGGAAAGGGCATCCGCATCGAAGACGCGCAGGGGCATAGCTACATCGACGGATTTGCGGGCCTTTACTGCGTCAACATTGGATATGGCCGGACCGAAGTCGCCGAGGCGATTGCGCGCCAAGCGTACAAATTGGCCTACTACCATACGTATGCTGCCCATACGACCGAAGAGCTGGCAAATCTTTCAGATCGCCTGGTGCGAATGGCGCCGGGGAAGCCCAGCAAAGTATTCTACGGGCTGTCTGGATCGGACGCTAACGAAACCCAAGCTAAGCTTGTTTGGTACTACAATAATTTGCGTGGCCAGCCCAAGAAGAAGAAGATTATTTCGCGCGAGCGCGGCTATCACGGCTGTTCAGTGATCTCCGGTTCGATGACCGGGATGTCGTTCTACCATGATCATATGGATCTGCCATTTCCGGGCATTTTGCATACGGGTGTACCCCATCACTATTGGGGCGCCGAGCCAGGTGAGACGGAAGAATCCTTTTCTCGTCGGCGTGCAGCCGAGCTTGAACACCTGATTATTCGTGAGGGACCGGAAACTATCGGCGCCTTTATTGCTGAGCCGGTGCTCGGTACGGGTGGAATTACGCCGCCGCCCGAAGGCTACTGGCGTGAAATTCAGGCCGTGCTTCGACGCTATGACGTTCTTCTAATCGCAGACGAAGTGATCTGTGGATTTGGTCGAACCGGCGCGGACTTTGGTAGCACGCTATATGGAATGGAGCCTGACCTCATAACGGTGGCGAAGGGATTGACCTCCGGTTACGTACCGCTTTCGGCAGCCATTGTTGGTGAGAGGGTCTACGCCGTCATGGAAGAAGCAGCCGATCGGATCGGGGCGTTCTCGCATGGATATACCTATTCCGGCCATCCGATTGCGGCCGCCGCGGCTAACGCAGTTCTGGACATCGTCGAAAAGGAACGGCTAAGCGACCGCGCCAGAACCGTCGGCACGCACTTTATGAAGCGGCTGAAGGAGCGCTTTGCACAGCTGGAAATCGTTGGCGAGGTTAGGGGCATCGGTTTGCTAGGTGCTGTTGAGTTCGTTGCCGATCGACAGACGAAGCGTCGCTTTGATCCGCAGCTCAAGGTCGGCGCCCGCATCTCCAAGGCGGCTCGTGATCGGGGGCTTATTGCCCGAGCCATGCCGCATGGAGACATTCTAGGTTTTGCTCCACCTCTCGTCGTCTCCGAGTACGAAATTGACGAGATTGTTGAGCTTGCCTATCGAGCGACGAAGCAAGTGATGGACGAACTTGCGAAGGAGTCTGCAATCTGAAAGGCCGGTTCTTACATTTTGATCTTGGCCGACTGGCATATCAAGCCGCTCACCTTCGGTTGGTTTGTTGCAGCCGGAATGTGGGGGCGCTGAGATCTCGCTGTGGATAGTCCCGCTTTGTGGTCAATCAACACGCGCAAGGGATGAGTTAAACGCGCCGATCTCCCCTCCGCGCGTCGATGCCCTCGCGTGGTGAAACGGCAATGCTGCCTCCGCCAGATAGACCGATCGCCGCCAGCGTGGCGAGGGATATGCGGAGGCGGTCGCCGTGCCGCCATCCGTCAAAGCCGGGTGGTGAAATCGAGGAAGCTGGTGGTGAAATCGAGAAAAGGAGAGTGCATGCATGCAGATTTACTGCTGGGTTCGGCCTTCCTTTGCTGCTTCTGCGCGTCCGGACGCCGGTAGACGGTGTAAAGTGTCCAAGGAAACGATGTAGTGCTGCGCCAAGTTGGGGAGGAGTGACATGACCAAAAATGATCGCGTTCGCCGTTTGCATGGTGGCCTGGATCGACGCTCATTTCTTGGAGCGACGGCTGCTCTGCTGAGCGTTCCGTTCGTGGCCAAGGCCAACGCTGCCTGGGCGCAGGAAGAGCTCGCCGGCAGTGGAGAGGTCGTAGTCTTCAGCTACGGAGGGTCGTACACGCAAGGTGTGCGAAAATATGTTTATGAGCCCTTCACGAAAGCGACGGGAATCACTGTCGTCGATGTGACCGCTGACATCGCAGAACCCCAAGTGAGAGCAATGACTCGCGCGGGGCGCGTCGACTGGGATGTCGCTTTGATAGATGGTCAGAACCACCCGACCATGCATCAGGCTGGTTTGTTTCAGCCCGTCGACTACAGTTTGTGGGACGATGAAGCGCTTAAGGGGGTGCCGCAGAGTGCTCGCCTCAGTGACGCAGTCGTCGCGTTTCGTTCGACGACGTTGCTCGCTTATGATGAGCGTTCCTTTCCGAAAGGAGGGCCACAAAACTGGGCCGATTTTTGGAACGTCAAGGCTTTCCCCGGGCCGCGTGGCCTCAGTGCGGTCGCTCGGCATATGGTCTTGGCGCTCGCGGCTGACGGCGTGCCAAACTCGGATCGTTGGCCTCTGACTGACGACAAGGTCGAGAGGGCTCTCAGGAAGCTCGCGGAGATCAAGCCCAATATCGCCAAATGGTGGACGGCTGGAGGGGAGCCTGTTCAAGCGTTGACCAATGGGGAGTTCGTGATGACGAGCTGCTACGATGGTCGTGCGCTGTCGGCCATCCGTCAGGGGGCGCCCATCCGTATGGTGTGGAGCGGCGGTAATCTGGTCTATGTCTACTGGACAGTGCTCAAAGGCGGTCCTAACAACGCAAACGCTCAGAAATTCGTCGCGTTCCTGAATCGGGCCCAGAGCGCTGCTGGTTTCACGCTTGGTACAAATCTTACAGGTCCGAATGTGAATCAGCTGCTGCACCTGCCGGCCAATCTCATTCCGCTGCTCAGCGTCACGGAGGAGAACGCCTCGCAACTCGTGCCACAGGATGACGCTTGGCTTGCGGCCGAGCGTCCTGACGGAAAGACCAATCTAGATCACATTCAGGAGCGTTGGCTGACATGGAGGGCGCAGTGAGCTCCACAGGGATTGAAGGTCGAGAGACGTCCTTTCCCGGTTCATCGAAGGCCAGGCCCACTCGGTGGGCTTGGTTGCTGGTGCCTGGGACCGTCTTCCTCGTGGTGCTCTTTGTCGTGCCGCTCACGGGGCTTCTGTTGCTGTCATTTGGGATGCCAAACTGGACGCTTGCGAATTTCTTGCGCATCGGAGACACCCCCGTCTACCTGACGGTGATGCGCAACACGCTGGAGATCAGCGTTACCGTGACTGCGGTTGCCTTCGTGCTTAGTTATCCCATCGCCTACGCGCTCACTACGGGCGGAATCGCGTTGCGCACCTTTTTGCTAATCGGCGTGGTGCTGCCCTATTTCACCAGCACTTTGGCACGGACCTTCGCCTGGATTGTCCTACTCGGGCGCAATGGCGTCGTTAACCAGTTCCTGCTCGAGGTCGGCTGGGTGTCCCAACCGGTCACAATGCTCTACAACCGATTTGGTGTGATCCTAGGCATGACCCACATTGTCATGCCGATGATGATCCTGCCGATGTACACGGTCATGTCCAGCATTGACCAAAAGCTTATGCGAGCAGCGAGGGCGAACGGAGCGAGCCCGCTCGCCGCCTTCCTCACGATCTTTCTGCCGCTCAGCCTGCCGGGCCTCATTGCGGGCGTCCTGCTCGTCTTCATCTATTGTCTTGGCTTCTACATCACGCCTGCGTTGATGGGTGGTCTGTCAGACGTCATGATCACCATGGCGATCAGCACCCAGATCCTTGAGCAACTCAATTGGGATTTCGGCGCTGCGCTTTCCGTGGTCCTCCTGGTCTCTGTCCTCACCATATTGTGGATTGGCTCGCGCTTCTTCCCCATAGAGCAGCTCCTGGGATTCTCCGACGGCAAGCTCGGCTCGACCGTTGCTCGGCGGCAGATAGGTGCTAAAATGTTGATGCGGATCGGCTCCGCGGCAAACGCACTTGACCGCTGGCTTCCTTCGCTGGGAGGTCGGAGTGTCCCGATTCTGGCAAGCTTTTTGGCCGTCCTTCTCTTGCTGCCCGTAGTAATCGTTGCATACTTGTCGTTCAGCGCCTCGTCCTACTTTGTCTTTCCTCTACCGGGCTACTCGCTGCGCAACTACGAAGCCTTTCTTTTTGATACGCTGTGGGTACGCGCAACCGTCACCAGCATCCGCGTTGCGCTGATGGCGGTCGCCATGGCGACTACGCTGGGTGCCATGCTTGCCTTCGGTCTGGCGCGCGGTGCCATGCCCGGTCGAGGAGCCATGGTCGGTCTCTTGCTCTCACCGATTATTATGCCGACTGTTATCGTGGCGGTCGCGACCTATTTGCTCTTGGCGCGGCTGGGGCTGCAGGGCACCGAGTTCGGCCTGGCACTTGGCCACGCGGTCCACGCCATCCCCTACGTGGTGGTGATTGTCGTTGCCAATCTGCGCGACCTTAATCCGAGCTACGAGCGTGCGGCTCGCAGCCTTGGCGCCGGGTCTTTGGCGACCTTCCGCACGATCGTCGCGCCGCTGGTCATGCCGGCGCTTATCGTCGCGAGCTTCTTTGCGTTCCTGGCCTCGTTCGACGACGTTGTCTACGTGCTGTTCCTTGGCATCGGAAAGATCACGACCTTGCCGATGCGTATGTGGGAGGGAATCCGGCAGGACATCAGTCCCACGATTGCCGCCGTAGCCACGCTGCAGATGCTGTTTGCGACGATTGTTATTGTTGTCGGTACGCTGCTGAGACGGAAGAAAAATAACTGACGGCCCTGAATGGGCGCGCAGATCTAACGAAAACCAATGACGAATGTACCCTAGGGAGCTGAAATGTTGATGAAAGCGACCGTGAGCAACCCTGATGTGAAAACCGGAGGCATTGCGCTGCACAACCTGCAGAAGCGCTACGGTAGCGCGGTGGCCGTCGATGATGTCAGTCTTTCCGTCTCGCCCGGAGAGTTCATTTCGTTGCTGGGCCCGAGCGGATCCGGAAAAACGACCACTCTGATGATGATCGCCGGTTTCGAGATGCCGGACAACGGCCAGGTTCTGCTGGATGGGAGGGACATTACGCGTCTACCGCCTCACCGCCGCGAGCTCGGCGTGATCTTCCAGAATTATGCACTGTTCCCACACATGACGGTCGCCGAGAACGTTGCATATCCGCTTCGGATGCGACGTCTGGCAAAGGCGGAGATCGAAGCTCGGGTGCGTCGCATCCTGGATCAGGTGCATCTCGGTACCTTGGCCTCGCGCTACCCCCACCAAATGTCGGGCGGTCAGCAGCAGAGAGTAGCGATAGCGCGGGCTCTGGTTTTTGATCCACCCGTTCTTCTCCTTGATGAACCCTTGGGCGCGTTGGACAAGAAGTTGCGCGAGCATCTCAGGAACGAGATCAAGACGCTACACAAGGAGGTCGGCAAGACGATGATCTACGTCACGCACGACCAGGATGAGGCGCTCGCCATGTCCGACCGTGTTGCGGTGATGCACGAGGGCCGGATCCGGCAGCTCTCTGCGCCAAAGGATATCTATCGCAAGCCGGCGGATTTGTTTGTAGCTGGTTTCGTCGGCGAGGTTAATCTCATCCCCGTCGAGCTCAAAGACGGAATCGTGCACGGTCCTGCGGGAGAGACACTACCCGCGGCGCCGTGGACCGGCGTGGACAGCGACGGCACGCTATGTGTGCGGCCCGAGCATTTGCACCTTGAAGCGAACGCTGCTCCGACATCATCGGGCGGGATGCAGGGGCGCATCACCGGCATGACATTCGTCGGGGACGCAACTATCTTCGAATTTCGCAGCGATTCCGGATTGCAGCTGATATCGAAGGTCCTCAACGTGTCGGCTAACACAATGCCGGAAGTCGGCGATACCTGTATCGCCTCCTGGCTTGCGAGTGATGCAACAGTTCTGACTCAGTAAATTGCCCCGCTTGGTTGCGGCTCTTCGCTAAGGGCGCCGTCCTGAAATCATCAGCGCTTGCCCTTCAGGGGTGAAGTATCGGCTCCGGCGCCTAGTCTATCTCTAACGAGTGTGCCACGGTCTAGTGAGATCATTCCACGGCAGAATCGATCCAAGAATAACGAGGAACTAATCTAATGAACGGTGCTGAAAGTCTGGTACGTACACTCGTTGCTGGGGGCGTGGATACCTGCTTTGCAAATCCAGGGACCTCGGAGATGCACTTTGTTGCAGCCCTGGACCGCGTCGAGGGTATGCGGTGCGTGCTCGTGCTCTTCGAGGGAATCGCTACAGGCGCTGCTGACGGTTACGCCCGAATGGCCGAGAAGCCGGCAGCCACGCTGCTCCACCTTGGACCGGGCTTGGCGAACGGTCTAGCCAACATGCACAACGCGTCCAAAGCGTCCTCGCCAATAATTAATATTGTCGGGGATCACGCAACTTACCATCGCAACTACGATGCGCCACTCACGTCCGATATCGAGGGGGCAGCCAAGCCCTTCTCCGGCTGGGTCCGAACCTCGCCCGATGCAAGGCGTGTTGCGGCTGACGGTGCGGCGGCGATCGCCGCTGCCCGAACCCCGCCCGGCCAAGTGGCAACCCTTATTCTTCCGGCTGATACCGCATGGAACGAAAGTGACGGTCCCGCTGCGGTCTGCGAAGCACCGAAAAGAACACAGGTTTCGCAAGATTGCATCAAGGATGCCGCCAAGACGCTCCGTTCCGGCGAGCCCGCGATGATGCTATTGGGGGGGCTCGCGTTGCGACAGCGTAGCCTTGATCTGGCGGGGCGCATATGTGCCAAGACTGGCGCGAAAATCATGGCGCAAACATTTGTCGGCCGCATCGAGCGTGGCGCTGGTCGCGTCCCGGTTGATCGCCTTCCCTACCCAGTCAACCAAGCGCGTGCGACACTTGAGGGACTTAAGCATATTGTTCTGGTGGGTAGCCGCATCCCGGTGGCCTTCTTCGCCTATCCCGACAAGCCAAGCTTGATGGCTTCTGAGGACACAGGCGTTTTGACGCTTGCACGCGGCGAAGAAGACGCATTGGATGCGCTCGAACGACTTGCGGATGAATTGGATGCTCAATCGGTTCCAAGCCAGGCCGCGAAGCTTGCGCCGCCGTCGCTAGCCACTGGGGCAATTACCGGCGCCAGCCTCTCACAGTCACTTGGCGCGTTGATTCCGGAAAATGCGATCGTGGTCGATGAATCAATCTCGACTGGCGCCGGCTTTTTCGCTGCAACTTGGAATTCGCAGCCACACACTTGGCTCCAGAACATGGGCGGATCAATTGGACTTGGTATGCCCATGGCAACGGGCGCTGCGATTGCCTGCCCTAACCGACCTGTGCTCAACCTGCAGGCGGATGGCAGCGCGATGTACGCCATTCAGTCACTGTGGACACAGGTGCGTGAAGGCCTCAACATTACGACGGTGCTGTTCAACAACAAATCGTACGCTTGCCTCCGAGATGAACTGGCCAACGTCGGGGCGCAAAATGTCGGGCGCAAGGCTCTGGATATGCTCGATCTCAGCCGGCCTGACATCGACTTTACCGGATTAGCAAAAAGTATGGGTGTCGCCGCCGCTCGGGTGACTTCAATGGATGAATTCAATATTGAGCTGGCACGCGGACTTTCGACACCGGGGCCTTATCTGGTCGAGGTGCAGATCGCTTAGGCGAATCTGGGTGATTGGCTCAGGCGAGCATCAGTCGGGTCCCGCGTTGTTACTGGTCGACGAAGCTCTTTAGCTGTGAGAGATCAATTCGATCGCGAGTAAGCTGCTGCTCAAAGCACAAACCATAGACGCAGCGCCTTCTGCCGCCCTAGAGTGGGGCCGAAATAGCCGCCGGTGATGTTGCTCGTCCTCGCACACATTGCTTGCTGCTTGGGATTACCATTGCTCGCCGGCCGAAAGGCGATCCGTTCGAGGGTTTCGCGAGCTGGCGAAGCCGCCAAAGAACTCCTGTAGGAGTCAGGTATTGACGGCTGGTTCGCCGTCATACCCGTTGTCTTGACGTAGCAGAACCGTGAAATCGATGAACTGTCTACTGAGGTCGCAACCGTCTTGCGTAACGCGCCGATCCCAGGGGAATCCCCATGGACTGATAGGATGATTAGCGACACGCCTTGGCGTTCGAGGGCGGTCCATCAAGAAAGGCACAATCCAATACCTTGCGCAAGCCGCTGGTGTGTCTGCGTTCAATGCCCTCGCCGCCCAGTGGCTGATCGCAGCAGCAGTCGCTGGCAATCGTCGGAAGGCAAAAACTATTATGTGTTTTTTTTCAGTATACGACTAATTTTTGCGGTCTTTATGCGTCGAGACGCCGCTACATCGCATGTAGACATGCGCGGAATAAAGACTGGGTTCTGCATAACGAGGGGAGAACGTCATGACCAAGCGGGATACCTGTTCATATGGCTGCCCGAGCCGCCGCTCGCTACTTGGGTCCGCCGCGATGTGCTTAAGCGTGCCATTTGTCGTCAAGGCCACAAAGGTCTGGGCGGATGACAAGATCGCCGGCAGTGGCGAAGTCGTCGTTTACAGCTATGGTGGCTCTTTCACCGAGGGCGTTCGGCGATATGTCTACGAGCCCTTCACAAAGGCAACAGGAATCAGAGTCGTAGATGTGGTCGCCGATTTCGCCGAGCCCCAGATCAGGGCGATGCACCAGGCCGGTCGCGTTGATTGGGACATTGGCTATCTGGTGCCGCAGAGCTATCCAGCAATGCACGAAGCTGGGATGTTCGTGCCAATCGATTATAGTCTCTGGGATCAAGAGTCGCTCGAGGGCACTCCCCAGCACGCTCGTCTTGAGGACGCAGTTGTGATTCATCAGACAGCCGGAGTGCTCGCATATGATGAACGCGCATTTCCCAAGGGGGGGCCGCAAAACTGGGTGGACTTCTGGGACCACAAGAAGTTCCTTGGCCCGCGGGGGCTCGAGGCTCCCCTCGGTAAGCATACCATCCCGCATGCGCTGCTCTCTACGGGCATCGCACACAAGGACGTGTGGCCGCTCACCGACGACAAGATCGATCGAGCATTTGAAAAGCTCAATGAGATCAAACCGCGCGTTGTGAAGTGGTGGACAGCTGGTGGGGAGCCGCCTCAACTCCTGGTCAACGGAGAATACGCGATGACCAGCGCGTTCGACGGCCGCCTGACCGCTGCAATCCGAGGGGGCGCGCCGATCAAATGCAGTTGGGATGGAGCTTGGCTGACCCGCAGCTACGCGGTGATTTTGAAGGGCGGGCCCAACCCAGCGAATGCACAAAAATTCTTCGCCTTCCTGAATCGCGCGGAAATTGCAGCCGGCTGGACGCAGGGTACCGGCTATCCGGGCCCCAATACAAATCAGCTCAAGCATTTGCCAGCCGGGTTGATTCCGCTGCTCAGCATCAATCCGGAGAATGCTGCCAAGACCATTCCCGAGGATACGGATTGGCTGGTCCAGAAGCGCCCGGACGGCAAGACCAATGCAGAACACATCCAGGAGCGTTGGCTAGCATGGCGGGCAGCATGAGCTCCATAGCGAATAGAGGCCGGGCACACTACCGGCGGGACTCCGCCATCGGTCATGTCCAGACGTGGTCCACGCACAACTGCCACCTTGGTGAATTGTCAGAGGGCTGGGCAGCCGAACGCGAGCGGCATAGTTGCGGCGACTCTGAGTTCCGGCTTCGTTCAACAATCATCTCGCGCTAAAAATCAAAACATCTATCCGCTATCAGTTACAGACCCATGAGAAAGCTGCTTGGAAAAGCAGATCACCGAAAGGAGAAAGAAGATGCCCGAACCGCTGGTAATAAAGAGCAAGGATATGGTCTTTTCACAAATTCATCCCGAGGCAGGCGGGTATGCATCTCAATGTCAAGTTATTGGGCGAGAGATCAGCAAGACGATTTGTGCTGGAGTCGCGACCTACGACGGTTGTTCTATTGAGCGAAAGATCAACTACGATGAAGTCGTTGTCGTGCTGGAGGGATTGTTCCGAATTCGAACCGAGGAGAATTATGGCCGTGTGATCGAAGCGAACTTCGGCGATGTAATCTGGCTACCGAAGGGCACAAGTTTAAGGTACGAGGGTGAAAAAGCTAAGGTGTTTTACGGAAGATACCCTGTCGACTGGGAGACACGCGCGGCTGTGACTGATGAGTCTCCGTCAACTGAAGTGATGCACTTCGTGGCGGGAGACATGGTCTATTACCAAATGCGAGTTCACGAGGGCGGTTATTCGTCTACATGTAGCTTGATCGGTCCAGTCATCAGCAAGACACTCGGCGCTACTGTTGCGACCTTTGATGGCGCCTCTGTGGATTGGACAACAAAATATGATCAAGCCTCTGTCGCCCTCGGTGGCAACATGAGGGTTGTCACGGGCGAAAACTATAGCAAAGTACTGGAGGCGAACCTCGGCGATATTATCTGGCTGCCTGAGGGCACTAAGCTGAAATATCAGGGGGATCGCGCAATCAACTTTTGCGTCCCGTATCCCATCAATTGGCGCTCACAAAACCAAAGGCCGAGGCCGCCTTATTGGCCTGCATCAGTCCGATAAGCACCTTTAGCAACTCGAAACATCATGCCAAGCACGTGAAGGCTTGCGCCCAACGCTCACGCTGGCGAGCGTCAGCTACGGGTGCAATCTTCGCTTGGCGTCAGGACAGGTCCATATGCCCCGGAAAGCGAAAGTTGACTCAGGTACCGATGAGTTGTTAGCCGAGACTCGTGGCCGTGTTGCTGTGATCACGCTCAACAGGCCACGGTCCCGCAATGCCCTGTCAAAGAGCTTAAGCTCTGCATTGGGAAAGTTGCTAAGGCAGTTCGACGAAGATCCGGAAATCGGTGCTATTCTTCTTACCGGCGCAGGTGGTGCATTCTGCGCTGGCGGCGACGTCAAGAATATGGCCGTGACGGCAGATCTGACTTTCGACGAGCGCGTGGCCGATTTGCGCGCAAGTCAACGAATGATCTGGGGCGCTTTGGTCGCCTTGCGTAAGCCCACCATTGCAGCCATCCCAGGTGCAGCGGCCGGAGCGGGCCTGGCGCTTGCGCTAGCATGCGATATTCGGATCGCGTCACAGTCCGCTGTTCTCATAACTGCTTATGCGCGGGTCGCTCTTTCTGGGGATTGCGGAATAGCGTGGCTGTTGACGCGCCTTGTCGGCTTGTCCCGCGCGCGTGAGCTCATGTTTCTCTCAGAGCGCATAGACATGCAGCGGGCGGAGACGCTTGGGCTCGTCAACCGTGTCGTGCCTGACGCAGAGTTGCAGGACAATTCTCTTGCGCTTGCCACCTTGCTTGCGGAGGGGCCGACGTTTGCGTACGGGCGCATGAAGGACAACTTAGACCACGCCCTAACCGCAAAATTTCAGGAATCAATGGACTTTGAAGCAGATAACCTGATCAGAACAGAATTGTCCGCAGATCATCAAGAGGGCGTGCGTGCTTTCGCGGAAAAGCGGAAGCCAAATTTCAACGGCACATGAAAGCGCCCCCTGCCCGGAGTGCACACAGGACCTATTTCGTTTCGCTTTGCCGAAGCGATCGGTGCGAGAAGAACAGCAAAGCCGTGTGCGGGGCGCTGGTTACTATGAGAACGCCGACGGTTGCTCGTATCCGTCCGGTGAAGGCCGCCTTGCCGAATGAGGCGTGTTGTTGAGAACTGTCCTTATGGACAGTGATAGGCGCAGTGCCCAAGTCGAACGGCTGGAAGTAGTGGACACAGGCCGGCGGCGGCGCTGGTCCGAGGATGAGAAGCTCAAGATCGTCCTGGAGAGCTTACAGGCGCCGCGCCAGGTCGCGGCGACGGCGCGGCGATATGGCGTTTCGCGCTCGTTGCTGCTCCGATGGCGACGGTCGTTTCGCCCCGAGCCGAAGGATGCCGCCCATCAAACGGGCTTCGTACCGGCGATGGTGGTCGCGGAATCGGGGCCGACGCCTGGTCCGGTCGGGCCGGCCGGCGGCGGCGCGATCGAGATCGAGTTTGCGGCCGGGGCTCGGATGCGGATCACGGGCGCGGTCGACGCGGCGACGCTGAAGGCCGCGGTCGCGGCACTGGCCGATGGATGGCCGCGGTGATCCCCATTCCGTCGGGCGTACGGGTGTGGATTGCGACCGGCCACACCGATATGCGCCGCGGCATGAACTCGCTGGCCTTGCTGGTGCAGGAAGCCTTTAGGCGCGACCCGCACGGCGGCGACCTCTACGTGTTCCGTGGCAAAAGCGGCAAGCTGATCAAGATCCTTTGGTACGATGGACTGGGCATGTCGCTCTACGCCAAGCGGCTGGAGCGCGGCCGGTTCCTGTGGCCGTCGTCGGCTGATGGCGTGGTGACGATCACCCCAGCCCAGCTTGGCTACCTGCTTGAGGGCATCGACTGGCGGATGCCGCAACACACCTGGCGTCCGCAGGCGGCCGGCTGATCGCTGGGATTTGAATCGGTAGCAGGATCAGCGGTTCGGACAGAGACCGCGTCTTGTGATTCTCTGGTCGGCGATGGGCGCCGATGATTCTCTCCCGGATGATGTGACCACGCTGCAGGCGATGCTGCGCGCCGAGCGGGCGGCCCGGTTGGCCGCGGAAGCCGAGGCCCAAGCGGGGAGCTTGCTGATCGAGAAGCTCAAGCTCACGATCAAGAAGCTGCGGCACGAGCAGTTCGGACAGTCCTCCGAGCGAGGCGCATTGCTGGACCAGCTCGAGCTACAGCTTGCCGATCTGGAGGAGACCGCGGCGCAAGCTGAGACCGCAGCGCAGATAGCCGCCGAGAAGATTGCGGTGCCATCGTTCGAGCGCCGCAAACCAGCCCGCCGGCCGCTGCCGGAGCATTTGCCACGGGAGCGCCTTGCCTATCCGGTGCCTGCGACCTGCCCGTGCTGCGGCGACAGCCGGTTGCGCAAGATTGGCGAGGACGTGACCGAGACGCTGGAACTCGTTCCGCGCCAGTGGAAGGTGATCCAGCACGTGCGCGAGAAGCTCGTCTGCCGGGCCTGCGAATCGATCACCCAGCCGCCAGCTCCCTCGCATCCGATTGCGCGCGGGCGTGCAGGGCCCAAGCTGCTGGCCCATGTCCTGTTCGCCAAGTACGGCCTGCACCTGCCGCTTCATCGTCAGAGCGACGTCTACCAGCGTGAAGGCATCGATCTCGACGTATCGACGCTCGCGGACTGGGTAGGTGCCTCCGCGGCAACCCTGATGCCTCTGGTCGATGCGATCCGGAGCCACGTCTTCGCAGCCGAGCGCATCCACGCAGATGACACCACGGTGCCGGTCCTGGCCAAGGGCAAGACCCGGACCGGCCGGCTCTGGACCTACGTGCGCGACGACCGTCCGTTTGCCGGCCCAGATCCGCCGGCGGCCGTGTTCTTCTACTCGCCCGATCGTGGCGGTGCGCATCCGGAGCAGCATCTGGCGGGCTATGCCGGACTGATGCAGGCCGACGCCTACGCCGGCTTTGGCAGGCTCTACGAGGCCAATCGCAAGGGCGGCCCGATCATCGAGGCCGCATGCTGGGCGCACGGCAGACGCAAGTTCTTTGATCTGGCACGGCTCACCAAGGCGCCGATCGCGGCCGAGGCGGTCAAGCGCATCGATGTCCTGTTCGCCATTGAGCGCGAGATCAACGGCCTTGCTCCGCAGGAGCGCCTGCGTGTGCGTCAGGAGAGTAGCCGCCACCTGATCGTCGAACTGGAGGCGTGGTTGCGCGAGCAGCGCGTCAAGCTCTCCAGGAACAACGATACGACCAAGGCAATCAATTACTGCCTCAACCGCTGGGACGCATTTACCCGCTTCCTTGATGACGGACGGCTTTGCATGTCGAACAATGCCGCCGAGCGCGAGCTTCGGGCTGTCGCCGTGGGCAGAAGAAATTGGACCTTCGCCGGCTCCGATGAGGGCGGCCGGCGTGCGGCTGCGATCTACACCCTCATCGCCACCGCCAAGCTCAACGACATCGATCCACAGGCTTGGCTCGCCGACGCGCTGGCCCGCCTGCCGGATCATCCCGCCAAGCGCATCCACGAACTCATGCCCTGGAATTGGCGACCTCAGAACGTCGCTCGCGCCGCATAAGCGCGGTCGGCCATCCGCTCAAGATGACCTAACCAGGGGCCGTCACCGGACGCGTACGGTTGCTCTGCCATTCCGGACCTGCAGCTGGCGTCAGGCTCGCCTTTGCGCTCGGCTGTGACATCCGAATTGCTGCACAGTCCGCCATTCTAACCACGGCATATACGCGCTTCGGCTTATCGGCTATAGCGGGTAAGCTGGCTGCTCAGTCTCCCTCCGGTGTGGGCCGTCTTGTTGGGTTAGGTCGATTGCGCTGTAACAGTCCTTATGGACGGCCATAAGCGCAGTACTCAGATCGAACGGTTAGAGGTTGTCGAGACGGGCCGACGGCGGCGCTGGTCTGATGACGAGAAGCTTCGGATCGTGTTGGAGAGTTTGGAGGCACCGCGAGCGATATCATCGACGGCGAGGCGTCACGGGATATCGCGCTCATTGTTGATGACGTGGCGGCGTTCGTTCCGCCCTGAACCAGCTGGCCCTGACGTAAAACAGACC
>NZ_AXAB01000063.1:0-39659 GCF_000472645.1 Bradyrhizobium sp. WSM2254 | reverse complement strand
GGCGACGGGGGCAATAGTGCATCGCTCCCCGGGGAGAGCACGACATAAGCCGTTCCAACCATCCGCGCAGGGAAGGCCGGGATGCTCCGGTTGCCCTGTTTCCCCGCTGTGCATCGTAGCGCAATCCGCTTCTCGCATGGCGGTCAATGGGAGCCAACCGGCTCCCGGCCTTCCCTGCGCCCTCTTTCATCCGAGGGTGAGGCGACAAAGCAAAGCTCGGGCGAGATGAGCCGCGAGGATGTGAAGGTGTGTCTGTCGCTCAGAAACCGAATACCGAATGCTGCCGCAAGCACTATCCAAGACCGTCACCCTGAAGTGCGAACCATGCGACGCCCCCGCGTCGCGTGGAGAGCCTCGAAGGGCGACGGCCCGGCTGCATGTCGGCCGTTCATCCTTCGAGGCTCGACTTGCGATGCCTTCGCATCGCAAATCTCGCACCTCAGGATGACGGAATGGACATGGTCGCCGCGGCGCGACTCTGGATTGCTTCGCTGCGCTCGCAATGACGATGCGGAGATATTGTGCGTCCATCGCGAGGTCACCGCGCCCAGATCGACCGGGCGCGGCGGACGTCAAAACACGTTACAGATACCGCGACAGCTCGGCTTTGAACTGGCCGTAGACCGCGTCCTCGATCTGGCTGCGGTTGATCCCGATGTCGCGCAGGGCGCGGTCGTCGAGTTCGTTCAGCGTCTTGACGGCGGAGCGGCGCTCCAGGCGGTCGAACAGCGCCTGGGTGGCGCCGGCGAGCGCACGGAAAAATCCGCTCGACGAGGATGGGCGTAAACTCCGCCCGGCAGTTTGCGAGATCGTGGTCATTTTTCTTCTCCGGACTTCTGTCCACGCGGCGAAACGGATGCCGTTGGCGCAGACGCTGGGAGCGCCTGCACCTCATTTGCCATCGGATTGCTCTCGCTCTCCTCGGCTCAAACGCGGACCTTGATGGAACTTAAATGCTCCAGTACATTACTCGGAGCAAGGAAAACATTGCTCTCGGTGCAATAATGTCCAAGTTCGAGTACGTGAAGCTTGCCGATGCCATTGCCTCGGATATCTCTAACGGCACGTTAAGGCCCGGCGACCGGCTGCCGCCGCAGCGCAATTTTGCCTATGACCGCGGCATTGCGGTCTCGACCGCGAGCCGGGTTTATACGGAGTTGCTCCGCCGCGGCCTTGTGGTCGGCGAGGTCGGCCGCGGCACCTTCATCTCCGGCGACATCAGGCGCGAGGTCGAGGCGCTGAGCGAGCCGCGCGACGCGCGGATCGACTTCGAGGTCAATTATCCGCTGCTGCCGCAGCAATGGGCCATGATCGCCAAGAGTCTTGCGGGGCTCGAGCGCGTCGACGCGCTGGAATCCGCGCTGCGCGTCTCGACCAGCACCGGCACCAAGAGCGCGCGCAATGCGGCCGTCGCCTATCTCGCGCGCAAGGATTTTGCGCCGCAGGCCGAGCAGATCGTCTTCACCGCCAACGGCAAGCAATCGCTCGCGGCCGCACTCGCCGCGCTCGTCCCCACCGGCGGCCGCTGCGGCGTCGAGGCGCTGACCTATCCATACGTCAAGAGCATCGCGGCGCGGCTCGGCGTGACGCTGGTCCCGATTCCGATGGACGAGCACGGCGCGCGGCCCGACGCGATCCAGAAGGCGCATCGCGAGGCGCATCTGTCGGCGCTGTATCTCCAGCCCATCATCCAGAACCCGCTCGGCGTCACCATGAACGCGACGCGGCGGGCCGACATCATGCGCGTCGCCGAGAAGCTCGATCTCACCATCATCGAGGACGCCGTCTACGGCTTCCTCGCCGACGACACGCCGCTGGCCGCACTCGGGCCGGACCGCTGCATCGTGATCGACAGCCTGTCCAAGAAGGTCGCGCCCGGCCTTGCGCTCGGCATCCTCGTCACCCCGCCGCATCTGCGCGAGAGCGTGATGAGCGCGGTCCGCACCGGCGGCTGGATCGCCTCCGGCCATGCGCTCGCATCGGGGCAGCGGCTGATGGCCGACGGCACCGTCGCCGAGCTAACGCGCCTGAAGCGTATCGACGCCGCGCGCCGCCAGCAGACCGCGGCAAGGCTGCTGGCCGGCTACCAGTTCGCCGCCGACCCGCGCTCCTATCATCTCTGGCTCACGCTGCCGCCACACTGGCGCTCGCAGACCTTCGTTGCCGCAGCCGCCAGGCGCGGCATCGCGCTGACGCCCTCGTCGACTTTTGCAATCGCGCATGGTCACGCGCCGAATGCGGTGCGGCTCGCGCTCGCCCCGCCCACGTTCGAGCAGCTCGATTCAGGCCTGCGCACGCTCGTCTCGCTGCTCGGCACCAAGGAAGAGGACTTTGACTCGACGGAGTAGCGTCCCGCCTAAGGCAGCAAGGCCCTCGGCACGCGATCGAAGCTGTAGCTCTGCGGCTGGTTGCGGCGCACGAAGCCGCCGACCTGCCAGGCGAACAGCGCGGCAAAGCCGAGGATGAACAGCGCGCCGGCGAACGCGCCGATCATGAGCGCGCGGACCAGGAGCCCGGTCATCGCCACCGTCAGCACCGCCATGAACGCCAGCACCGCGGCATAGGTGTTGCGGCCGAGGCCCGCGGTCAGCACCGCGCGGCTGCCTGCTTTCGCCATCCGCGCATGGAGCTCGATGATGAAATCGCGAAAGCCATTGTCCTGCGGCGCCATCAGCGCCGCGGTCTGCCAGCTCGTCGACAGGATCGCGATGCGGCCGCCACCGCTGTGGCTGACATCGGCGCGAAAGCGATGCTGCTGCATCGACACCGGGCGGAACGACAGCCTGACAGCGCCGATCTCGTCGTAGCGCCACAGGCCGGAACGGCCGCCGATGTGCCAGGACAGCCCGGCATCGGTCAGCTCGAAACGATGCGCCGAGCCGATCAGCGACGCCTTGTAGGCATAGCTCGCACCTGGGGCGCCTTGCGTGTCCGAAACCTGCATCTCGACAATCGACCCCGTCCGCGCAATCCCGCCTGCGACCCGCTTGCGCGGTCGCCCTCGCCCATCCTACAAGCGGGGCATGGCTGAGACGACCTTTTTTCCGCGCCGCCTGATTCTCGGTGCAGCCGTGATCTGCGGCGTGCTGCTCGCGCTCGCGGTGCACATGCTGGGCGCGCGCTACGGGCTCGACCTCGGCGGCCTCTGGCGCTCCGACACGCATGAGTTCATTCCGGCCGGCGCTGCGATCGCCTGGTGGCTCATCGCCACGGTCGGCTTTTCCGGCGGCTATTTCACGGCGACATTGATGCAGAGCGCCGCGGACGGCCAGATCCCGCAACGGATGCGGCAATTCCTGATCGCGGTCGGCGTGCTCCTGCTCGCGGGCGCCGGCCAGGTGGCCGCGGCCCCGAGCCCGGTCCCGACGGTTTCGGGTGTGCTCGCCGGGCTCGCCGCGCTGTGCCTTGGCGCCGTGATGGCATTCTGCGGCGCGCATTTCGCCCTGCGCCGCGGCTGACCTTTCTACGCCGACGCGCGCAGCCGCGGGCGCTCCAGCATCAACGCCACATCGGAGGCAGGCCGCGGCTTGCTGAACAGGTAGCCCTGCGCCTGGGTACAGCCCTCGCGCCTGAGCAGCTCGAGCTGCACGTCGTTCTCGACGCCTTCCGCGGTGGTCACGATGCCGAGGCTGCGGCCGAGCCCGGTCACGGCGCGGATGATCGCCATGGAATCCTCGCGCGTCGCGAGCTCCGACACGAAGGAGCGGTCGATCTTGATCTTGTCGAACGGAAAGCTGCGCAAATAGCTCAGCGACGAATAGCCGGTACCGAAATCGTCGAGCGAGATGCGCACGCCCATGGCGCGCAGCTCGTGCAGGGTGGTCAGCGTCGCCTCGCTATTCTGGAGCAGCACCGATTCGGTGATCTCGAGTTCGAGCCGGCGCGCAGCCAGTCCCGAGGCGATCAGCGCCTCGGTCACGGATGCGATCAGGTTCGGGTTCTTGAACTGCACCGGCGACAGGTTGACCGCGACATCGATATCGTCCGGCCAGGTGGCCGCGTCGGCGCAGGCGGAGCGCAGCATGAATTCGCCGAGCTGGACAATGAGTCCAGTCTCCTCGGCCAGCGGAATGAAGTTGATGGGAGCGATCAGGCCGCGCTGCGGATGGTTCCAGCGTAGCAACGCCTCGAAGGCGACGACGCGACCACTGGCGACGTCGCGGATCGGCTGATAGTACGGCTGGAATTCCTCGCGTTGCAGCGCCGCGCGCAAATCCATCTCCAACAGACGCCGCGCCTGCGCGCGCGCATCCATCCCGGTCTCGAAGAAACGGTAGGTGCCGCGGCCATCAGCCTTGGCGCGGTACAGCGCGAGGTCGGCGTTCTTCAAAAGCTCGTCCGGATCGCTGCCGTCCTGCGGCGACAGCGAGATGCCGATCGAGACACCGATGACGATCTGATGGCCGTCGATCTCGTAAGGCGCCGAGATCGCCTCGACGAGGCGGCCGGCAAGGGACCTCGCAGCAGCCTCCTCCGACCGTCCGATCTGGACCACGGAGAATTCGTCGCCGCCAAGCCGCGCCACCGTGTCGCTTTCGCCGACGGTCGCCCTCAGCCTGCGGCCGACCTCCTTGAGCAGCGCATCGCCGATGGGATGGCCGAGCGAGTCGTTGATATCCTTGAAGTGGTCGAGATCGAGACAGAGCACCGCGAGCTGGTCGCCCGAACCCGCCCGGCGCAGCCCCTGCTCGAGCTGCTCGTGGAACAGCACGCGGTTCGGCAGACCGGTCAGCGCGTCATGACGCGCCATGTGCGAGATCTTCGCCTGCGCCTCCAGCCATTCGGTAATGTCCTCGAAAGTCGCGACCCAGCCGCCGCCCTGCATCGGCTGGTTGACGACCCGGATGGAGCGGCCGAACCGGTTGACGATCTGGCTGGTCGTGCGGCCCTCGCGCGCGTCGGCCACGAGGCGCGAGAAGAATTCCTCCGCGTCGCCTTGCCACTGGCCCTTGGCCTGCTCTTCCCGCAGCACGTCGACCAGCAGGCGGCCGGCGAGCGCGATATCGGTGCGACGAAGCATCGCCGCGTAGCGCTCGTTGAACAGCATGATCTTGCCGTCCGCGTCGAACATGCACAGCCCCTGCGACATATTCTCGAGCGCGGTATCGAGCACGACCTGCTGGCGTCCCAGCTCGCCCTTGGCACGGCGGTCGAGCACAGCTGCTGCGAGCGCGATCGCGATGATCGCAACTGCAGCGCTGGCGGTGAGGATTGACAATGAGGCCGGCGGAATCGACAGGCCGCTGATGACGATCGCAGGATCCGGCGTCAGCTCCACGGCGCCCATGGCGGTGAAATGATGCGAGACGATGGCAACGGTCAGCAGCACCGTCGCGCCGAGCGCATTCGCCAGGCTGTCGCGCCGCCCCGCGACGACCAGCGCAAGCGATCCAAAGATAACGCCAAGAATGATCGAGACCGTCACGGTGGCGGTCTCCCAGCCGATGCGCGCAGGAATCTCGAGCGCCATCATGCCGGTGTAATGCATTGCGGCAACGCCGCCACCAACGACGGCACCACCGAGCGCGACCGGGATCGCCCGCGTCGCCGACACCGAGATGCTCAGCCCGACGAAAGTGACCGCGATCGCGAAGATCAGCGACAGGACGGTCACGGGAATGTTGTAGGCGCCTCCGGCGCCCGGCCCGTAAGCCTGCATTGCGATGAAATGGGTTGCCCAGATGCCGCAGCCGGCGACGATGGCGTCGAGCGCGATCCACGAGACGCGAGCACCCCCGCTCGCCGCCCGCGCGCGGTAGAACAGGCTGATCGCCGCCGCGCTCGCGAGCAGGCACACCGCCCCGCCGAGCGCGACCAGACGCCAATCATGCTGGTCCGTAAGACAGTAGAGAACTTGATACATTGCCGGCCCCTATCGGACCTGCACTTAGAACCGGCAGAGGTGGACAGTCGGTAACCGGCTATGTCCTCGTTCCGGAGATGGTGAACGGAACATGTGCTCCTTTGCTCATATTGTTCATCCTCGCGGCGGCGCGCCGATCCCGATCACGGCGGCAGCGAGCAGCAGGACTGTGGCCGATACGACCAGCGATGCGTGCAAGCCGGCCATGAACGCACCTTCCGAGGCCACCAGCGAGCCGAACAGTGCAACGCCGAGCACGCTGCCGGTCTGCCGCGTCGCGTTGAGGACGCCCGCCGCGATGCCGGAGCGCGCCTTCTCCACGCTGCCCAGCAGGGTCGAGGTCAGCGGCGGCACCAGCAGCCCAAGTCCGCCGCTGATCGCGACAATCTGCGCGCAGATCATCCAATAGCTCGTGTCAGCCTCGATCCACAGCAGGCCGAGACAGCCGAGCGCCGAGACGCAGGCGCCGATGACGATGGTCGGGCACGGACCGATGCGCTCGGCGATGCGCGGCGCCAGCAGATTGACCGGGAGCACCGCGGCCATCATCGGCACGAAGGCTATTCCGGTCCACCATGCTGACAGCCCGTTGATCCTCTGGAAGTACAGGCTGAGCACGAAGATCAGGCCGTAGATCGCGATGTTCACGAGCAGGCCGACGAGCGCAGTCAAGGTGAACAGCCGGTGACCGAACAGGGACAGGGGCAGCATCGGCTGCGCCGCGCGGCTCTCGCGCCGGACGAACAGCACGGCAAGGACAAGGGCTGAAGCGAAGGCCGCGAGCACGGCCGGATCATCCCAGCCAAGCGCGCCGCCCTCGATGATCGCGCCGGCGAGCGCCCCCAGCGCGCCGATTGCCGCAAGCTGGCCGGGCAGATCGATCTCACGCGATGGCGCGCGCGTGGTCTCCGTTGCATGACGCCAACTCAGCCAAAGGCCCATGAGACCGATCGGAAGGTTGACGAGAAAGATCGCGCGCCAGCCGACCAGCGTGATCAGCGCGCCGCCGACGAAGGGGCCCGCGGTGAGCGCAAGGCTGGCTCCGGCGGCCCAGATCGCGACGGCGCGGCCGCGCGCGCGGTCGTCCGCATAGGCATGATTGAGCAACGCCAGCGAATTCGGCACCAGGATCGCCGCCGCCAGGCCCTGGACCAGTCGTGCCGCGATCAGCACGATTGCATTGGGCGACAACGCACAGGCGAGCGAGGCCGCGGTGAAGATGGCGAACCCGGCCATGAAGACGCGCTTGGCGCCGATCCGATCGCCGAGTGCGCCGGCCGTCAGGATGAAGGCGGCAAAGGCAATGGTATAGGCGCTGACGACCCATTGCAGTTCGGCAATACCGCCGCCGAGCGTCCTGCCCATCGCATCGAGCGCTGTGTTGACGATGGTGACGTCGAGCTGCACCACGCCATAACCGAGGCTCATCGCGGCCAGCGTCAGCGCGGTTGCAGGACGCGACGAGGCGCGTGGCGCGCCGGCTCCGTCGTCGAAGGCTTCGTATTTGATGATGCTTGCTCGCATGCTGCCCTCCGATGCAGCCCCATGCGAAATATAGGCCGCCGATCCGCCGTCATGCTTCGACAATGGACGAAGGATGAATGTTGAGCGATACACTGACTCCACATTCGGTGTCATCGCCCGCGCAGGCGGGCGATCCAGTACTCCGCGGCGGAAATTGTGCAAACGAAGTCCCGCTGCGGAGTACTGGATGCCCCGCCTTCGCGGGGCATGACAGCAGATGAAGCGAGAAACAGCGCGCCGCGCGGACCACCGCGCGGCGGTCGTCGGCTAAACCGTCATCAGCTTGCCGCGCGCAAATTCACCTTGCTCTCGGCAAGCGTCGTGAGCTTCTTGTCGGTCGCCTTCTCTTCCTCGAGCGTCTTGGCGAGCACGGCGGCGCAATCGGTCCGGCCGAGCTGCTTGGCCCAGGCGATCAGGCTGCCGTAACGCACGATCTCGTAATGCTCGGCGGCCTGCGCCGCATTGATCAGCGCTGCGTCGAGCACCGCCTTGTCGGCGACTTCGCCGGCGGTCTCGTCGGCCTCCTCGATGATACCGTCGATCGCCGGGCAGTCGACCGCCTTCACCTGCGCGCCGTGCATCCTGAACACTTCCTCGAGCCGCTTGACGTGCTGCTTGGTTTCCTCGAGGTGCGTCAAAAAGCCCTGTTTCAGCTGCGGGTCGGTGGCCTTGTCGGCCATTTTCGGCAGCGCCTTAGTGAGTTGCTGCTCGGCATAGTAGATGTCCTGGAGCTGGTGCACGAACAGGTCGTTCATGGTTTTGATGTCTTTTGTGAACAGTCCCATCGTTCCGATCCTCTTGGGTTTCGGGAACACGGAGGCACCGGCTTGCACGAATAGCCGCATATTTCCGCCATGTTCGATTGCTGATGGGGCGCTAACGGGCACGCGGCATCGACGTTCCTAAAAGGCCGGCATCGCTTGCGCTGGAACAATGCAGTGGACGGCACGATATGAAACCATGCCAACAAACGAACGCGCGCGCCGGGCCGATCTGACGACTCATATGCTTAACGCGCGTCCGATGTGAACCACATATGACAAAAGTCGCCGGTCCGGCACAGAACCTATCCTTGTCAAGGGCTGCACAAGTCACCGTTTTTGCCTTAAATGATCTGGATCATGCCTAGCGATCGACGCCTGCCTTTGGCAACCATCGCGCCCGACTGGCCAATACCTGGCCTTGTCGGTCTTGCCCCCAGCCGGGAGGATGAATGCACGGACTGCTGCCCGCGTTGAAGCGCGGCTTCAAGAGATGGATTGGCTGGCGACGGCTCGGAATTGCCGCGAGCGTCTTCATCATTGCCTTCGCAATCACCACACTGGTGCGGACCCTCAAGGGTATCGACACCGGCGTCATCCTGACTGCATTGACCGAGATTCCCCGCGGGAATATCGGGCTGGCGGCGATCTGCGTCTTCTTCGCGTTCTGTACGCTGACCTTCTACGACTTTTTTGCACTGCGAACGATCGGCAAGAAGCACGTGCCCTATCGCATTGCAGCGCTCTCCAGCTTCACGTCCTATTCGATCGGCCACAACATCGGCGCCACGGTGTTCACGGGCGGCGCGATCCGTTTCCGGATCTATTCGGATTATGGGCTGAACGCGATCGACGTTGCGAAAATCTGCTTCCTGTCGGGCCTGACCTTCTGGCTCGGTAACATCTTCGTGCTCTCGATCGGCATGGCCATCCATCCCGATGCCGCCTCCTACATGGATCAGCTCCCGTCGCCGATCAATCGGCTGATCGCGCTCGGCGGCCTCGCCTCGATCGGCGCCTATCTGGTCTGGCTGTGCATGGGCGAGAAGCGCCGCGAGCTCGGCCAGAAGGGCTGGAAGGTGGTGTTGCCCTCGGCACCGCTGACGCTGGTGCAGATCCTGATCGGCGTGGTCGATCTCGGCTTCTGCGCCACGGCGATGTACCTCTTGATGCCGGCCAATCCGCCGATCGACTTCCTGTCGCTCGCCGTCGTGTTCATCCTGGCGACGCTGCTCGGCTTTGCCAGCCATGCCCCCGGCTCGATCGGCGTATTCGACGCCGCCATGCTGGTGGCGCTGCCGGAATTCGGCCGCGAGCAGCTTCTGGCGACGCTGCTGGTGTTCCGCCTGCTCTATTTCGTGATCCCGTTCGGCCTCGCCATCTCCATCATGGGCGCACGCGAGCTCTGGATGAACGTGGTCGAGCCCTGGCAGGAGCGACGGCGGCTGGCGGAGGCCTGCGCCCAGGGCAACCTGCCCAAGCAGGTGGCGGCGATGGAGCGCGAACGGTCGCTTCGGCAGGCCAGCAAGCGCTGAGGCGCTGGACGGCGGCGCGCAAGATCGTCAGACAAAGGTTGCGGGCGGGGGAGCAATCCTCTCTTATTTCCGCCTCAACTTTGCCGTTGAACACGCGGGCCATGATCCGATCATCTCTTCGCACCTTCTTCGCAGGCGCCCTGCTGCTTGCGGGGATTTTGACTGCTTTGCCGCCCGAGCGCGCAGCCGCGCAGGACGCCGGCGCCATGCAGATTTCCTGGGAGGTGCGCAGCCGCTTCCGCCTGTTCCGCGAGGAGCGCGACTTCCTGCTTCATGTGGAGAACGCGCGCAACCGCAGCATCCTCGCCGCCGAGCAGTCGCTGGAGCTCCAGAGCGAGGGCCGCGGCTGGGCCCGCAACATGGTCAACCGGCTCTGCATCGACCTCCAGGGCCGGGTCAATCAGCCCTGCACCCGCGACAACACCAAGGAAGACTACATCACCCCGGTCGACCACCCCGTCACCGTGCGCCTCGTCGGCGCGGTGCCGGTCGGCGCCACCTGCGCCTGGTCGTTCGACGACGGCGACGGGCCGCGACAACAGACCTTCGACTGCGCCGAACCGGTCAACCTGCGCGTCCGCTACGGCAAGCAGACGGTCGCGAGCGTCGACGTCTCCTCCGGCTCCGATCCGACCCAGCGCGTTCAGGCCGAGATCCAGGTCCGCGACATCTTCGTCGCCGGCCTCGGCGACAGCATTGCCTCGGGTGAAGGCAATCCCGACCGGCCGCTGGCGCTGTCGGACGAAGGTTTCTGCTTCCGCTCCTATCTCGGCACCGCCGGCGGGCAATACTACCGGCCGAGCCGCGCCAGCTACAAAGGCGGACGCGCCTGCGAGGCGCCGGATACGCTCGCCAACTGGCAGCGCTACGGCGCGCTCTGGTTCAACTCCCCCTGCCACCGCTCGCTCTACAGCTACCAGGCCCGCACCGCGCTGGCGCTCGCGGTGCGCTACACCCACATCGCGGTGACCTTTCTGCCGCTCGCCTGCACCGGCGCCAGCATCGGCGACGGGCTGCTCGGCTCGCAGCGCGCCCGCGAATGCGCGCCCAGCAAGAACGGCAGTTGCCAGACCAGCGTGAACGCGCAGGTCGCCGAGCTGCGAGAGGCGCTCACCGCGGCGAAGAAACGCCAGCCGGACCGCACGCTCGACCTCGTGCTGCTCTCGGTCGGTGCCAATGATGTCTACTTCTCCGGTCTCGTCGCCGACGTCATCGTCGACACCGCGACCGAGCGCGCGCTGTTCCGCCGCTCCGGCGTGATGGCGAGCGTCGACGAGTCCCGCGATGCGCTGGCGCGCGAGCTGCCGCAGAACTTCGTCAAGCTGCGGGAGGCGCTGAAGCCGCTCGTCGGCGGCGACCTCTCGCATGTGGTCTATGTCTCTTACGCCAATCCGGCGCTCGCCGACGGCGGCGTGCCCTGCCGCGGCGGCCGCGCCGGCTTCGACATTCATCCGTCCTTCAACGCCGACCCGCAGCGCCTCGCCCGCGTCTCGACCTTCGTCGACACCGAATTCCTGCCGCAGCTGAAGGGGCTCGCCACCTGCACCCGCGGCGCGCTGTGCCGCGATCCCGAAGCCGACCGCATGACCTTCGTCGACGCGCATCAGGCAGCGTTCGGAGATCACGGCTTCTGCGCCCATTCCGGCAACGATCCCGAATTCGACCGCACCTGCTTTGCCGAGAACGGCCAGAGCTTCAATCCGGACATCGTGACGGCGGCGAGCCAGCCGATGCTGTGCGGCCGCGGCGCCTCGGAGTATCGCGCCTATCTGCCGCGCGCCCGCTGGATCCGCGACGCCAACGACAGCTACTTCGCGGCGATGACCTATCCGCAAGGCCTGCCGGCCGCGAGCCAGCCGACCGACATCCACGACGCCACCTGGGGCGTGCTCTCCGCCGTCTATGGCGGCGCCGTGCATCCAAGCGCCGAAGGCCACGCCGCAATGGCGGATGCGGCGCTTCCCGCAGCGAGCTCCGTGCTCGGCCTCGATGCCGTGCCGCCGGGCGTGACGCGCGGACTCCTGGCGCCGTTGTTGCCGGGCGCGCAGCGGTAGCGCACGGACGTCGTAGCCCGGATGAGCGCAGCGACATCCGGGACCACTGTCCCCGCATATCGCTACGCTCATGCGGGCTACGCGCTTTTCGCCACACCGTCTTGCGAGCGCAGCGAAGCAATCCAGACTCCCTCCGCGGAAAGATGCTGGATTGCTTCGCTGCGCTCGCAATGACAAGCTTGGGGTTCGCACTCTCAACACTCTCGGTGTCATCGCCCGCGAAGGCGGGCGATCCAGTACTCCGTAACGGCTGTGATTGAATCGAGACGCCGCGGCGTACTGGATTCCCCGCCTTCGCGGGGAATGACAGTTGAGTGCGTGGCGCCATCTTGCCTACGCATGCTCGTCAGCTCACAATCGTTCCCTCCCACCTGCCGTTCCATCAATCCAAAATCGGCATCAATCGATACTCCCTTCAACTTGGACACTTTGCCGCGCGCGCCTCTAGGAGTCGTGGTGAGGAAACATTTCGAGTTCTAAGGAGGCGTGATGAGCGCAGTGGTGTCCGCAGCGGACGCGAGGAGGTCTCGCGTCAGGCTGTTCATCGTGACCATGTTGTTCCTGGTCACGACAGTCAATTACGCGGACCGCGCCACGCTCTCGATCGCAGGCCCCGCGCTCTCCAAGGAGCTGCATCTCGATCCCGTCGCGATGGGCTACATCTTCTCGGCGTTCGGCTGGTCCTATGTCATCGCGCAGGTGCCGGGCGGCTGGCTGCTCGACCGCTACGGCTCGCGCCTCGTCTATGCCTTCAGCATCATCGTCTGGTCGCTGTTCACGATGATGCAGGGCTGGGTCGGCTTCTTCAGTGCCGGCACCGCGATCGTCGTGCTGTTCGGCCTGCGCTTCCTAGTCGGCATCGCGGAAGCGCCCTCCTTCCCCGCCAATGCCCGCATCGTCGCGGCCTGGTTTCCCGGCAATGAGCGCGGCACCGCGTCCGCCTTCTTCAACTCGGGACAGTATTTCGCCACCGTGATCTTCGCGCCGCTGATGGGCTGGATCGCACACGCTTACGGCTGGCGCTTCGTGTTCTTCGTGATGGGCGCCCTCGGCATCGTCATGGGCCTCGTCTGGATCAAGACCATCTATGGCCCGAAGGAGCATCCCGGGATCAACGAGGCCGAGTTCGATTACATCAAGGAAGGCGGCGCGCTGGTCGATCTCGACGCGCCCAGAGACGATCTGAAGCAAGAGCGCGTGCCGGAGGCCGGCTCCGGTTGGGACCATATCCGCCAGTTGCTCTCCAACCGCATGATGCTCGGCGTCTATCTCGGCCAGTACTGCATCAACACGCTGACCTATTTCTTCCTGACCTGGTTCCCGGTGTACCTCGTCAAGGAGCGCGGGCTGTCGATCCTGCAAGCCGGCTTCGTCGCGACGCTGCCCGCACTGTGCGGCTTCATCGGCGGCGTGCTCGGCGGCATCATCTCGGACGCGATCCTGCGCAGCACGGGGTCGCTGACCATGGCGCGCAAGATTCCGATCGTCGGCGGCATGCTGCTGTCGATGTCGATCATCGCCTGCAACTATGTCGACGGACAGGCGCTGGTGGTCGGCTTCATGGCGCTCGCCTTCTTCGGCAAGGGCATCGGCGCGCTCGGCTGGGCCGTCGTCTCCGACACATCGCCGAAGGAAGCCGGCGGCGTCTCCGGCGGCCTGTTCAACACCTTCGGCAACCTCTCCTCGATCACCACCCCGATCGTGATCGGCTACATCCTGGCCGCGACCGGCTCCTTCAACGGTGCACTGCTGTTCGTCGGCGCCAACGCGCTGGTCGCCGCGTTCGCCTATCTCGTCGTGGTGGGCAAGATCGAGCGGGTGGTGCTCAAACGTTCCTCCTGAGGGCTCCCACGGGAGCTTGACCAGGCAACTCAACGGCGGCCCAAAAAGCCGCCGTCTTTGTTTTGGGGATGATCGATGCTAGAAGTGCCGGGGAAACGCCTTATTCATCTAAGGCATGTATCGATGTTCGACCTCAACCAGCTCCGCTGTTTCGTCACGGTGGCGGAGGAACTGCACTTCGGCCGCGCCGCCGCGCGGCTGAACATGACCCAGCCGCCGCTCTCGCGGCAGATCCAGGTGCTCGAGCACATCATCGACGCGCCGCTGCTGGAGCGCACCAGCCGTTCGGTGCGCCTGACCCCTGCGGGCCGCAGCTTCCTGCCGGAGGCGCGGCGCATCCTGAAGCTTGCGGAGAGCGCCTCGCAGGTCGCCCGCCGCATCGCGCTGGGCAAGACCGGCTCGCTCAAGATCGGCTTTACGGCAGCCGCCGCCTACGGCTTCCTGCCGGAGCTCGTCGCGGCCTGCCGCGCCAAGCTGCCCGAAGTCGATTTCTCGCTGAAGGAGATGGTCTCCGGCGACCAGTTCGAGGCGCTCAGCTCCGGCCAGATCGATGCCGGCCTGCTCAGGCCGCCGATCGCGCGCCCTGAAGTTGCCAGCCGCCGTGTCGTCGCCGAGCCCCTGCTTGCCGCGATCCCGAAGAAGCACCCGCTGGCAAGCGCCGACAGCATCACCATCAAGGATTTCGACGACCAGCCCTTCGTGATGTATTCGCCCTATGAGAGCCGCTACTTCCACGATCTCCTGGTGGCGCTGTTCACCCGCGCCGACGTGCTGCCGCGCTATGTCCAGCATCTGAGCCAGATCCACTCGATCCTCGCCATGGTCCGTGCCGGCCTCGGCCTTGCCATCGTGCCGGCCGCGGCCGCAAGCCTGAAGATCTCCGACGTGCGGCTGCGCCCCCTGAAGCTGCGCACGCGCGTCCCGGTCGAGCTGTTCATGGTCTGGCGCCGCGACGACGAGAATCCGCTGCTGTCGGCGCTGGTCAAAATCGCAGGTGAGTTGTCCTCGGCGGAGACCATGGAAGATTGATGCTGATTTCGCATCAGTCGATATAGGCTTTGGCTTGGACGCGCATCGAACGGTCTCCTAAACCACGGCGCATGGACGCGCAGGCTTGCGTCCTCCACAACACGCAATCAGGGAGCCGCGCCCATGAGCAAGATGACCCCGCAGGAAATGGCCCAGAAGATCGGATCGGGCCTCCTGTCCTTCCCCGTCACGCCGTTCAAGGCGGATTACTCCTTCGACGAGGCGACCTACCGGGCCAACATGGACTGGCTGTGCGGCTATGACGTCGCAGGCCTGTTCGCCGCCGGTGGCACCGGCGAGTTCTTCTCGCTGACGCCGACCGAGGTTCCGCAAATCGTCAAGATCGCCGTGGAGGAGACCAAGGGCCGCGTGCCCGTGCTCGCCGGCACCGGCTATGGCACCGCGATCGCCCGCGAGATCGCTGTTGGCGCCGAGAAGGCCGGCGCCGACGGTCTGTTGCTGCTGCCGCCCTATCTCACCCATTCCGAGCAGGACGGCCTTGCCGCCCATGTCGAGGCGGTCTGCGCCGCCGTGAAGATCGGCGTCATCGTCTACAACCGCGACAATGCCATCCTCCAGCCCGACACGCTGGCCCGCCTCGCCGAGCGCTGCCCGAACCTCGTCGGCTACAAGGACGGCATCGGCGACATCGAGCTGATGACGCGCGTCTACACCAAGCTCGGCGACCGTCTCACCTATATCGGCGGCCTGCCGACTGCGGAAACCTTCGCGCTGCCCTATCTCGACATGGGCGTGACGACCTATTCCTCGGCCGTGTTCAACTTCGTGCCGGAATTCGCGACCAATTTCTACGCCGCCGTGCGCAAGCGCGATCACGCGACGATCCATGCCGGGCTGAAGGATTTCATCCTGCCGCTGATCGCGATCCGCAACCGCAAGAAGGGCTATGCGGTCTCGATCATCAAGGCCGGCATGAAGGTGATCGGCCGCGACTCCGGCCCGGTCCGCCCGCCGCTGACCGATCTCACCGAGCAGGAGATTGCGGAGCTCACCGCGCTGGTCAAGAACCTGCCCGCCATCCGATCGTCACAACAGGCTGCAGAATAACGACCGAACACAACAGGGAGGAGCGTGCGATGGCCCGGACGGAAATTTCTGGCGCACCGGTCGTCACGGCGATGCAGGTGATCCCGGTCGCGGGCCGCGACAGCATGCTCCTCAATCTGAGCGGCGCGCATGCGCCGTTCTTCACCCGCAACATCGTCATCCTCACCGACAATGCCGGCCACACCGGCGTCGGCGAGGTGCCGGGCGGGCAGAAGATCTGGCAGACGCTCCAGGACGCGCGCGATCTCGTGATCGGCAAGACCGTCGGCGCGATGAACAACATCCTCGCCGACGTCCGCACGGCCTTCGCCGATCGTGACGCCGGCGGCCGCGGCAAGCAGACCTTCGACCTCCGCGTCATGATCCATGCGGTCACGGCGATCGAGTCCGCGCTGCTCGACCTGCTCGGCCAGCATCTCAACCTGCCGGTCGCCGCGCTGCTCGGCGAAGGCCAGCAGCGCAAGAGCGTCGAGACGCTCGGCTATCTCTTCTTCGTCGGCGACCGCAGCAAGTCCAGGCTCGATTACGTCAGTGGCGAGACCGGCAAGGCGGAATGGTTCAACCTCCGCCATCAGGAAGCGATGACGCCGCAGACCGTGGTGCGGCTCGCGGAGGCCACCCACGACCATTACGGCTTCGCCGACTTCAAGCTCAAGGGCGGCGTGCTCCGCGGCGAGCAGGAGATCGAGGCCGTCACCGCGATCGCCAGGCGTTTCCCCGACGCACGTGTCACGCTGGACCCGAACGGCGCCTGGTCGCTCGACGAGGCTGTCAGCCTCTGCAAGGACATGCACGGCATCCTCGCCTATGCCGAAGACCCCTGCGGCGCCGAGGCCGGCTTCTCCGGCCGCGAGATCATGGCCGAGTTCCGCCGCGCCACGGGCCTGCCGACGGCGACCAACATGATCGCCACCGACTGGCGCCAGCTCTCCCACGCGCTGCGCCTGGGGGCGGTGGACATTCCGCTGGCCGATCCCCATTTCTGGACTATGCAAGGCTCGGTGCGCGTGGCCCAGACCTGCCGGGACAACGGCCTGACCTGGGGCTCGCACTCCAACAACCATTTCGACATTTCGCTCGCCATGTTCACCCATGTCGGCGCCGCTGCCCCGGGCAAGGTCACCGCGATCGACACCCACTGGATCTGGCAGGACGGCCAGGCGCTGACCCGGGAGCCGCTCCAGATCAAGGGCGGCAAGATTGCGGTCCCCGACAGGCCGGGACTGGGTATCGAAATCGACAGGGCGGCCATCGACGCCGCGCATGACCTCTACAAGCAGCATGGACTCGGCGCCCGCGATGACGCTATTGCCATGCAGGACCTGATCCCCGGCTGGACCTTCGACGACAAGCGTCCCTGCCTCGTGCGTTAGAAAACTTCCCTGGAGGAATGAGATGACTGCGATCCTGAAGAACTTCATCGGCGGCGAATGGGTCGATGGCTCCGGCGTCACCAAGAACATCAACCCCTCCAACACCAACGATCTCGTCGGCGAGTACGCCAAGGCCGACAAGGCGCAGACCGAGAAGGCGATTGCGGCAGCCAAGGCCGCCTTCCCCGCCTGGGCGCAGTCGACGCCTCAGGTGCGCTATGACGCGCTGAACAAGATTTCCCTCGAAATCCTCGCCCGCAAGGAAGAGCTCGGCCGCCTGCTCGCCCGCGAGGAAGGCAAGACGCTCCCCGAGGGGATCGGCGAAGTCGCCCGTGCCGGCCAGATCTTTGCATTCTTCGCCGGCGAAGCGCTGCGCCTGATCGGCGAGAAGGGTGCGTCCGTCCGTCCCGGTCTCGATGTCGAGCTCACCCGTGAGCCCGTCGGCGTCGTCGGCATGATCACGCCCTGGAATTTCCCGATCGCGATCCCCGCCTGGAAGATCGCCCCCGCGCTCTGCTACGGCAACACTGTCGTGTTCAAGCCCGCCGAGCTGGTGCCGGGCTCCGGGCATGCGCTGTCCGAGATCATCACCCGCTCCGGCATTCCGGCCGGTGTGTTCAACCTCGTCGTCGGCTCCGGCTCCGTGGTCGGCCAGACCCTGCTCGATCATCCCGACGTCGCCGCGATCTCCTTCACCGGCTCGGTGCAGACCGGGCGCAAGATCGCGCAGGCCTGCGTGCTGTCGAATCCGATGAAGAAGTTCCAGCTCGAGATGGGCGGCAAGAATCCGCTGGTCGTGCTCGACGACGCGGACCTCAAGACTGCCGTCGAAGTCGCCGTCAACGGCGCCTACTTCTCGACCGGCCAGCGCTGCACCGCCTCCTCGCGCCTGATCGTCACGGAAGGCATCCACGACCGCTTCGTCGCGGCGGTAGCCGAGCGCCTGAAGGGCCTGTCGGTGGACGACGCGCTCAAGGCCGGCGTGCATATCGGCCCCGTTGTCGACCAGAGCCAGCTCGACCAGGACCTGCGCTACATCAAGATCGGCCAGGACGAAGGCGCAAAGCTCGCCTTCGGCGGCGAGCTGCTCAAGCGCGAGACGCCCGGCCACTATCTCCAGCCGGCGCTGTTCACCGAAGCCAACAACAACATGCGCATCGCGCGCGAAGAGATCTTCGGCCCGGTCGCCGCCGTCATTCGCGCCAAGAACTACGAGGAAGCGCTCGCGATCTCCAACGATACCGAGTTCGGCCTCGCCTCCGGCATCTGCACCACCAGCCTGAAATACGCCTCGCACTACAAGCGCAACAGCGAGTCCGGCATGGTGATGGTCAACCTGCCGACCGCCGGCGTCGACTATCACGTGCCGTTCGGCGGCAGGAAGGGTTCGAGCTACGGCGCCCGCGAGCAGGGCTCCTATGCGCGCGAGTTCTACACGACGGTGAAGACGGCCTACACCTATCCCGGCTAACCACGGGGAAAATATCGTAGGGTGGGCAAAGCGAAGCGTGCCCACCGCTTATGTTCAGTGTGAAGCATGGTGGGCACGGCGCGTTGCGCCTTTGCCCACCCTACGACTTCAGCTTCTGAGGCAAAGCAGATGGACCAGGACGTCGCAGCGAAGGAGCAGCCCCGCTACATCAAGCTCAACGAGCGCGACAATGTCGCGATCGTCGTCAATGATTTCGGGCTTCCCGCCGGCTCCCGCTTTGCCTGCGGGCTGGCGCTGCGCGCCTTTGTGCCGCAGGGGCACAAGACGGCGCTGGTCGATATCGCGCAGGATGCGCCGATCGTCCGCTATGGCGAGGTGATCGGCTACGCACTCTCGCCGATCCTGGCGGGTGAGTGGGTCGACGAGGCACGCATCCGCATGCCGGAAGCCCCCGCCCTCGACAAGCTTGAAATCTCGACCGCCGTGCCCGCTCCGCTGCCGCCGCTGGAAGGCTTTACCTTCGAAGGCTTCCGCAATCCGGACGGCTCGGTCGGTACCAAGAACATCCTCGGCATCTCCTCCTCCGTGCAATGCGTCAAGGGCACGATGGAATATGCCGTGAAGCGCATCCGCGCCGAGCTGCTGCCGAAGTATCCGAACGTCGACGACGTCGTGCCGCTGACGCATGCCTATGGCTGCGGCGTCGCCATCAACGCGCCCGACGCGGTGGTGCCGATCCGCACGCTGCAGAACCTGGCGCTCAACCCGAATTTCGGCGGCGAGATTCTGGTCATCAGCCTCGGTTGCGAAAAGCTCGCGCCCGAGCGGCTGGTGCCGGAAGGCGTCAGCGACGCCATCGTCCGCATGCAGGACGAGGCCTTCGACGGCTTTGGCGCGATCGTCGATGCCATCATGACCCAGGCCGAAGCACGCCTGAAAATCCTCAACAAGCGCACCCGCGAGACCTGCCCGGCCGCCGACCTCGTCATCGGCCTGCAATGCGGCGGCAGCGACGCGTTCTCCGGCGTCACCGCGAACCCCGCGGTCGGCTTCGCCGCCGACCTCCTGGTGCGCGCCGGCGCCACCGTGATGTTCTCGGAAGTGACCGAAGTGCGCGATGCGATCCAGCTCCTGACGCGACGCGCAATCAACGAGGACGTCGGCCGCGCGCTGGTGCGCGAGATGGCCTGGTACGATTCTTATCTCGCCCGCGGCGGCGCCGATCGCAGCGCCAACACCACGCCCGGCAACAAGAAGGGCGGCCTCGCCAACATCGTCGAAAAATCACTGGGCTCGATCGTCAAGTCCGGCTCGTCCGCCATCACCGGCGTGCTCTCGCCCGGCGAGAAGGCGACGCAGAAGGGCATGCTGTTCGCGGCAACGCCCGCTTCCGACTTCATCTGCGGCACGCTCCAGCTCGCCTCCGGCATGACGCTGCAGGTGTTCACCACCGGCCGCGGCACGCCCTACGGCCTTGCGGCTGCGCCCGTGATCAAGGTCGCAACCCGCAGCGAGCTCGCGCGGCGCTGGAAGGACCTGATCGACTTCGATTCGGGCAGCATCGCCACCGGCGAGAAGACCATCGAGGAATGCGGCTGGGACCTGTTCCGCCTGATCCTCGACGTCGCCAGCGGCCGCACCAAACCGTGGTCGGACCGCTGGGGCATCCACAACGACCTCACGCTGTTCAATCCGGCGCCGGTGACCTGAGGGGTCACTGAGTTTCCATCAGGTGCATGTCGCTCAGCGTGACCGGAAGGCTGCGCGTGACGAGGTCCACAATCGCCGTGCGCAGCCGTTCCCCCGACGCCGGACCGTCAAACGTCTCGTCGACCGGCCCGCTCGGACCGGCGAGCCGCACGGTCCCGGTGTTGTCGAGCGGCGCGGCCGCCCGCTTCTCGATCACGTCGAACGACTTGCCGTCGATCACGCGCACCTCGTAGAGCGCGTGGATCAGGCCGTAATCTGCAAGCAGCGTCCGGTATTGGACGAGCCCGATGCCCTCGACGTTGCGGCCGCTGCCGAGCTTGGATCTTGCCCGTGTAATGACGATGTAGGCATCCAGCCCCTGCGGAGCGACATCGCTGCGAACCAGCTCCTTGAACGGATCGCTGCGCAGCAGATTGACGGGCGCGACCGCCGAATCCCTGATCGCGGCGAACGCGGCGCGCCTGTAGCTTACCGGCTGCACGCGAAAGCGTCCGCTCAAGAGCTTCGTCGCCTGCTGGACGATCATCTCGTCGAGCCCCCAGGCGGTGATCGAGGCGCTCTGGCCGGCATTGCCGAGCGCGGTCAGCCCGGCCTGCGTCAGGCTCATCTCCTCGCCGATGGCCGAGACGATGCCGACGGTCTTGATCGCCTGGAGCCGGCTCGCGCGCGTCTCGAACGCCGCGGCGGCACCGAGGGCGACGGAGGCGACCGCGAGGGCAATCCATAGAGCAACATGACGGCGCATGGCGACCTATCGAATCCTGAAGTCGAACGAATAGGACGCGCCCAGGCCGATCGTGGTCTGGTTCGACGATCCCCGCAGCTTCACCAGCGGGCTGTCCGCGGCATCGCCGAGCAGCTTCTCGTATTCGACATAGGCATGGACCTCCCACTGCGGATTGATGCGATAGGAGATCTGGCTGCCGAAGCCGACCGAGTGCGCACCGCCCCTGGCATCGTACATCGGCAGTCCCGACGCCAGCGCCTGCGTGGCATCGACACCGAAATACGGTGCGGTCGCCTTGGTGCTTTTCCAGGTGAAGCGCGGGCCGGCCGAGATCGTGAGCCTTTGGATCAGCGGCACGATGACGTCGGCGGAAACATCAGCCACCGTGCCGGTATGGCCACCCACGCCCTGGCGCAGTTCGCTGCGCAGGCGCAGCCAGTCGACCGGATAATATTCGACGAAGCCGCCGAGCTCGTATGCGGCCTTGACGTCGCCAAGGCCGGTCAGCTCGGAATATTTGTCGCTCTTGCGCGAGGAGACGTATTTGAACGCAGGCCCGGCGCGAAAATTGCCGACGTCGAGCAGCGCAATGCTGGCGCTGTCGCGGGGCCCGCGAAACTGGTCGATCGATCCGGCACGGCGAATGGAGAAGATCGGGATCGGGCGGAATTTTCCGTTCTTCGACCCGACGAAGTCCGGCGTGTATTCACCGCCGATACCGACCATGACGGTCCAGTTGCCTGACGGCGAGGGCAGCATCGGCAGGTCGAATGGCGGGGCCGGGAGCGTGAACGCGGTCTGCGCGGATGCAGACTGAGGGATCGCCATGATCGCGCCGAGTGCGGCAAGGAATGCGCTCAGCAAGCTCTGCTGCGCGCTCGCCGCACGATCGAGAGCGGCTTCGTCAAATTGCTTCATTACGGGGCCCCGGACCGGACCCTGCTGGGCCTGGTCGACTGGTGTGGTTGGAGCCACAGCATGTGGTCCGGCAAAATTGCCCCAAGATTGCAACGGCCGACCGCCCCTGCGACATTCCGCGCCAGGCGCGCCGCCGGACCAACATTACCCGAACATTGCCCGGGACGCGTTCACGCTCCGAACTTTGACCGCGCGCGAGGTGAGCGCCCCCGTCCCTGCCTTTTATTCGCCAAGCTCGCTGCCTTAAAGGGAACCTCGCGCACGAACCGAAATGCCGGAATTCGGCCAGGGAGCGTCAAGGTCGGGGTTTTGTTGCCCCAGCAGAGTCAAGGACGATCCGCGTGCGCTCCCTCGTGATCGAAGACGAACCGCAGATCGGCGCCTATGTCAGCCGCCTGCTCGGGCAATTGCACGGCGTCGTCGACCTCGTCGGCTCGATTGCCGACGCCCGCCAGGCGCTGGACAATTTCAAATACGATCTCGCCATCGTCGACCGGATGCTGCCGGACGGCGATGCGCTCGAGGTGGTCACGGCGCTGAGCCGGTTGCCGGAACGCCCCGCGATCATCATGCTGACGTCCAAGGACGCCAAGGAGGACGTCGTTGACGGCCTCAACGGCGGCGCCGACGACTATCTCGGCAAGCCATTCGAGCCGCAGGAGCTGATCGCGCGTGTGCGCGCCGTCTTGCGGCGGCCTCGCCTGCTCGCACCCGCGGTGCTGTCGCTCGGCAATGTCGAGCTGCATCTCGGCAGCAACGAAGCGGTGGTCGCCGACGCCAAAATCCTGCTGCGGCGGCGCGAGGCGCTGATCCTCGGAGCGCTCCTCATGCGCCGCGACCGTGTCATCACACGCGCCGCCCTGATCGAGGAGATCTACGGCTTCGACGACGAGATCGAATCCAACACGCTCGAAGCGCAGGTCTCGCGCCTGCGGAAGAAACTGGCCGCGCTCGGCGGCGACGTCGAGATCCGCAGCATGCGCGGCATCGGCTACATCCTGCGGCTGGCAACACCGCGATGACGTCGATCGCCCGGACGTTTGCGCTGTCGCTCGGCATCGCCGCGACGACGATTTTCCTGATCATGCTCGGCCTCTTCATCTGGCGCTATCCGATGGAGGAGCGCGAGTTCAGGGCTTGCCGGGTCGTGGCCGCCGTTCTCGATCGCGCCACCATAGTCGAGGGGCAGAACCTGACGGTGCGCCCGACGCGCGCCCTCGAGGAGCTGAAAGCGGACAGCCCGAACCTCTGGTATGTCGTGTCCGCGGGCGCGCTGGTCAGCGAGTACGGCAGCGAACGCCGGCCCGCCCTCCCCTTCGCGTTTCCCTATCACGGGCCCGTCGGCTCATCGGTCTTCAGCACACTCGACCAGAAGAGCACCTTCTGCCTCGCTGTCGTGCAACGGGGGGCGTTGCGGCTCGCGATGATGGTCGGCGAGCCTCAAGTCCGTTTCGGCCGGATGGCGAGAAACTTTCTCATCCGCAGTATCTTTTCGATCACGCTGCTGGCGCTGGCCTTTGCCGCGACCGTTGCCGTCGGCGCGGCGCTGGCCGCGCGTTTCGTCTCACGCGGTATCGAGCGGGTGGCGCTTCGCGCGCTCGCGATCGACCCTGCAGCGCCGCAAGGCCTGATATCGCTGTCGGAGGTCCCCCGCGAGCTGAAGCCGCTTGTGAAGGCGCTGAACCGTGCCTTCGGCGAGATCGACGCCTATATCAGGATGCAGCGCCGGTTTCTCGGCAATGCCGCCCATCAGCTCCGCACGCCGCTCACGCTGCTGCGCGCGAAGATCGAGGACGTGGCCGAGCCGGCCCTGAAGGTCGAGCTGGTTCGGGACGTCCGCCGCCTCACCTCGCTGGTCTCCGCCATGCTCGACCTCGCGCGCCTGCAAAATCACGCGATCGAGAAGCGGCCGATCGATCTTGCCGAGATCACGCTGGACGTGCTGGCCGATTTCGGTCCCTCGGCGCTGGACGCCGGCATAGAGCTTGCGCTGGAGCGGGCCGACCAGGGACCGTTCCTGGTGCAGGGCGTGGACGCCGCCATTCGCAGCGCGCTCGCCAATCTCGTCGGCAACGCACTCATCCATGCCCGTGGCGCGCGGCGCATCACCGCCACGCTCAGCCGCGACGGCGTCTCGATTCACGATGACGGCGCGGGACTGCCCGATGGCGCCGAACACGGGCTGACCGAGCCATTTCAGACCGGCAACAGCGCGGGCGATGGCGCGGGCCTCGGCCTGTCGATCGTGCGCGAGATCATGGCCGCCCACGGCGGCGAGCTGGTCATCTCTTCCGCGCCGAGTCATGGCACGACGATGCGCCTGCACTTTCCCGCGGCCAACGCGGCGGTCAAATCTCCGCAGCTTGATCTGCAAGAGCGCTAGGCGAGGCGCATCGGCGCTTCCGCGAAACGGTCCGGAAACATTGGCGGGAAAAACTTCTTCCTCGTTTCGTCCCTTCGCATCAAGCAACCAATATATTCGCCGAAGGCGACAGGAATGTTCGCACGCAAGCGAACCTGTTGCGGCATCGACGCGACCAAACCTCCGATTGCCCTCTTCCACGGAGATTTTCCAATGCGTGTTCTCTCGATGATTGCCGTTGCCGGCGCGATGATTGCGAGCTCGGCCGGGGCGCTCGCCGGCGAGCTTCCCTCTTACGAAGTGAAGTCGTTTCCGATCTCGGTAACGCAGGTGCAGGTGCTCGGCGGCGCCGGCGTCGAGGAGCAAACGGCAGCGCCCGCGATGACCGTCGCCGGCATGCCCGCCTCGCCCGCGCAGGTCTCGGTGCTGTCGCCCCGCGTGAAGCGGCTCGCGAGCGCCAACGCGACGAGCGAAGAACGCTGAGACAGATTTCGACCCCGGCTGTCCAATGCCGGGGTCGTCTCTCCCGCCGTCAGCGTGAGATATAGCCTGCTGCGATCGGCTTGAATCGATAGATCAGATACGGCGTCTTGTTTTCCGCCTTTCCACCATGGAACATGGCGGCTGCAGAGACTTGAGACGCGGACACGTACATGTACCCGTCGGGAGAGGCAGTAATCCCGTCCGGCCACACCATGTCCGGATCGCTCAGATAGGTGCGAAACTTCCGATCGGTCCCAACGACACCAATCGATTTGGTCTCAACCGCAGTCAGGTAGATGTTGTCCGCATAGTCGATCGACAGGCCGCCATTGTTCGGCTTGTCCGAGTAGCGTTCCACCCTCGCGCTCAGCTCTTCGGGGGGCAGCATCTCGTTGCCGAGGTCGGTGGCCTTAATGCGATACAGCGACCGACCGCTGAGCGGCGCGAAATAGACCCATTCGGATCTGGCATCCATCGTGATGCCGTCGCAGCCGACCTTGATGAGCGAAGGCTTGCCGTCCTTGCCCGGCACCGTCAGATCACTGCCGTCCACGCTGATCGGCACATTCTCCGGGACCGTGGATCGATCGCCGTCCAGCACGCGCCGGGCGGCACCCGTATCCATATCGATGACGATGATCGCCGCGTGAGACCCATCGCCACCGGGCCCGATGTTTTCGTCCGCGATGTAGAACTTCCGGTTCTTCTGGTCGATCACGATGTCCTGCGGCTGCGAACCTTTCACGGTTACGGGCTCCGGCATGTAATAGATGCGCTCCAGCCTGTTCGTGCGCGTGTTCCAGCCGACCAGCTTCGGCGTGATCTGCGTCCGGAATCCCATATCGATGATCCACACGACACCACTTTCGTCGGAACGAAGGCCCAGCACGTTATCCAGGTACTGATCGGTTCCTTTTCGTGGAGTATTCCACTCGGCATTTGGAAACGGCTCGAACGTCGTCGACGATGTCAGCCGCGCCACACGAATGTCGGGACTGAAGAATGGATGGTGACTGAAGATCAGCTGATTGTCCGGCGTAAACGCAATGTTGCCGACCGACTGGGGGAGCTTCGCGAAGACTTCGGCGTTGCCGCTTCCGCTCTCCGCACAGGCTGCGCCCGTGGCGATTGCCGCCGACAGAAAAATGACAAGTCGAATACCTCTCCTCACGCTTCGCACCGCTCCCTCCCTGTGTTTCTAAGGTTATTCCGGCGTGCGTTCGCCCGGTCTGCGCCGGCTGCCGCCGCAGGATTTGAATGCAGAGACCTTATACGAACCGAGGCCGTGGCTCGTTCGTCACCGCCTCGCCGATATCGATCTTTGCGAGAACCACGATGCGCGCTAATTTGGGGACTGGCAATTACGCACAGGCCAGTCCTCTAGTATCACGGAGTGAACCATGCAGAAGCTCGGCAGCAAGACCTATGATTGTGCCGTGGGATGCCCCGTGGAGGCCACCCTCGATCTGATCGACGGCAAGTGGAAGGGCGTGATTCTCTATCACCTGCTCGACGATACGATTCGCTTCAACGAGCTCAAGCGGCGCCTGTCCCGGATCACGCAGCGCATGCTGACGCGCCAGCTCCGCGAGCTCGAGGCGGACGGCCTCATCCATCGCGAGATTTACGCGGAGGTCCCGCCGCGGGTCGAGTATTCCCTGACGGCGCTTGGGCGCTCGCTCGAACCGGTCGTTCGCATGCTCTGGACATGGGGCAATCAGTATCTCGCGACGGAAGCGGCCCGTGCCGGCGCGGTCAGCGGCGCCGTTTCGCTCTCGCCGCGGGTCAGACGGAGCCTGCCGGCAGGCCGCGCGTAGGGCGGACCCCTTCGTCACGCGGCCCTGCGTATCCACGATGCCCTGCGACGACGGCGGGCAAATCACGCAGGTCGAGGGAGACGGCGCCAGTGTACGCCGCGACGAGACGCGCTTCCAATTCTAGCAGCGACGTTTACGTCATGCACCCATGCATGACGTAGCCGCGCAAGACCAAGAGCCGATCACCACGTCGTTGTCGAAAACGCGGAGCGACGACCTGCCTCGTTTTCGGCTAGCGAGCGCCGAACCCGCGCTTGAATCTTTGCCCCTTCTCCTGCAAGCCAGTTGGCCAAAACTCGCAGGATTTCATGTCATGACCCAGATGAAGGCAGCAGTGATGCGCCGGCCCGGCGGACCCGAGGTGCTGCGCATCGAGAGCTGGCCCGTGCCGACGCCCGCCCCGGATCAGGTTCTCATTCGCGTCAAGGCCTTCGGCCTCAATCGGTCCGAACTCTTCACCCGACGTGGTCTATCGCCGGGCGTGAGCTTTCCCCGCGTGCTCGGCATCGAGGCGGTCGGCCTCGTCGAGGAGGCGCCGGGCGGCCGGTTTCGCAAGGGCCAGATCGTCGCGACGGCGATGGGCGGCATGGGGCGGCAGTTCGACGGCGGCTATGCGGAATATGTTTGCGTGCCGGCCGCGCAAGTCCAGCCTCTCGAGACCACTCTTTCGTGGGAGATGCTTGGTGCATTGCCGGAGATGCTCCAGACCGCCTGGGGTTCGCTGTTCACCGCCTTGCAGCTCAAGCGTGGCGAGCGGCTCCTGGTCCGCGGCGGGACGACCTCGGTCGGTCTTGCGGCTGCGGCCCTCGCGAGCAAACACGGCGCCGAGGTGATTTCCACCACGCGCAATCCCGCGCGCACGGAGCTGATGCGCTCCGCTGGAGCGGACCTTGTCATCGTCGACGACGGCCGGATAGCGGAGAAGGTCAAGGCCGCAAGCGGAGGCGGCGTCGACAAGGTGCTCGAGCTCATCGGCACGACCACGCTGGCCGACTCCCTGCAATGCGCGCGCCCGAACGGCATCGTCTGCATGACGGGCATGGTCGGAGACAAATGGTGGTTCGATCAATTCAGCCCGATGGACGTCATCCCCAACGCCGTCAACCTCACGGTTTATTCCGGAGGCCCCGACGACTTCATGCAGACGCCGTTGCAGGACCTGGTACGCCAGATCGAAGCAGGCGCGCTTCGCGTCCCGGTCGGGCGGGTCTTTCACCTCTCGGAGATCACCGAGGCTCACCGCTGCATGGACGCCAACGCAGCGGGCGGAAAGATCGTCGTCCTGACCGATTGACGATGTGCGTCGCACTCAATGACGGTCAGAGCTACGTCATGCTGCCCGGCATGAAGCAGCGCACGCGCGGATGGCCGTCGATATAGTGCTTCCACACCATGGTGCGGCCGATCTTGTTCGGCTCGGTGATCACGGCGCCGTCGGGCACGACCACCCATTCGTCGTCGAGATGCACACGGTAGCGCCCCTTGTCGGATTCCCAATCGACGTCGGCGACCACGTAGCCGTCGGCATCCGAGCAGCATTGTCCGTATTCGCTGCGCAGGCTCTCGAACCAGGGCTTGAGGGGCGAGTTGGCGTAGCGGCCGTCGTCGCGCGCCAACGCCGAGGTCGCAAGCGGCGCCATCAGCCCCAGCAGCGCCGCCGCACATAGTCTTGCAAGTCGCATGTCGTCTCCGCGGATCGCAATCAGCGCCGCGAGGGACAGACACCGCCGTTCGCCGTCCGCACGGTGGCGGCAGGCGTGGAGACGGCGACTCGCTCCCCAGCGGCTTTGCGACAGCTATGCAAATCCGGCGCCAGCGCGCATTCCGGAGAACTACGGCCGCACGGTGTGACCCCGGCCGGCGCGCAGTCCTGCATATTCAACGCGCTGGCAATTTGCCGCAGCCGTTCTGGAGGCTTTCCTTGTTCCGCGAGGACGTGTACGAAACGGCCGCGGACGCAGGCCGCATCGTTTAATCAACTGTTTCAATTAGAGAAATCAGGTGTTGGCGTGACTGGCATTGGACCGTCAGCGCTATGAGTTCGAGAGAGTTGCTTCCTGGCCAGCAGGATCCGACCGACTTGCCCGCAAGCGAAGTGCAGTTTGCGCTGGTGATTTCGCGCATGCTCGATACGGTCAAGGACGACGCGGAAGCCAGGCGGCAGATGGTCTACGACCTTGCCCGCTACAAGCTCCAGGAGCAGTTCACCTACGCCGACGCCAAGAACATCGACCAGATGAAGCGGGCGCTCGAGGTCGCAATCGAGCAGGTCGAGAAGTTCTCGCGTGAAGAGGCGCCGCTGGAGCGGTTGCCGCAACATCAACTCACATCGTCGAAGGCGGGTGAGACAAGCGGCCCACTTCTGTCCGCCGACGCTCCGGTCCTGCGATCGGGGATCGAGCCACCCAGGCGGCCTGCGATCTCAGGCCCGCTCTGGCCCGTGATCAAGCGTACAGGGGCCATCCTGCTTGCCGCCGGCGCCATCGTCCTTCTCATCTCGCAGCGAGACCATATCGCCGCGCTGCGCCGGCTGGTTTCGTCGCAGGCCCAGGAGATCACGCTGGTCCTGCCCAAACCGGAGACGACGATCACGGTCGCCAAGCCGGAAATGGTGACCGCCGTTGCGCCGCCGGCAAAACCGGCGCGCGTGCTTCCGACCGACTACGGCGTCTACGCCTTGATCGACGACAAATCGCTGGCGGAGTTGAATGCGACCGGCATCATGGCGCCGGACATGCGCGTCGCGATATCACCGGAGTTCAGGAAACCCGACCGGCCGCACCTGCCGAACGGGCGCGTCAAATTCATTGTGTTCCGCCGCGACGTGGCACAGGCGATTCCCGAACGCGTCGAGGTTCGGGTCGTGGCGAAGATCGCCAGAGAGTTTACGACCGACGCCGCAGGCAAGACGCTGAGTGGCGGAGACGACGTCGGCGTCATCCGCAATTTCGCCTATCCGTTCCGGGTGTCGCCGATTCCCGGGACACCCGAGATGCACGAGCTTCACACCGGCGATTCAGGGCTCGAACTTGCGCCGGGACATTACGTCCTGAGCCTCGGCACGCAGGCCTATTACTTCCAGGTCGACGGCGAGATCACCGATCCCCGGCAATGCCTCGAGCGGGTCGTCGCCGGCAGCGGCACCTTCTATGCGCCGTGCAGGAAGGCGCGGACGTATTGACTACTCCGTAGCCCGGGTGAGCGCAGCGATATCAGGGACAAGTGGTCCCGCATATCGCTTCGCTCATGCGGGCTACAAGAGAATGCGGAAGCAATCCTACTGCTTCGGCGCCGGCGCCATCATTGCGCCGCCCTTCTTCGCCGCGGGCGCCGGCTTCGTCGTCGTCGCGGCTGTCGCCTGTGCGGGCAGATATTTGGCGACGATGGCGGGATCGACCTGCGCGAGGTTGGCGTCCGGCAGGCGCGTCCAGGTCTCGTCCTTGCCGAACAGGGAGATGCCGAGGAAGCCGCGCATGGTCAGGGTCTGGCCATCGGGGCTCACCGTCATCTTGGCCTTCCAGATATTGCCGTCGCGCGGATTGACCACGTTGCCGCCATCATATTTCAACCCGTCGCGCTTCATGTCGCGGATGAAGGAAAGGCCGAGCACCGGGGCGTTCTTGCGATCGTCCGTGCACTTCGCGCAGACCTCGTTCGGATCGTCGCCGGGCCGCGGGAACGTCTTGGCGATCACGCCTTCGAACACACCGTTGTGGTCGACGAAGAGGAACCATCCCACCGTCTTGCCGTCCTCGACCTTCTGCCAGAGCCCCGCGGCGGTCGGCTGGGCCGACGTCGCAACTGGGGCCTGCGCCGCAGCCGGGCTCACCGCGCCGAGCGACAGCGCGAGCGCGAGGAGCGAGAGCAGCCGAAAGCTGGAAAACGGATTTCGCATTATGATCACCTTGCTATTCCACGACTGGAATGGCCGCAGACTACGGCGATTTCGCGAACGGTTCCAGCACCAGAAACATGGGGCATCGCCCTCCCGCCCCGCTCGCGGTCAGCTGACCCCGAGCTTCTTTTGCAGGCTGGAGGATGAGGTCGTGTACTGGAACACGAGGCGCTTCTCCGGATACACGTAGCGATGGGCTTTTTGCGACATCAGCGCGCCCTCGTGGAAGCCGCACAGGATCAGCTTGAGCTTGCCGGGATAGGTGTTGATGTCGCCGATGGCGAAGATGCCTGATACGTTGGTCTCGAACGCGGATGTCTCGACGGGCACCAGATTGTTCTCCAGCGCAATGCCCCAGTTCGCGACCGGACCGAGCTTCATGGTCAGCCCGAAGAACGGCAGCATGGTGTCGCAGGCAATCTCGGTGACGTTGTTGTCGTTGCCCTTGATCGTCGCGCCGGTCAGCTTGCCGTCGGCACCGGCCAGCGAAGTGACCTGGCCGAGCCGGAGATCCATCTTGCCGCCCGCGACCAGCGCGCGCATCTGCTCGACGCTGTGAGGGGCTGCGCGAAATTCGTCGCGACGGTGCAGGAGCGTGATGCGCTTGGCCAGCGGATGCAGATTGAGCGTCCAGTCCAGCGCGGAATCGCCCCCGCCGACGATCAGCACGTTCTGGTCGCGGAACGTCTCCATCTTGCGCACGGCGTAATGCACCGAGGTGCCTTCATAGGCTTCGATGCCCGGCACCGGCGGGCGCTTGGGCTGGAACGAGCCGCCGCCGGCCGCGATCACCAGCACCTTGCATTCGAACACCGTGCCGGCATCGGTGGTGCAGCGAAATGCGGGATCGCCGATCTTCTCCACCGTCTCGACCATCTCGCCAAGGTGGAAGGTCGGATGGAACGGCTTGATCTGCTCCATCAGCGCGTCGGTGAGCCCCTGCCCCGAAACATGCGGAATGCCGGGAATGTCGTAGATCGGCTTTTCCGGATAGAGCTCGGCGCACTGGCCGCCGACCTTGTCCAGGATGTCGACGAAATGCGTCTTCATGTCGAGAAGGCCGAGCTCGAAGGCGGCGAACAGGCCGCAGGGGCCGGCGCCAATAATCAGCACATCGGTTTTGATCACGTCGCTCATGTCGTCTCTTTATCGGTCGTTATCGGTTGGACGGCGCCCTTTGGGCAGAGGTGACCCTGCCTGTCTAGCCAACGGGGATGGATCAGGGAAGGCATAAAAGCGGGAGCGCCCCGCAGCCGCGCCCACTTGCCGGGTCAAAATAACTGGGCTGTAACGAGGCTGGATATGACGGAGATCAACCGGTGAACGCACCAAGCCGCCTCGACACGACGCCGCGCCTGGAGGACTACCCGTACCGCCTCAGCGACAACGTCCGCTACGGCGATCTCGACCCGAACCAGCACGTCAACAACGCGGTCTACGCCACCTATTTCGAGACCGGCCGGGTCACGCTGATGAAGAGCCCGGACTACGGGCTGACGCCGCCGGGCCTCGCCTGGATCATGGTGCGGCTCGACATCCATTTCCGCGCCGAGCTGCACTGGCCGAACACGATCGAGCTCGGCCTCGGCGTGGTGAAACTGGGACGGACGTCAGTGACCTTCGAGCAGGTCGTGTTCTCGCAGGGAAAATGCATCGCCTCGGCGACGTCGGTCGGCGTCATGCTCGACGAGGGGACGCGGCGTCCGGCGCCGCTGACCGCGGAGATCGTCGAGAAGCTCAAACCCTGGCACAAGCGCGGCATCGAGGTCGCGCCGCCGAGCACCTGATGGAGCGGGACGGTTGGATCAGGCCTGGCGTTCCGGCGTCGCCACGACCAGCCCGTCGAGATCGTCGCTCACCTTGATCTGGCAGGACAGGCGCGAGTTCGGGCGCACGTCGAAACCGAAGTCGAGCATGTCCTCTTCCATCGGCGTCGGGCTGCCGACCTTCTCGCGCCAGGCTTCGTCGACATAGACATGGCAGGTCGCGCAGGCACATGCGCCGCCGCATTCGGCCTCGATGCCGGGGACGCTGTTGCGGATGGCGGCTTCCATCACGGTTGCGCCGTTCTCGATTTCCACCGTACGGGTTTCGCCCTTGTGGTCGACAAAGTGGATCTTGGCCATGTGTGCTCGTGCTGCCGCGATGTTGGGAATGAAGGAGGGTCCGGGCTGTCCTATAACGGGTCGGTTAGCCCGGCGCCATAGCGTTTTGATCCAAGCTGGATCCAGGTTTGCGGGCAGAAAACGCGTCAAAACAAAAGACTAGGGATACCGCCGTTTGCGGGGTTGCCGGCCTAGTGTTTCAGGATCGCCTCGATGGCGGCGCGGGCCTCGGCCACGGCCTCCTTCAGCGCGGCGAAGGCGGGGAGCCGGTCGTGGCCGGTCCGGATCGCGGTCTCCAGGTGAGCGGCGGCGTCCGCTACGGCAAAGGCGCCGATTCCGCGGGCGGAGCCCTTGAGCTTGTGCGCGAGCGCGCCGGCCTCGGCCGGCAAATTGGTCATCGCGGCAAGCAGACGAACCGCCTGCTCGGCGAACATCGCCAGCACTTCCTGTTCCAGCTCGGCGTCGCCGAGCGTCATGCGGGAGAGGTGCTCGAGATCGAGCGGGCTGTCGACGGGCGCAAGCGGGGGCGAGGGCATCCATTCCATCCGTTGCAGTTCAGGCGTCATGGCGCAGGCCCCGGCATCGCGACGGTTCCGCCGGTTCGGCGGTGCGGTTCCTCCCACCCAAGCATGGAAATGGTTAACGAAATGTTTGGGTCGTTTGACGCAACTCCGCCCGTTTATTGACAAAAACTTGCCTCAATCGCCCGGGTTCGGTGGAGAATTCCATTTGTTGCTAAGGCGTTAGGGCGCGATCCTGTTAACGATGATTAAGATTGTCTTAATCGCAGCCATTTCATTCGCGACGCTCTGCCAATAGGATGTTGCAGAAATTGGCGGACAAGCCGTCCGGGTGGGGACGGCTCGATGATCCGCGCAAGCGGCATGATCCGGTCTGTGGGCTTGCGTAGCGCGCGGGGCTCGCGGGGGGACGCGTACAAGTAACGAGGGCTCGGACTGAACATGGCGAACACTCCGAAAAAGGTCAAAGACCCGACAGAAGTTGCGCTTTCTGCGATCCAGGAAGCCCTGAACATCAGCGACACCGCTGCGGACACCAGCCGCAACGCCTCGATGCGCAACGAAACGGCGTCGTCGGTGTCCCCCCCGGAGCCCCCGATCTTTGACGAGCCGAGCTTCGAGCCGCGCCCTGCCGCGAACGAGCGGGCCACCGTGTTCGATACGATCGAGGAGCCGCGTTCCTCGCGCCGGGCCGCCAATGACGATCGCGAGACCATCGGCCAGCTGCTCCAGGCGCTTCAGAAGGGCCGCCCTGCCCGCAGCGTCTACACCTTCGCCACCATCTTCGCCGGCGTCTGGCTCGCCGCCTGCGCCGCGCTGACCGTCGGCTTCCTGCCCTCGATCCAGGCCGCCATGGGCCAGAGCGGCGGCGTGCTCGTCATCGCCGGCCTGATCGCGATGTTCTTCGCGCCGATCATGCTGTTCTACTTCCTCGCGAGCCTGGTCTGGCGCGGCCAGGAAATGCGCATGATCGCGCAGGCGATGGCGCAGGTCGCGATCCGCTTCTCCGAGCCCGAGGGCTCGGCCTCCGATTCCATGGTTACCGTCGGCCAGGCCATTCGCCGCGAGGTCGCGGCGATGGGCGACGGCATCGAGCGTGCGATTGCGCGCGCCGGTGAGCTCGAGACGCTGGTGGCCAACGAGGTCGCAGCGCTGGAGCGCGCCTATTCCGACAACGAAGTGCGCATCCGCGCCCTGCTCCAGGACATCGCGCATCAGCGCGACAACCTAGTCGGCCAGGCCGAGCAGGTCCGCAGCGCCATCTCCGGCGTGCAGATCGACCTGCGCCACGACATCGCGCTGATCTCGGACGCGATCGCCTCGCGCGTCGACGAGGTCGCCAAGAGCATCACCGGCGCGCTCGAAGAGCGCGGCGCCCACATCACCGGCGCCCTGAGCAATGCCGGCGACAACATGATCCTCGCGCTCGGCGAGCGCGGCGGCGACCTGCTCGACCGCCTCGAGGAAGCCAGCAACGAGACCACGCGCGCCGTGCTCGACGCCAGCGAGCGGCTGACCACCAGCCTCAACTTCAAGACCGGCCACGTCCACGACGAGTTCGTCGACCTCGCCGACCGCGTCCACGAGATGCTGAACGAGCGCATCGACCGCATCACCGGCGAGTTCGAGCAGCGCTCCGCCGCGATCGTCGACGGCATCTCCGAGCGCACCGAGCAGGTGCACGATAGCCTGAAGAATTCGTCGGACTCCCTGCTGCTCGAGCTCGAGCTGCGCTCCAACGACATCTCCGCCAAGATCGACGACGCCGGCCACCGGCTCGCCAACCAGATCATGACCTCCGGCGACAAGGCGAGCGAGGCGCTCGACGCCACCGTCAACACCCTCGTCGCCAAGGTCGTCAGCCAGACCGAGACCGCGCACGACTCGCTGTCGCTCCAGATGAGCGCGTTCGACGAACTGGTGAAGAACCAGGGCACCGAGCTGGTCGAGAAGTTCGCCCGCGACTCCGGCACGCTGGGCGCGCTGATCACCCGTCACATCTCCGAGTTCGACCGCACCGTGAAGACGTTCGGCGGCGAAGTCGTCGAGCGCATGGGCCAGCGCACGCAGGACATCGCCGAGACGCTGAAGACCTATGTCGACAATTTCGACACCCGCTTCACCTCGAACGGCGGCCAGATCACGGCCGTGCTCGACCAGCGCCTGATGCAGTTCGAGACCACGGTCGGCGAACGCGTCACCAACCTCGATGCCTCGCTGAACGGCAAGATCGCCAGCCTCGACAGCACGATCGACGGCCACATCAAGACCTTCGACGCGCAGCTCGGCGGCCGTGTCACCACGCTCGAACAGTCGTTCGACACCCGCGCCAGGTCCGTCACCGAGACCATCGACGGGCGTCTCAACACGCTCGCCACCTCGCTGACCGACGGTGCCACGCAGGCGATCCAGTCGATCGACTCCCGCCTCACCCATCTGACGACGTCGCTGACCGACGGCGCCTCGCAGACGATCCAGACGATCGATACGCGCCTGACGCACCTCACGACGACGCTCACCGGCGGCGCCTCACAGGCGCTCGAATCCATCGACTCCCGCCTCACCTACCTGAACAACGCGCTGACGAACGGCGCCTCGCAGGCCGTGCAGTCGATCGACACGCGCCTCACGCTCCTGACCTCGACGCTCACCGACGGCACCGCGCAGGCGATCGAGGCGGTCGACCGCCGCATCACCGGCGTCGCCGAGATCATCGACGGCCGCAGCACGCATTTGACCGACACGGTCACGGCGCGCTTCCAGGACATCCAGCAGGCCATCGAGACCAAGGTCGGCTCGGTCGCCAGCGACATCGACGTGCGCGTGGCGCAGTTCGAGGACCTGCTCGGCTCGCGCGTCGAGGCCGTCGCCGGCCGCATCGAGAGCAGTGGCCGCCAGGCCAGCGAGGACATGATGTCCCGCGCCGAGATGATCTCGACCGCGATCCGCTCGCATGTCGAGGACGCCGAGCGCTCGCTCACCAACCTCGTCGTCAACACCAGCGAGACCATCCAGACCGGGGCGCGCACCGCCCAGCAGTCGCTGATGACGGTCTCCTCCGACGTCAACGCCCAGCTCAAGATGACCTCCTCCGAGGTCGAGCGCGCGCTGACCGCGGTCGGCACCGGTGCTGCCAACTCGATCCTGACCAGCGCCCGCGAAGCGCAGTCGACGTTGGTTGCCGCCTCCGGCGATGCCTCCAACCAGATCAAGGGGCTCGCGGCCGACGTCGAACGCACGCTGTCGGCGGCCGGTTCCGCGACCGCAGCCTCGATCCTGGCCGGTGCCCGCGAGGTGCAGACCACGCTCGTCACCGCATCTTCGGACGCGGCCAACCACGTCAAGACGCTCACCGCCGACGTGCAGCGCTCGCTGTCGATGGCCGGCGCCACCACGGCGGAATCCATCACCGCCGGCGCCCGCGATGCGCAGAGCACGCTGATCGCGGCCTCGAGCGAGACCGCCAACCAGATCAAGGCACTGTCGTCGGATGTGCAGCGTTCGCTCTCCATGGCGGGCACCGCGACGGCCGAGACCATCACGACCGGCGCGCGCGAGGCGCAGAACACCCTGGTCACGGCGTCCTCGGATGCGGCGAGCCAGGTCAAGTCGCTCGCGGCCGAAGTGCATCGTTCGCTCTCGCAGGTCGGCCAGTCGACCGCCGAGACGATCACGACCAGCGCCCGCGACGCCCAGAGCACCCTGCTCGCGGTCTCGGCCGAACAGACCAGCCAGGTCCGTTCGCTCGCGGCCGAGATGCAGCGCGCGCTGGCGACCGCCGGCGGCGCCACCATCGAGGCGCTCACCAGCGGCGTCCGCGAGGCCCAGGGCACGCTGATCTCCGCTTCGACGGACGCGGCAGGCCAGATCAAGTCGCTGACCACGGACATCGAGCGCACGCTGACCGCGGTCGGCGCCGACACCGCCTCGACCATCCTCAACAGCGCGCGTGAGGCCCAGACCTCGCTGACCTCGACCTCGGCGGATGCCGCGAGCCAGATCCGCACGATCTCGACCGAGATCGAGCGTGCGCTGAGCGCAGCCACCGCGAACGCGACCAACGACATCCAGACCAGCGCGCTCAACGCCCAGAACGCGCTGATCTCCGCCTCCAACGAGGCGAGCTCGCGGGTCAAGTCGAGCTCCGCCGACGTCGAGCGCTCGGTGCTCGCCGCCAGCAGCAGCTTCGGCCAGGCCATGACCGGCAAGACCGACGAGATCGTCACCTATGTGCAGCAGCAGGCCGACCGTCTGTCGAACATGATCGACGCCAAGCGCGGCGCCCTGGTCGATGCGATCGGCTCCAAGACCAGCCAGCTCACGCTCGACATCGACCGCGTCACCTCGGACGCGCTGAAGTCGATCGAGACGCGTGGCCATGCGTTCTCGCAGACCATGATGGGCAACGGCTCGGAAGTCGCCCGCACCATCAACGCGGCGAGCGAGATCGCCACCGGCGCGGTCGGCAAGTCGCTCAAGGACCTCGAGCAGGCCTCGCGCGCGGCGATCGACCAGTCGCGCCAGGTCTCGATCGCGGCCGTCACCGAGATGCAGGAGACCAGCAAGATCCTGCGCACCGACACGGTCGCCCTGTTCGAGCGTCTGCGCGAAGGCAACATCCTCCTCCAGGAGGTGCTGACCGGTGCGCACGACAACCTCAACTCGCTCGAGCGGGCGCTGGTGACGCGCGTTGCCGACTTCGTCTCGGCGATGAACGACGTCACCTCGCGCAACGGCGCTGCGACGCAGAACCTGGAAGACCAGCTCAACGTCTTCAACACGAAGACCACGCGGGCGCTCCAGGATCTCGGCGAGCTGTCGACCCAGTTCGACGCGCACGGCAAGGCGCTCGTCGAGGCCGCCCAGGTCGTCGAGGTGAGCAACAAGAACACCACCGCCTCGCTCGCCGAACGCAAGCAGGCGCTGGAATCGCTCGTCACCACGATCGACCTGCGCACGGCCGATCTCGACCAGCGCCTGTCGCGCTTCACCGGCCTGCTCGATGAATCGCTGGCCGCGGCCGAAGAGCGCGCCCGCGACATCGCCCGCGTCGTCGCGGAGACCGCCGGCGCAGGCTCTGCCGCGATCACCCGCCAGTTCGAGGCGGTGCGCGCGGCTTCCGAGGAAGAGCACCGGCAGACCCTCGACGCCATGCACGACATCTACCGCCAGACCACGGACGAGGCGGATGCGATGTTCAAGCAGTCGACGGAGAAGTTCTCCAACCTCGTCTCCAGCATGAAGCAGATGGCCTTCGAGATGCACAACGAGCTCGAAGCCACCCGCAACGAGCTGCGCCGCGGCGTGCTCGAGATGCCGCAGGAGGCCGCCGAGAGCACTGCGCAGATGCGCAAGGTGATCGTCGACCAGATCGAGGCCCTCGCCGAGCTCAACCGCATCGTGGCCCAGCATGGCCGTGGCCTCGACGTCTCGACGGCGGGCCGCGCCAGCGTGCAGCGTCAGGAAGAGCCGATGCTGGCGGCCGTCGGCGCGCGCAGCACCGAGACCCGCATCCGCGACACCGGCAGCGCCTCGACGCTGCCCCCGCCGGACCTCGGCATGCCGGCCACGTCGCGCCGCACCGAAGCCCCGCCGGTTGCACCTGGCGGCAACGACCAGGGCCGCGACGGCTGGCTGTCGGACCTCTTGAACCGTACGGACGCCAACCAGGGCGCTCCGACCGGACGCGAGGCCCCGCGCAGCAGCCGCCCAGCTGCACCGGCTCCGCAGCCGCAGGCTCCGCAAGGTAACGGCAATCCGCTGGAATCGCTGTCGCTCGACATCGGCCGGCTGATGGACCGCAACCTCGCGGCCGAGATGTGGGACCGCTACCAGCGCGGCGAGAACAAGGCCTTCACCAAGCGCCTCTACACGCCCGCCGGCCAGAAGGCCTTCGACGAGGTCGCCCGCAAATATCGCGCCGACCGCAACTTCAAGGGCACGGTCGACCGCTACGTCGCCGAGTTCGAGCGCCTGCTCGACGAAGTCGCCCGCGACGGCCGCGGCCCGCAGGAGCTGCGCAGCCACCTGACCTCGGAGACGGGCCTCGTCTACACCCTGCTCGCCCACGCGGCGGGCCGGCTGGGGTAAGACGCGGATAGCGAATGACGAATGAAGAACGGAGCCCTCGCGGGCTCCGTTTTGATTCAGGGCGTCATCGCGAGGAGCGATCGTAGCCCGCATGGAGCGCAGCGGAATGCGGGGTAGTCCCCGGATTACGCTTCGCTCCATCCGGGCTACGAGGCGGCTCGTCATTAGGAACGAAGCGCTCGACCACACATCCGATGTCGTCCTGGCGAAAGCCAGGACCCATTACCCCAGGGAGGAGTTTGGCGAAAACCAGTCGTTCGGTACTCCCGCCAACCGCAATCGATAGACCTCGCGGTATGGGTCCCCTGAGTTCACAAACGAAGTGCAACACTTCCAACTGGAGGTGTTGCCATGGGGCGGACTTACAAACAGCTCTCCCTTGACGATCGATGCGAGATTGCCCGCCTTTCGGCCAATGGCAACTCGGTCGGGCAAATCGCGGCAGCTTTGGATCGCCCGCCATCAACGATCTCTCGGGAGCTGAGGCGGAACCGTGGCAGGCAGGTCGGCTACAAGCCAAGCTATGCTCAGCAGCAGACCCGGGCGCGGC
>NZ_AXAB01000062.1:0-40995 GCF_000472645.1 Bradyrhizobium sp. WSM2254 | reverse complement strand
CTTGTAGCCGACCTGCCTGCCACGGTTCCGCCTCAGCTCCCGAGAGATCGTTGATGGCGGGCGATCCAAAGCTGCCGCGATTTGCCCGACCGAGTTGCCATTGGCCGAAAGGCGGGCAATCTCGCATCGATCGTCAAGGGAGAGCTGTTTGTAAGTCCGCCCCATGGCAACACCTCCAGTTGGAAGTGTTGCACTTCGTTTGTGAACTCAGGGGACCCATTACCCCAGGGAGCAGTTGTTGGGCGAAGCGGCGACTGCGAGTCTTCGCCAAACACAATCCTGGGGGTATGGGTCCTGGATCAGCGCTCGCTCTTGGACAACGCTACGCGTTGCCAAGCGCTCGCTTGTCCAGGACGACGGGCGGAGATTGACGCTGCCGCCTCACCCACCGCTGTCGTCCCGGGGCGCGAAGCGAGCCCGGGACCCATAACCACAGGGAGCTGTGGTTAGGCGAAGTGGTAACTCCGAGTCTTCGCCAAATTCCTCCCTGTGGCTATGGATCCCGAATCTGCGCTCCGCTTCGCTACGCTTGTCCGGGATGACGAATCAGGTGGTTGGTTCGCACCAGCCAAATGCGCTAGGATCGCCTTGCCGCCGTGCCGTAAGCCGCGCGGCCTCGTCGGGATGCGCATCCCGCCCTTCAACAAGCCTGTCTGCAAGCCCCGCATCTTTTACGTGGCCAACGATGAGATTTGACATGCGCACCCTCACCTTCCTCGCCGCGCTCATGCTCGGCGCGACCTCCGCTCTGGCTGCCGACGAGCCCAGCGGCTGCGACAAGTTCAAATGGCCGATCGAACGCGAGCGCGCCGCGCTGACGGCGCCGAACCGAGCGAAACTCGCCTCGGGGAGCGAACAGCCGGCCCTTCCCTCGACAGCCGTCACGCTGGGCCTCGTCGCGCCGGCGGATGCCAGGCTGCCCACGCCGCCGGAGCGCGCCCCGAAGGACGGCAGCTTCGCCGGCTTTGCGAGCTTCAAGACCGCGAAAGCCGGGCTCTACACGATCAGCCTGTCGGCCGGCGCCTGGATTGACGTGGTGCAGGACGGGCATGTCCTCAAGCCCGTGGCCTTCAGCGGCGCGACCGATTGCGACGGCATCCGCAAGACCGTGAAATACGAGTTGTCCGCACAGCCCTTGGTACTCCAAATCAGCGGCGCCAGGGAGAACTCGCTCTCGATCGCGATCCTCCCCAGCGAGTAGGCAAGGGTCGGACCAAAGGTCGCCTTTGACCTCAAAGGTCGCCTTTGACCTGTTCCCCCAGCCTGTTATGGTCGCGCCCAGCGATATCCCGAGGGACCGTAAGTCGATCGGGCTCACCGGAACAGCGCGTCCGCCGATCGCACCCCTGACTCAACCAACGCCGTCTTGCGTGCGCGATTGGCGCGCGCATGCGCGCATGGAGCGCTCCCGATGTCCCGCCTTTCCGTACTTTTTTCCGCCTTCGTCGTTCTGCTCGCGGCCTTCGCGCCCGCCGCCGCCGAGGACAAGACCATCACCGTGTTCGCCGCCGCCTCGATGAAGAACGCGCTCGACGAGATCGACGCGGCCTACACCGCGAAGACCGGCGTCAAGTTCAGCGTCAGCTATGCCGCAAGCTCGGTGCTCGCCAAGCAGATCGAGCAGGGCGCACCAGCTGACGTGTTCGTCTCCGCCGACACCGACTGGATGGACTACGCGATCTCCAGGAAGACCATCAATGAGCCTTCCAGAGTCAACCTGCTCGGCAACAACATCGTGCTGATCGCGCCGAAGGATTCGGCGATCGACAACGTCGCCATCGCGCAGGGTTTCGACCTCGCAAAACTCGCCGGCGACGGCAGGATCGCGACCGGCGACGTCAAGTCGGTGCCCGTCGGAAAGTATGCGAAAGCGGCGCTGGAGAAGCTCGGCGCGTGGCAGGCGGCCGAGCCGAAATTCGCCATGGCCGAGAGCGTGCGCGCCGCGCTGACGCTGGTCGCCCGCGGCGAGGCCAATCTCGGCATCGTCTACTCGACCGACGCCAAGGTCGAGCCCGGCGTCAAGATCGTCGGCACTTTCCCGGCCGACTCGCATCCCGCAATCATCTATCCGGTCGCGGCGACCACGACCGCGAAGGGCGAGACCAGCGACTATCTCGCCTTCCTGCGCTCGACGGCGGCCAAGACGATTCTGGAAAAATACGGCTTCAAGTTCCTGATCAGCCCCACGACGTGATATCTGCGACTTGATGTTCGAGATCTCACCCGCCGAATGGACCGCGATCCTGCTCTCGCTCAGGGTCGCCGTCGTCGCAACGCTGGTGGCGACGCCGTTCGGCATTGCGCTGGCATGGCTGCTTGCCCGCCATGACTTCTGGGGCAAGTCGTTTCTCGACGCGGTGGTGCATCTGCCGCTGGTGCTGCCGCCTGTCGTCACCGGCTATCTCCTGCTGCTCACCTTCGGCCGCAAGGGACTCGTCGGTGGATTCCTGGCTGACACGCTCGGCATCGTCTTCGCGTTCCGCTGGACTGGTGCTGCGCTCGCATGTGGCCTGATGTCGTTCCCATTGCTGGTGCGCCCGATGCGGCTGTCGATCGAGGCGATCGACCGCAAGCTCGAGCAGGCCGCTGAGACGCTTGGCGCGGCGCCGTGGAAAGTGTTCTTCACGGTAACGCTGCCGCTGGCGCTGCCCGGCGTGCTCGCCGGCATGGTGCTCGGCTTTGCGAAGGCGATCGGCGAGTTCGGCGCCACCATCACCTTCGTCTCCAACATTCCCGGCGAGACGCAGACGATTTCCTCCGCGATCTATTCGCTGATCCAGACGCCGGATGGCGACGCCGCCGCGGGCCGGCTTGTGATCGTCTCGATCATCCTGGCGCTGGGTGCGCTGATCGCCGCCGAATGGTTCGCCCGCCGCGCCACTGCGCGCCTGCACGGGAATTGACCATGCTGCGGGTCGATATCGAAAAACAGCTCGGCGAGTTCTCGCTGTCCGCATCCTTCACCAGCGAAGGCCGCGTCATCGGCCTGTTCGGCGCATCGGGCGCCGGCAAGAGCTCGCTGGTCAACATGATCGCAGGGCTGTTGCGGCCCGACCGCGGCACCATCGTGATCGACGGCGAGACCGTGGACGACACCGCGGCCGGCATCCATGTGCCGGCCTGGCGCCGCCGCATCGGCTATGTGTTCCAGGACGCCCGGCTGTTTCCTCATCTCAACGTCGCGCAGAATCTCGACTACGGAAGGCGGATGAACGGCCTGCCGTCAGATCCGGCGCAGCACAAGCGCATCATCGACCTGCTCGACATCGGCGCGCTGCAGGGTCGCCGCCCCGGAAAGCTCTCCGGCGGCGAGCGCCAGCGCGTTGCGCTCGGGCGCGCGCTGCTGTCCAAGCCGCGCCTGCTATTACTCGACGAGCCGCTCGGCGCGCTCGACGAGGGCCGCAAGCTCGAGATCCTGCCCTATCTGGTGCGGCTGCGGGACGAAGCCAACGTCCCCATGGTCTATGTCAGCCACGACGTCGCCGAACTGCGCCAGCTCGCCACGCAGATCGTGATGCTGAAAGAGGGGCGGGTGACGTCGTTCGGCGGGGTGAAGGTGCTGACGTAGGTCCGTCCGGGCTACGAACTTTCTCGTCACCACCACCGTCATGCCCCGCGAAGGCGGGGCATCCAGTACGCCGCGGCTTCTCGGTTCAATCGCTGGCGCCTCTGGAATACGGGATTGCCCGCCTTCGCGGGCAATGACAGCGGAGACTACCGCGCCTTCCGCCGCTTCGGCTTCACCGCGGCGAACACCGCGGTCAAATCCTCGCTCGCCGGCACCGCATCCTCGAGATGCAACCGGCTCTCCACGTGCAGGAAATGCTCGCGCGAGACCGCAATCGCGCGCGCGACGTCGCGGGCGCGCAGGGCTTCGACGATGGCGCCGTGCTCGTCGACGGCGCAGATCGAATCCGTCGCCGGCTCGTAGACCGAGACCATCACCGAGGACCGGCTGAGCAGGTCGGCGAGGAAGCGCGACAGCTCGGCATTGCCGAGCGCCTCGACCAGATGGACGTGGAAGGCGCCTGACAGCCGCACCGACGCGGCGCGATCGCCGCGCGTCGCGGCGGCGCGCTCCTCGGCGAGATGCGCGGTCAGCTTTTCGATCAGGGCATCGTCGACATGGCGGACGAGCTGCGTCAGCACGCCGGCCTCGAGCACACGGTGCGCCTCGTAGACGCTGCGGACGTCGTCGAGCGTCGGGCGCGGCACGCGGGCGCCGCGGTTGGGGATCATCTCCAGCCGCCGCTCCGCCCCCAGCCGGTGCAGCACTTTCCGGATGCGCTCGCGCGACACGCCAAAGATGTCGGCGAGCGGCGGCTCGGCGAGCTTGGTGCCGGCCTTCAGCTTGCCCTCCAGCAGCGCGTGCAGGATGGCCTGATAGACCGCCTCGTCCTCCGCCGGATTCGCCTTGCCGTTTCGCCTGCGCTGCGTCGCCATGGCGATAGCTAGGCCCAAAGGATGCGCAGCGTCACCTCCAAAAAATGTGCACATTTGCTGCGCGGCTGCGCAGGCCCCAAACTCGATCTTCTATCAAGATATTGAAATTATTATACTTTATAAAAATGTGCACATTTGGCATGGCGCTTGCTGCTGCCTCGATGCAAGCCTTACGCACAACCAACGGGACATGCCCATGCACACCCCCTCCCGACGCAGCGTTTTGAAGTGCGGCGCGGCCCTCGCCGCGGTTCTGGCGGCCCCGGGGCGCTTGCGCGCCGCGACCAAGGAGATCGTCATCGGCGGCCCGGCGGGCGCCGCAAAATATTTCAACGCCGATCTGTTTCCGGTGCTGGAGAAGAAGCTCGACTGCAAGGTGCTCTACGAGGGCACCAACTCGCTGACCAATCTCCAGAAGATGCAGGCCGACAAGGCCGCGCCGAAGATCTCGGTCGTCATCATGGACGATCCCGTGATGCTGCCGGCGTCCGCCGAAGGGCTGATCACGAAGATGTCGGCCTCTTCCATCGCGAACCTCGGCAAGCTCGTGGACGGCTCGGTGCACCAGGACGGCATGTGGGCGAACTATCAGCGGCCCTGGGCCGGCATCGCCTATTCGACCAAGCGGATGAAGGCGGCGCCGAGCAAGTGGTCGGACCTGTGGGACGCGAAATATGCCTCGCGGGTGATCGTGCCGTCGCTCTCGAATACCGAAGGATTCTGGACGCTGCTCGCGGCCGCGCATCTCGAAACCGGCAAGCCCTACAAGGAGGCACAGTACGAGATCGAGGCGGCCTTCAAGAAGGTGAAGGAGCTGAAGGCGAACCTGCTGAACGTCTATACCAACGCGCCGCAGGCCATCAATCTGATGGAGCAGGGCGAGGCCTGGATGATCGGCGGCCAGTTCTCGGCCTACACTCTGATCCGCAAGGCCGAGGGCTCACCGGTCGAACTCGCCGTGCCGCAGGACGGCGGTTTTGCGATGCCCTCCGGCATCGCGAAGGTGGCCGGCGCGCCTGGCGGCGATCTTGCCGACGCCGTGATCGACTTCTTCCTGAGCCCGGAGGCGCAGACCATCCTCGCCGACAAGGCTTTCGTCGCACCGACCAACAAGGGCACGCCGACGCCGGCGGGCTTCCCCGATCCCGGCTCGCTGTTCGCGCCGGACTGGGCGTTCGTCGCCAAGAACCGCGCCGCGTGGGTCGATCGCTGGAGCAAGGAGATGACATGAGCGAAGCCGCGCCGCATCTCGTCGTCCGCAGCGTCTCCAAGCGGTACGGGCCGACGACGGTCCTCGACCATATCGACCTGACCATCCGCCGCGGCGAGCTGGTGACGCTGCTCGGCCCCTCCGGCTGCGGCAAGACCACGCTGCTCCGCGCCATCGCCGGGCTGGCGCAGCCCGACTCCGGCAAGGTCGAGCTCGCCGGGCGCGACATCACCCACGTGCCGCCGCACAAGCGCAATGTCGGCGTCGTGTTCCAGAGCTACGCGCTGTTTCCGCATCTCACCGTCGCCGGCAATGTCGCATTCGGGCTGAAGGTGCGCGGCACGGCCAGGCGCGAGATCGACGCGGCGGTCGAGCGCGCGCTGTCGCTGGTCAAGCTCGGGCATCTCGCCGGCCGCCGCATCTCGGCGCTGTCGGGCGGGCAACAGCAGCGGGTGGCGCTGGCGCGCGCCATCGCGGTCGAGCCTGACGTGCTGCTGTTCGACGAGGCGCTTTCCGCGCTCGATCGCAAGCTGCGCGAGGAGATGCAGGTCGAGCTGCGCCGCCTGCTCCAGGACGTGAAGGCGACCGCGATCTTCGTGACGCATGACCAGGACGAGGCGCTGACCATGTCCGACCGCGTTGCAGTCATGAACAAGGGGCGGATCGAGCAGCTCGCCGAGCCGCGCGAGCTTTATTTGCGCCCCGCGAGCTTGTTCGCGCTCAACTTCGTCGGGCTGTCGACGCGGATTTCCGGCACCGTGCTGACGGCCGACAACGGCAAGGTCGATGTCGAGACCAAGGTCGGCCGCCTGTCGGCGCTCGGCAATTTCCAGGCGGGCTCCCCCGTGATCGTCGCGGCGCGTCCCGAACAGCTTCGCCTGGGCGAGCAAAGCGAGGCCAATTCCGCGGCAGGCCGCGTCCGCTCGGTGGTGTTCCAGGGCTCGCGCACATTGGTCGAGGTCGATGCCGGCGCGGGCGAGAGCCTGCTCGCCGAACTCTCTGGGCGTGACGGCGCGATCCCGCGCGTGCATGACGAGATCCGCCTGAGCTGGCCTGTGACCGAGACCTTTGCGTTTCCGATGGAGGCGCAGGCATGACCGAAGCCGCCCTTCCCGCGCCCGTCGCGGCGCCAGCGGTCGATCGCGAACGGCTCACCGCGATCGGCTTCCTGCTGCCCTCCTTCGTCATCATCGCCGGCGTGTTCGCGCTGCCACTGGTGCTGCTGCTCGGCGTCAGCGTCATCGACGCCAACGGGCTGACCTTCGCCAACTACAGGCGCCTGCTCGGCACGCCCTATTATCTCGGGGTGATCTGGAATTCGCTGAGGCTGGGGCTGCTGACGACCATCATCGCCTTCCTGATCAGCTATCCCGCCGCCTTCGCGCTGGCGCGCGCCCGCGGCGCCTTGCGCTCCGTGCTGCTGGCGACGCTGTTCCTGCCGCTCGCCGCCAGTGTCATCGTCAAGGCCTTCGCCTGGACGATCCTGCTGCGCAGCGACGGCATCGTCAACGAGACGCTGATGGCGCTCGGCATCATCGAAGATCCGATCCGGATGATCTTCACCGAGACCGCGCTGATCGTCGGCGCCGTGAACATCTTCCTGCCCTTCATGATCCTGCCGATCTACGCCATCGTGGCCCAGCTCGATCCGCGCTATGCGGAAGCGGCCTCCACGCTCGGCGCCTCGCCGATCGTGACCTTCCTTCACGTCATCCTGCCGCTGACGCTGCCGGGCATCATCGCCGGCGTCGCATTGGTGTTCTCGCTGTCGGTTTCCGCCTATGTGGTGCCGACGCTGCTGATCGGGGAAAAATATCCGACGCTGGCAACCACGATCGCAAAGGCCTATCTGCTGGCGCGCGAGCCCGGCTTCGGTGCCGCCGCCGGCGTCGTCCTGCTGGGACTCGCGATTGCCGTCGTCGCGCTGAGCGCGCGCCTGTCGCGGGAGCCGAAATGATGATTCGGGCCGCAATCGTCGTCTGCTGGGTCATGGCCATCGGCCTCGCGCTGTTCCTCATCGTACCACTGCTGGTGATTGCGGGCGCGAGCTTCTCGCCGACGCCGGTGTTCGATTTGCCGCTGACGGGCGCATCGACGCGCTGGTATGGCCGAATCGGCCGGCTCGACGGCTTCTGGCCGTCGCTGCTGCTGTCGCTCCAGATCGCGCTGCTGTCGACCGCGATCTCGCTGGTCTGCGGTACGCTCGCGGCCATCGCGATCGCGCGTGGAAAACTGCCGGGCGCGGGCATCTTTGCGACCGCGCTGGTGTCGCCGCTGATGATGCCGGGCCTCGTGCTCGGCATCGCGCTGCTGCAGGGCTTTCGCGCCGTCGGCTTCACCGCGCCCTGGGCGACGCTGCTGGTCGCGCATCTCGTGATCACGCTGCCTTACGTCGCCCGCACGATGATCGCGGGACTTGCGCGGTTCGACTTCACCCTGATCGAGGCGGCGCGGACGCTCGGCTGCACCTATGCCGGCAGCGTGCTGCGCGTGATGGTGCCGGCGCTGGCGCCCTCGTTCCTGATCGCGGGGATTTTCTCGTTCCTGGCCTCGTTCGACAATTATCCGGTCTCGATCTTCCTCGCCGACGTCCGCACCAAGACGCTGCCGATCCGGATGCTGCAATATATCGAGGAGGCGCCCGACCCGACGCTGGCGGCGCTCTCCACCCTCATCCTCGCCGGCACGGTGATCCTGCTGTTCGTCAGCGACCGCGTCGTCGGCCTGCACCGCATGGCCGGAACCTCGGACTGAACCATGAGCGAAGCAAAGCAAGCCCTCTCACATCGCGACTTCACTGGCTATCGCGGCAAGCCGCCAAATCCGCGCTGGCCGGACGGCGCGCGCGTCGCGGTGTCGCTGGTGGTGAATTTCGAGGAAGGCTCGGAATTCTCCGTAAACGACGGCGACGCCAGCAACGAAGCAATCTACGAGGTGGTCCACAAGCTCGACGGGCCTGATAGCTGCATCGACAGCCATTTCGAATACGGCACGCGCGCCGCGTGGTGGCGCATCATGGACCTGTTCGACGCGCACGGCGTCAAGGTGACGGTGAGCTCCTGCGGCCGCGCGGTCGAGCGCTCGCCGGAGCTGGCGCGCGATGCGATTGCCCGAGGACACGAAGTGTCTGCGCATGGCTGGCGCTGGCAGAGCCATGCCGACATGGACGAAGCCAGCGAGCGCGAGGTCATCGCGAACACGGTGGCGGCAATCGAGCGCGTCACCGGACAGCGCCCGGTCGGCTGGCACACGCGTTCGGCAACCTCGCCGAACACGCGGCGCCTGCTGGTCGAGCACGGCGGCTTTCTCTACGACAGCGACGCCTATAATGACGACCTGCCTTATTACCGGGAGGTTGCCGGCAAGCAGCATCTGGTGCTGCCCTATGCCTTCGACACCAACGACATGCAGTACTACAACGCCTCGCGCTTCAACGGCGCCGACTTTTCCGACTACGTCATCGATGCGTTCGAATGGCTGAAGCGCGAGGGCGAGACGGCGCCGAAGATGATGTCGGTCGGATTGCATCTGCGCATGATCGGCCGGCCGGGCCGGATCGGCGCGCTGGAGCGGATCCTGGCGCATATCACAGGAAGCGGCGCCGCGTGGATCGCGCCGCGCGCGGCAATTGCGCGGCATTGGATGACGGCGGTGCCGGCGGGGGTGTGAGTTGCGCCGGCCTGCGCCACATAGAAGGTGTCATGCCCCGGCTTGACCGGGGCATCCAGTACGCCGCGGCGTCTCGGCTTGGTCATGACCGCCTCTGGAATACTGGATCGCCCGCCTTCGCGGGCGATGACAGCGGAATTGAGGAAACGGCCCCCAACTCTCGCGAGCCCCTAAACCCCCGCCACCGAGGTCCATAGCTCCGCCAGCTTGCGCCGCAGCGCCTGCCGGCGCGTCAGCGGCGGCGGTGTCTCGTCGTCTTCCGGCAGACGCAGGCCCACGACATTGACGCGGCCGCCGGAGATGCTGCGGGCGACCAGCACGATCTCGTCCAGCGCAAGCTCAGCGCCCTCTTTCGGCGCGCGGTCAAGATGAACGTCGAAATAGTCGGCGAGCGTCAGCTTGGCTTCGTCCTCGCTCACCTTCACGCCGTAGATCTCGGCAAGCTCGGCCAGCGTGTGCTCGCCGGAGACCATGAAGTCGCCGAGCAGATGCGGGTCCGGCGCGGTGCTCGGCTGCATGTCGACGAAGAAGCGGTCGAGTGACTCGGCCTTTTCCGGCGGCGCCAGCAGATAGATGTAGTCGCCGGGCGCGATCGGATCGGCCTCCGTCGGCGTCAGGATGTTCTCGTTGCGGATCACCAGCGTCGGCTTCGACCAGGACGGGATCAGGCCGCGGCGGAAGTACAGGCTCTTGGGCCGCACCGAATAGCCGACGAGCTGCTGCTCGAGCTGGCCGGGCAGATCCAGTTCGACACGCCGCGGGCCGCGCTCGGCGCGCGGCAGCGCGACGTGCAGCTTGCGCGCGGCCGGCGCCAGGGTCCAGCCTTGCAGCAGCAGCGAGATGATGACGACGACGAAGGCGACGTCGAAATAGAGATAGGCCTTGGACAGGCCGACCAGCATCGGGATCGACGCCAGGAAGATCGCGACCGCACCGCGCAGGCCGGTCCAGGCGATGAAGATCCTTTCGCGCCAGTTGAAGCGAAACGGCGCCAGGCACACGAACACCGCGATCGGCCGCGCGACCAGCATCAGGACGAATGCGACCCCGATTGCCGGCAGCGCACTGGCGCCAAGCCGGCTCGGCGAGACCAGGAGGCCGAGCAGGACGAACATCACGATCTGCGCCAGCCAGGTCGCCGCATCCAGGAAGGCGACCACCGAATTGTGTGCGCGCGTCGGCCGGTTGCCGATGATGATGCCGGCGAGATAGACCGCGAGAAAGCCGGAGGCGTGCACGATCTGCGAGCCGCCGAAGATCACGAGCGCGGCGGTTGTGACAAACGGCGCATGCAGACCCTGCGGCAACGCCACCTGGTTGAGTGATATGACGACCAGGCGTCCGCCGATCACGCCGATGATGGCGCCCAGCACGGCCTCCTGGACGAACTCCATCAGCACGTGCCCCGCCGTGCCTGTTCCCAGCGAGATGTATTCGACCAGCATCAAGGTGAGGAAGATCGCGAAGGGATCGTTGGTGCCGGATTCCGCCTCCAGCGTCGCACCGACTCGCGGGCGCAGGCGCAGGCCCTGGGTATGCACGAGCAGGAACACGGCGGCCGCATCGGTCGAGGCCACCACGGCGCCGACCAGCAGCGACTCCGTCCAGTTGAGGTCGAGCGCGTATTTCGCGAACGGCGCCGTGATCAGCGCGGTCAGGAGCACGCCGACGGTGGCCAGCACCACGGACGGCGCAAGCACGGTGCGGATGCTGGCAAAGCGCGTCCGCAGGCCGCCGTCGAACAGGATCAAGGCGAGCGCCACCGACCCGACCAGATAGGTGGTGCGGACGTCGTCGAACTGGAGCTGCCCGGGGCCGGAATCGCCGGCGAGCATGCCGATCACGAGAAAGACGAGCAGCAAGGGCGCGCCGAAGCGCAGCGCAAGCAGGCTCGACAGGATACCCGCCATCACCAGGACGGCGCCGAGCAATATGGCGAGGCTGACAGAGTCGAGGGAGGCCATCCACCTTCCGGGTAAAAATCGCTGGATTTGCATCCTTATCGTCGCTGTACCGGCGCGCCAACCCATTTTCTCCCGCTCGCGGCAATCTGCCCGCATTTTGCGGCCTTAACGCACTTCACTTAGCGGTGTATCGATGGTCCAGCCGCGCCCTTTGTGGGATTCTGCGGCGCCCTCGAATCAAACCCTCCCGCCCGCTTCCCGACGAGACCGCCCCGATGGACATGGACCTCAAGGACTTCATGGAGTTCGTGCAGACCACCGCGCGCAGCGTCGGGGCGGAAGTCTCCTCACCCTGGTTCTATCTGCAATTCGGCCTCATTCTGGCCGCGGCCGGAATCGCCTATGCCGCGGAAGCCGGCGTGCGCAACCGCGTCGACATGACCTCGCTGGCGATGGGCTGGCCGCTGCCGCTCCGGCACTTCGCCCGCGTCATGGTCTCCAGTGCCTCGACGGCGGTGTTCACCCTGTTCGTGATCATCTCCCGCTTCGCGATGTACCATGCGACCTGGCCGAGCCGCAGCTATCTCCTGATGGTCGCCGCCAAGATGGGGCTGGCCTGGCTTGCGATCCGGCTGGTGACCTCGGTGCTGCGCAACGCCTTCATCGTCAAGCTGGTGTCGATCACGGCGTGGTTCGTCGCAGCGCTGTCCATCATCGGACAGCTCGACACGACGGTCGACCTGCTCGATTCCTTCGCGATCGTGCTCGGCGGCCTGCGGCTGACGCCGCTGCTGGTGATCAAGGCCGGTGCGCTCCTGCTGATCGCGCTGTGGGCCACCAACATCGCCAGCAATTTCGCCGAGAGCCGGATCAACTCGACCACCGATCTGACCCCGTCGGTGCAGGTGCTGCTGGTCAAGATCATCCGCATCGGGCTCCTGGCCATCGCAATCGTCATTGCGCTCGGCGCGGTCGGCATCGATCTCTCGGCGCTCGCGGTGTTCTCCGGCGCGGTCGGCGTCGGCATCGGTATCGGCCTGCAGAAGATCGTGGCCAATTTCATCTCGGGCATCATCCTGCTCGCGGACAAGTCCGTGAAGCCGGGCGACCTCGTCACCATCGGCGACAATACCGGGCGCATCAGCGCGATGAAGACGCGCTATATTTCCGTCGCCGCCGGCGACGGCCGCGAGTTCCTGGTCCCGAACGAGGATCTGGTGACGCAGAAGGTCGTCAACTGGACCTATACCGACAAGAACACGCTGGTGAAGATCGCGTTCGGCACCAATTACGACGCCGACCCCAGGCTGGTCTGCAAGCTCGCCATCGAGACGGCCATAGCCCATCCCCGCGCGCAGAAAGCCAAGCCGCCGAACTGCATCCTGACCGAGTTCGCGGAGGCCGGGATGAAGTTCTCGCTGACCCTCTGGCTGGCCGACCCCGACGGCATGGACAATGTCAAAAGCGACGTGATGCTGGCGCTGTGGGAGGCCTTCAAGCGCGAGGGCATCCGGGTTCCCTATCCGGTCCGCGAAATCCGCGTCCGCGGCGGCGCCCTGCCGGTGGAAACCACCGTAGAAGTCCCGAATTAGGCCCTGTTTCGGGCGCAAGAGCCACGCCCGACTTGCATGAAGGCCCATGATCATTAGATTATGGCCCTGAAATCAAGCCCTTCCGCCGACATCGAGACCAGCCCCGCATGAGCTACGTCGAAGCCACCGATACCTCCCTGCGCAAGACCGGACAGATCAAGCTGCATGGGCCGAGCGCCTTTGCCGGCATGCGCAAAGCGGGCGCGCTGGTGGCCAAGTGCCTCGACGAGCTCACCGACATCGTCGGGCCGGGCGTGCCGACCGAGCGCATCGACCAGTTCGTCCGCGACTTTGCCTTCAGCCATGGCGCCTATCCGGCGACGCTGATGTATCGCGGCTACCGCTACTCGACCTGCACCTCGCTGAACCACGTGGTCTGCCACGGCATGCCCGGCGACCGTCCGCTGAAGGAGGGTGACATCGTCAACATCGACGTCACCTTCATCGTCGACGGCTGGTACGGCGATTCCAGCCGGATGTATGCGGTCGGCCCGATCGCGCGCAAGGCCGAGCGGCTGATCGAGGTGACGTATGAAGCCATGATGCGCGGCATCGCGGCGGTGAAGCCCGGCGCCACCACCGGCGACATCGGCCACGCCATCCAGAGTTTCGTGGAGCCGCAGGGCATGAGCGTGGTGCGCGATTTCTGCGGCCATGGTCTCGGCCGCATGTTCCACGACGAGCCGAACATCATCCATATCGGCCGGCCCGGCGAAGGCGTCCAGCTCAAGCCCGGCATGTTCTTCACCATCGAGCCGATGATCAATCTCGGCAAGCCGCATGTGAAGATCCTCTCCGACGGCTGGACCGCGGTGACCCGCGACCGCTCGTTGTCGGCGCAGTTCGAGCACTCGGTGGGCGTGACCGCGACCGGCGTCGAGATCTTCACGCTGTCGGAAAGACACGGCGAGAAGCAGATCGGGTGATTTCAGGCTCGATCAAGACGTTCGAGCTTGCCGACCACGCGCCGCCATCCGACGGCGCCGTCGCTTGATGACACATCAGATGCCGAGGCGGAACGATTCAGGAGCGAAACGGATCCGCATGCGCCGCAACCAGTTTCACCAGATCGGCCTGGCGGTGCACGCCCGTCTTGGCGAACAGATGTTGCAGATGGGTTTTGACCGTGGTTTCGGCGATCCCGAGCGCCGCTGCGGTCTTCGACACGCCCGTGACACTCATCATGGCCTGAAGAACGCGAACCTCGCCGGGTGAGAGCTTGTAGCGCCTGGCGACCGTTTCGAGCGGCGGCGGTGCGTAGGCCGAGACCTTGCGAACGAAGATAGCGGCCACGGCCGAATGAACCCTTCCTTCCCGACGGCGGGCGCCCGAGGTGAGCGGCAGCACGTGGGCAAACCAGCCATGGTCCGACTGCTCCAACAGCGGCACCGCGATCCCGCTGACCCCGATCGCGCTGTCGCCGTCGTTCGCGGCAACCAGGAGGTCCCGCAGGATGCGGGCTGCGTGCGGATCGACGGCGGTCAGCACGTTTCGCGGGCGGCTCAAGACCGTTCCGCTGTCGCACAGCGCCTGGCCGGCCTCGTTGACGAACACGATCCGGCCAGAGCGATCGACGAGATAGACGCAGGAGCCGATCGCATCGAAGGCATCCGACAGGGCTGACGACCCGGCCCGGTGAACGTCGATCACGTTCCCGATCAGCACGGCGCGACGCATATGGGGGACCAACAGCCGCATCCGATGGCGCATGCCATCGTCGACCAGCCCCTGCCTCTCGTTGCGAAACACCCCGAAGAGGGCGAAGCCGTTGGCCGATTTGTCGAGGGTCGCGGCAAGATGATCGACCCAGCCATTGGGTTTCGCCCACTTCTGGTAGACCGGCGTGGCGACGAATTCCTCGTAGGGCATGAGATCAGCGATGCTGTAGATGTCCCCGACCTCGAAAAAGAACTGGCTGACGGTGACGGGATCGAAGCGCACATGATCGTTGAAATACGCGGTGAGGGCGTCCGCGGGCATGTTCCAATTGTATCGGGCCGCCCCTTGCCGCGCGACGACCTCCTTAGAGTAGAGCGATGCTGCCGTTCCGCCGACGAACTGACATGTCTGCTCGAGGACGTCGGTCCACAATGCTGAATCGAGGGCGGCATCGTAGATGTCCCCGATCAGGTGCGATACCCGATCTACGTCAACCATCGTCCGGCAGCTCCATCATCCGATCGGTTGATAGCGGTATCTTGGACGATCGACATCCTCCGAATGGAGGATGACATGGGCGACGAGACCTTCACGCTGTCCGAGCGGCACGGCGAGAAGCAGGTCGAGTGATCCCCAAAGTGTCATTCCGGGGCGCTCGCATCAGCGAGCGAACCCGGAATCTCGAGATTCTCAGGTGCGCAAATGCGCACCATTGTTCGGTGCTTCGCGCCGCCCCGGAATGACAGCGAAGTAGCGCCTCCTATCGCCGGCGGCGGAATGGCGAAGGCGGCCGCTTGTAGGTCGCGACAAATGCATCGTTGAATCTGCGAACGCTGCCGAAACCGGCGGCGAAGCCGATCTCCGTCAATGTCATGCTGGTCTGGTCGATCAGACGCTTGGCTTCCTGCACACGGCGGCAGCTATCTGCGCGCCGGCTTCGCCGTGGCGCTCGGCACGGCATGGCTCGGCGAACGCTTCACCTGGTCGGCCCTTACAGGCATGACGCTCATTCTCGCCGGGGTCATCGCAATCACGATGCCCCTGCCGGCGCAGCAGCGTGTTCTCGAACAGTGACGGCGCCCGCGGGGCGGTCTTTTGGACCGCCCCGCGGGCCGCCTTTGCCGATCAGGCGTGATTGACCTCGACGACCTCGCACAGGATCGTCTCGGCCTTCGCCAGCGCCGCAAGGCGCTGGACGTACGGCGCAAATCTCGGATCCTTGCGAAAATTCTCGATGTCCCCTGCACTTGCCCATTGCGAGTAGTTGATCGCGCGCTGGCCCTCCTTGCTGGCGTGGACGCTGGACGAGATGAATCCGGGCTGCTTGCTGAAGAAGCTCTCGGTGCCTTCCTTCAGGAGTAGCACCAGCTTGTGCTGGTTGTCCGGCTCGACCGTGAAGACATTGACGAGGGTCGTGACGTCGCTGCCGGTACGAATGGTCGCTTCCATTTTCGAGCTCCTGTTCTGGCCGTGGGACGGCGCTGCTTGCGCCGCGAGCAAGACGCCGGCTCCGAGGCCGGTGGCAACGAAGGTACGACGCGACGGCTCAGGTCTGGTCCGGGACATTGATGTTCTCCTGTTGCGGAAGATCGGCTGGCCACTCGACCGGCCAACAGCGCTGAGACGAACGAGGCAGGAGAACGACGACAGCTGGTGTGAGATTTTTTTCTTCCCGACCGTAGACGGCGCCGGGAATCCGGGCGGCAACATCCTGAGCGGCTCCCGGCGTTGCCGATGCGCGAACTCTGCTGGCCAGAGCGCGCCGAAAATGCCTGGCCGGATTGGTCAGCCCGGGGCCAGACACTTCGTGGTTGCAAAACGCGCGCCGTCCGGCATGGTTATGCCTGATGCCCGCCAAGACCGACCACGACAAGAGCAAGCCTGAGGACGCGCCGCACTATCACGGCCATCGCGAGCGGCTGCGCGAGCGCTTCTACAGCGCGGGGGCGGATGCGCTCAGCGACTACGAGCTGTTGGAGATGGCGCTGTTTCCGGCGCTGCCGCGGCGCGACACCAAGCCGCTTGCGAAGACGCTGATCAAGATTTTCGGCTCGTTCGCCGAGGTCGTGCACGCGCCGGTGGCGCGCTTGCGCGAGATCGACGGCATCGGCGAATCCGCGATCCACCAGCTCAAGCTGATCGCAGCCGCCGCGCATCGCGTCGCCAAGGGCGAGGTCAACAGCCGCAACGCGCTGTCGTCCTGGAACGAGGTGATCGACTACTGCCGCACCAGCATGGCCTTTGCCGACAAGGAGCAATTCCGCCTGCTCTTCCTCGACAAGCGCAACCAGCTGATCGCCGACGAGGTGCAGCAGACCGGCACCGTCGACCACACCCCGGTCTACCCGCGCGAGGTGATCAAGCGCGCGCTGGAGCTGTCGGCAACCGCGCTCATCCTGGTCCACAATCATCCCAGCGGCGATCCCTCGCCGTCGCAGGCCGACATCCAGATGACCAAGGCGATCATCGACATCGCCAAGCCGCTGGGGATTGCCGTGCATGACCACATCATTGTCGGTAGGAACGGGCACGCGAGTTTGCGGGGGATGAAGCTGATATAGTCGTTCGCGAAGCGAACGTCCCTCAGTGGAAGAAAGCTCGGGCAGCTTCCGAAATAGCTTCGGACGCCTGACGATCGTCGATCGAAGGCCGGCCATCGCCAGACTGAGGTCCGTAGTTCCCGAACTGGCTATGGACCATGCCTGCGACTCGAACAATTTGCGCATCGGCCGGCAATTCCACCGCGTGCTGCTCGATCGTCTCAGGTGCCATGATGCCATCCCGATCCGCCACGATAGCAAGCGTCGCAAGTCGGGACTTCGAAATATCGGAGCCACAATAGGTACCGAACAACACAATCCCCTGAAGATCGTCGCGGTGTTTGCTCGCATAGTAACAAGCTGCCGCGCCTCCAAGTGAATGCCCGCCCACATACCAACGCTCGATCCCGGTCAACTCCTTGCGCATATCGTCGGCTTGCCCGATCGAGAAGGCTGCGATGTTGAGTCTCGGCCGGCCAATGACGATATTCACCCGGGCTTTGCTGGATAGCGCGACAAGCTTTGAGAGATATGCCCTCGGCTCGATCCGGAGGCCCGGATAAAACAAGAGTCCAATCGCTGACCGGGCAGCGGACGGGCGAATGACAATGAAACCATCACGCTCGCTGATCACAACGCGAGAATCGTTCAGGGCGCGGGCCTGCGCCAGAGGGTCGGCTCTGTACGCATCGAGCGCCCATGCGATGAAACCGCCCCCCAGGAGCGTGGCAAGTCCTGTGCCCACGCCGATCGCAATCAGCAGCTTCTTCACGTCTAATCCTCCTCCAGGAGGCTGCCGAGTCGATCGAGACGACGCTCCCACGACGTCCGGTGTTCTCTGATCCAGTGCTCCAGGGTCTCGAATCCCGACGTATCCAGGCTGCACATACGTACGCGCCCCTTCTTGTGGGACTTGAGCAAGGCACAGGACTGAAGAATGCGCAGATGCTGGGTCACGGCCGTGACGGTGATACCGAGCGGCCTGGAAAGGTCCGACACGGACATTGGACCGGCACTCAAAAGACGAATGATCCGACGGCGCGTAGAATCACCAAGGGCATCCAGGATTCGATCGACCCTGCCGATGCGCAAGGCCATGGACGTGGCCATTGACACGGTCCTCCGGTTTTCTGTGCAGGTGTCTAGACAACCGGCTCAAGTCGATCGAGCAGAGCGCGCCATCCGGCCTCGCGAATTTTGGGACCGTCCGCACCCTCGAAGAAGACGGCCTGATGGGTCAGGACCAACAGTGTCCCCGAGTTCTTTGGACGGAATTCCGCGGTCACGAGGGATGCGGATATGCGCCGCTCTCCTAACGTCATCGTGGACGCCGTAACAACGCGGCGATCGGCAACTACATCCAGAAAGTGCCCGTCGTAGGTGAGCGCGACCGGGGCGAAAGGCGTGCCCTTCTTGAAGCGGTATTGGGCGCGCTCTCGCCCTCCAACGGCAAAATCCATGCTGAAATGCTCGACGTCATGGTCAGGGCCTTCAGCAAACCAGCGCCGCTTCTTGGACGCGTCGGAAAAAGCCGCGAACACCTGGATCGGCGGCCTGAGATACATGCGCTCGATGACAAACGTGTTGTCGACGATGGATTGATCGGTCATTGCCACCCCGCTCATTAGTGAAGTCTATACTTCAGTATAAGCGTGCGGCGCGATAGTCAAGTGGCGACTTCAGTATCAGAACCGTCCGCATGGAGAAGCCGGCGATTTGCGCACGCTGAAGCGCGGGATGCGGTTGATCTGAAGCTTCGAATCGAGCGACAAGAACAGCATGAGCGACTGGCTGCACAATCTGCCGCTGCCCTTGATGGCGCTGGTGATCTTTGGCTTCACCTATCTTCTGGCCGTTGCCATCTTCGCGGGCATCGCGCTTGTCGCGACCGGCGAGCGCGCCAAATCGCTGAAGGCGATCTCGCCGGGCATGCTGCCGGTGCTCGGCATCATCTTCGGCCTGTTCGTCGCCTTCACCGCGGCGCAGGTCTGGGGTGACAGCGACCGCGCCAGCGCCGCGGTGAGCCGCGAGGCCAGCGCGCTGCGAAGCGCCGTGCTGCTGGCCGCAGGTCTGCCGGCGGAGCAGGAGACGCGACTGCGGGGCCTCGTCCGCGACTATGTCGGACAGGCCGTCACGGTGGAATGGCCGATGATGGCGCATCAGGCGGTCTCGTTGAAAGTCACGCCGCCTGCGCTTGCGGAAGCCTTGCAGCTCGTCGTCGCGATGACGCCGCAAGGCACGGGGCAGGCGAATGTGCAGCGCGAGCTCATCGCAGCGCTGGAGCAGGCGCTGGATGCGCGGCGGCAGCGGATCATCGTCAGCCTCGCCGCAGTGAACCCGGTCAAGTGGTGGTGCCTGTACCTCCAGGCCGTCTGCGCGCTGCTGGTGATCGGCCTCGTTCATTGCGACAACCGCCTGGGATCGGCGATCGCGATGGGCCTGTTCGCGACGGGAGTAGCCACCTCCGTCCTGCTCATCGCCGCACATGACCGGCCGTTCGCCGGCCAGATCTCGATCCAGCCCGAGCCGCTGCTCCAGATCATGCCGGCGGCAGCAAAGAGCTAGCGCGCGAGCGCTCCGTCAGGCCTCAATAGCAATATCGGGGATCGACCGGGACGTAGCGGCCGTCGGGGCGCTGCATGTAGCAGCCGCGCTGATAGGCGTAGTAGCCGGAGCGGCGGCGCTCGCCCTCGGAGGCGATCGCGGCGCCCGTGCCGGCGCCGACGACGGCGCCGATTGCTGCACCGCGGCCTCCACCGATCGCGCCGCCGAGGATCGCCCCGCCAACACCGCCGATGATCGCGCCGCCGACGGCGTCCTGTGCTGCCGCCTCATGCGCCGGCATCGCCATCGCAACCGTCAGACACGCGGCGATCCCAAGACTTCCAATGCGAAGACCTCGAAGCATGCTCGACCTCCCCTGTGGTGAGCTGTGTCATAGCGCCGGAAGCGAATTCGAGCCAGACAAATTGCCGGCGACGCAGCCTAGGACGCTCCGCGATTGCGCCGGAGGCACTGCGCGACGGCAGCCGGATCATACCGCGTGCGATGCACATGCAGGCCGTCCAAAGGTCAGGGCTCCATCCAGCGCTGCACGGCCTCGGCCGTGTCGGCGGGCGTGGTGTTGAAGCAGATCGCCGCATTGGGTGCCAGGCGGTGGACGAGGTTGAGCACCTTCTCGAACAGCAGCAGGCGCTCCTTCGGCTCGCGCAGGCCCGCGCCGATCACGATGCAGTCGAAGCTCTCGTCGCGCAACGCCGCCGTCACCGCGGCTTCCGCTGCCGCATCGACATCGATCAGGCAGCTCGTGACCTGGTAGCCGACATCGCGCAGACGCAAGAACTGCGCCTCGATATAGCTGCGCACGAGTTCCGGCGTGATCTGCGGGAATGCGCTGTAGTCCGCAACGCCGGGTTCGATGCCGATCGCGAGGACGCGCTTGGCCATGCAAGCCTCCTGGGCAAGCCTCCTGACCGTGTGCGTTGCTAACGGGCGGAGGACCCCGCGGGTTCCCGCATTGTCGGACGCCCTGCGATGCCGGTCCCGCCGCTGATTTTCCCGCTGGAGCTGTAAGCCATTTCACATGCGCCTAGCCGGCAACCTGCCACATTTGCGCCGATCACGCTGGAGTCACGCCCCGATCACGGGGCCTGGTTCATTCTGACTTTCATACAATTTCGATAATTCATATTTTTTCGGGAGCGGGAAATGGTCTCATTCGAGAATCTGAAAAGCGAATACGAGCGAAACTGGTCCAGTCTTGAGATCCGGCCTTCACGCGTTGCCGACGCCAATGCCGTCGCACGCAAGGCGATCAACGGCAAGGCGACCTATCAGCAGATCGAGCGGCTGACCGGTGTTCCCTGGTATTTTGCCGCCCTCTGCCACTATCGCGAGTCCAATTTCGATTTCGACACCTATCTCGGCAACGGCGAGTCGATCCATCGCGTGACGACCATCGTTCCGAAAGGGCGCGGCCCGTTCGCCACGTTCGTGGACGGCGCCGTGGACGCATTCAGAATCGAAAATTTCATCGGCGCCCAGGACTGGGGCATCGAGCGGATGCTGTTCCGGCTCGAGGCGTTCAACGGCTTCGGCTATCACGCCAAGGGCTGCAATTCGCCCTATCTCTATGGCGGCTCGACACTGTACGGCCCGCCCGAGGCGAAGGGCGGCAAATTCGTCCGCGACCACGTGTTCGACTCGAACCACGTCGATTCCCAGCTCGGCACCGCCGTGATCCTGCATGCGATGATGTCGCTCGATTCCTCGATCACCCTCGACGGCAGCCCGCAATTCGTGGGCCGGGCCGAGCCCGAGGACGACATCGCCTCGACGGTCGTTCTCATGCAGCAGGCGCTCAACAAGCTCGGCGCCAATCCGCCGCTTGCGGAGGACGGCATCAGCGGACCGAAGACCAGGGCTGCGGTCTCCCAGTTTCAGCAGCAGAACGGCCTGAGGGATAGCGGGCTTCTCGACGGAGCCACGGTCGCCGCCATCACGCGCGCGGCGCAGTCGGGCACCGCCGGGCAGACCCGCGATCTGTCCCACGCCCTGAAGCGGCTGGAAGACCTCGCGCAATTGCTGCGACCGTCCGCCGGCGGCGTAACGCCGGGGACGACGACACCGGGCAACACGCTGCCCGCCACCAACGACCCGATCAGCCTGTTCGAACGGCTCTTCTCCCTCATCAACAAGACGGCGCCCATGCCAGGACCAGTCACCCCGACCAATCCCGCCCCCGTCGATCAGCTGAAGCAGGTCGTCGACCTGCTCAGCGCCCTGCTCAACAAGGACGGCAAGCCCGTGCTCGGCCAGGTCAATGGCGCGCTCGGCGAGACCATCGGCAAGCTGCTCGACGGCAAGAAGACCGCACTCGGCATCGGCGGCTCGGTGCTCACCGCGCTGCTCTCGTCGGTGACGGCGACCCCCAACGCAGGCGGCATTGCCGGATTGCTCGGAACGATCGTGTCGGCGGTGCCGGGGCTCGGCCAGTTCGCGATGCCGATCTCGCTGGCACTCACGGCCTGGGGCGTGCTCGGCAAGCTGGAGAAGTGGGCGCAGGGCACTGCGCCGCCGCCGAAGCCGACGACGTAATCTGCGGCCATCCTTCGAGACGCCCGCCTACGGCGGGCCCTCAGCATGAGGTCGCGTTTCGCGGCAAGATATCGGCCCCTCATGGTGAGGAGCCCGCCAAAGCGGGCGTCTCGAACCGTTTCAGCGCGCCTCAAGCCATGCCGCCGGCATCGGCAATGTCTGCCGCACGTCGTTCCATCAACCCGCGCTCGCGCGCATTGGTGGCAAGACGGGCGGCGGTCTCGAACGATACCCGTGCCTCGGCGAAGCGGCCGAGCTTTTGCAGAAGGTCGCCGCGCACGGCCTGGAGATGGTGATAAGTCCTCAGCGCCGGCTCGTCGGCGATCAGTTCGACGAGATCGAGCCCGGCCTGCGGCCCTTCGGCCATGCCGAGCGCGACCGCGCGGTTGAGTTCGATCACAGGCGAGCGCACCAGCGTCGCAAGCTGGCCATAGAGCTCCGCGATGCGCCGCCAGTCGGTGCTTGCGGCCGTCTCCGCGGTGGCATGACACGCGACGATGGCGGCCTGCAGCGTGTAGAACCGGCCGGCGCCGCCGAGCTCGCGCGCGCGATCCAGCGCCCGAAGGCCGCGGGTGATCTGGAGCCGATCCCACAGTCCGCGATTCTGGTCCATGAGCAGGATGGGCTCGCCATCTTGGTCGGTGCGGGCATGCATCCGCGCGGCATTCAGGTCCATCAGCGCCATGAGGCCGTGCACCTCGGGCTCGAGCGGCGCGAGCCCGACCAGCACCCGTCCCATGCGCAGAGCCTCGTCGCAGAGCTGCGGCCGCAGCCACTCCTCGCCGCGAGAGGCCAAATAGCCCTCGTTGAAAATGAGATAGACGACCTCGAGCACCGAGGCGAGGCGCTCGGAAAGCGCCTCGCCGCCCGGCGTTTCGTAGGTGAGGCCCGACCGCGAAAGCGTACGCTTGGCGCGGACGATGCGCTGGGCGATGGTTGCCTCCGTGACCAGGAAGGCGCGCGCGATCTCCTCGGTGGTCAGGCCGCAGATCATACGCAACGCCAGCGCTGCGCGGGCCTGCCGCGGCAGCAGCGGGTGGCAGGCCGTGAAAATCAGCCGCAGCCATTCGTCACCGATGTCGTCGTCGAGGGCGGTGTCGAAATCGGGCATCGCGTCCTGTTTCTGCATCAGGTCGTGCGTCAGCAGGTCCTGCTTGCGGGAGAGCATTTTCGCACGGCGCAGATGATCGAACGCGCGGCGCTTGGCTGTCGCAACCAGCCAGGCGCCGGGATTATCCGGCACCCCGCTGAGCGGCCAGGCTTCCAGCGCGGCGACCAGTGCGTCCTGGGTCAATTCCTCCGCGAGCGTCACGTCCCGCAGCATGCGCGACAGCGTCGCGATCAGCCGCGGCTGCACAACGCGCCAGGCTGCATGAATCGCGGCGCGGATCGCGTGATCGATGTCGGCGGCCGTCATCGCCGCCGACCAGAGCCCTTTCCGTTCCGACGGAATCGGAACGGGGCTCTAGATTCTAGTTTTGACGCGTTTTCTTTACGCGAACCGGTATCCACTTCGCTCGAAAACACTCTAGGACAAGCGGTGGTGTTCATCAGCCGTGGGCGGCGACCCTGGAACGCGCGTCGATCTCGCACGCCACGTCCACGCCCGGCGTCGCAAATGCCCGCAATTCGCAGGTACCGTCCCATCCCGGCATGTGATCGAGATGCAACTGCATGAATTCCTTCGCCATGGCCAGGGCTTCCGCCTTGTCGCGCAGCTCGAAAATGGCGTAGCCGCCGATCACTTCCTTGGCCTCGACGAAGGGGCCGTCGATGACGCTGAGCTCGCCGTCGACGATCTTCACCCGTGCGCCGGTCGCAAGCGGCATCAGGCCGCCATTGTCGATCATTCGACCGGCCTTGATCTCCCGCTCTGATATCTTCTGCATCGCCTCCGCCAGTGCCGGGGACGGGCCTGCCATCGGCTGGCTGGAGGTCACGATGTACATGAAGCGCATGGAAAAACTCCCTTGGCGCGAGCAGCGACCGCTCCGGCCGCAAACCGGCTCGCTATGGATGTGACGATTGAGCCTCGGCTAAATCGACATCCCGAGAGAATTTATTGGCCGGGAGAAATTATTGCCGCAGCATGATCAGGGGATCGGCGGTATCAGGAACCCGCCGCCACTGCGCGTTGTCGTCGGCCTCGAACTGCCAGATATCGCCTGATTTCGACATCAGGATGATCTGGCCGCGTTCGAGCCGCCATTGCGTCGGGTTGAACTGCGCGATCGCCGCATCGCATCTCGGCTTCAGGAAGACCTGGAAATTGTCGGGCCCGGCCTCGGTATTGGTCAGCGTCAGCCCGCAGACCGGCTGGCCGTTGCCGCGCACCATCGACCAGTCGCCGATCATCTGGTCCATCGACTTGGCCATCGAACGGGCGGCGGCGAGGTCTTGCAGGATGTAGACGCCCTCGCCCTGCCGCAGCCCCTCGAAGATACCGGCCTCGACCTCGGTGAAGTCGATCACCGATTCCCCGGTCGCATCCTGCAAGCGAACGATGTCGAGACCCCTGACGCTCCAGGCGACGATGTCCTTGGTGAAGGGCAGCGCGGTCTTGCAGGCCGGCTCCAGCTCCAGCTTGAAGCCCTGGCCGGCGGCGTCGGCCTTCATCGTGACGACGCAGGTCTTGCTGCGCTCGGTGGTCGAAAGCTCCCACTGCCCGGGCATCTGCTTCTTCAGGGTCGTCGCATCCTGCGCCAATGCAGGGCCGACCGCGGCGACACATGCCGCGATGGCCAATGCAACGACCCGAAGAACGGTCATCAGCGCCCCTTGAACGGCGTTTCCGCAACCGGGGTCAACGGCGCCTTGCCGGCGAACCAGGCCTTGAGATTGTCGACGACGAGCTGGTCCATCGCGTTGCGCGTCACCACCGAGGCCGAGCCGATATGCGGCAGCAGCACGACGTTCTGCATGCTCTTGAGCTCGTCCGGCACGCTCGGCTCGGCCGCGAACACGTCGAGACCGGCGGCGAGGATGGTGCCGGACTTCAGCGCCTGCACCAGTGCCGGCTCGTCGACCACCGAGCCGCGCGCCACATTGATCAGCACGCCGCGCGGGCCGAGCGCCTTGAGCACCTCGGCATTGATCATCTTGTTGGTGCTGGCGCCGCCGGGCACGATCACCATCAAGGTGTCCACCGCCTTCGCCATCTCGATCAGATCGGGATAGTGCTTGTAGGAGACGTCCTTGGACGGGTTGCGGGAGTGGTAGACCACCGGCACCAGCGACGCGTCGAGCCGGCGCGCGATGGCCTGGCCGATCCGGCCCATGCCGACGATGCCGACCTTGCGGTCGCGCAGCGAGCCGACGCTGAGCGGATAGTTCTGCGTCTGCCAGAGCCCGGAGCGGACGTAACGGTCGGCCTTGATGAACTCGCGCACGGTGGAGATCAGGAGGCCCATCGCGACGTCGGCGACCTCCTCGGTCAGCACGTCGGGCGTGTTGGTGACGATAATGTTGTGCTCGGCCGCGTATTTGGCGTCGATATGGTCGTAGCCGACGCCGAAGCTTGCCACCATCTCGATCTTGGGAAGTTGCGACAGCGAGTCCTTGTCGGCGCGCACCGTGTGATAGGTCACGGCCACGCCGCGGATCTTTTCACGGATCGCGGGCGTCAACCGCTCGAGGTCGCCTCGCGTCTCGGCCTTGTGCACGACGAAATGATCGGAAAAACCGTTCTCGAGGATCGGCCGCACCGGCCCATAGATCAGAAGGTCGGTCTTTTCGGACGAAATCGAACCGGCGGTCATCAGTTTTCCTTTCCAAGCGCGCTTTCATGCCAGCGCCGTAAAACGAAGTGGGAAACTAGCGCCAGCACCCCATAGATGACAATCCCGGCCAGCGACAACAACAGCAGCGCGGCGAACATGCGGGGTATGTTCAATCGGTAGCCTGACTCGGCGATCCTGTAGGCGAGCCCGGAGCCGGCGCCGGCCGTTCCGGCCGCGATCTCCGCCACGACGGCGCCGATCAGCGACAGCCCGCCGGCGATGCGCAGGCCGCCGAGGATATAGGGCAGCGCCGCCGGCAGCTTCAGGAAGCGCAGGGTTTGTGGTGGCGAGGCGCCATAGAGCTGGAACAACCCTGCGAGGTTGCGGTCGACCGAATTGAGCCCGAGCGTGGTGTTGGAGAGCACCGGGAAGAAGGCGACGATGAAGGCGCAGACGACGACCGCGGTCTGCTGCTCCAGATAGATCAGGAGTAGCGGTGCAATCGCGATGACAGGCGTCACCTGGAGCACGACGGCGTAGGGGAACAGCGAATATTCCACCCATTTCGACTGGTTGAACAACAGCGCCAGCGCGATACCGCCGACGCTCGCCGCCACAAATCCTTCCAGCGTGGTCAGAAGCGTGGTGGCGAGCGATTGTGACAGCACCGCCCAGTCCTTGATCAGCGTCAGGAAGATGACGGAGGGCGCCGGCAGCACGTAAGGCGGGATCTCCCTGATGCGGACCACGAGTTCCCAGGCGAGAAGCCCGGCCGCAAGCACGACGACGGGAAGCACGAAGCGCACCGCGCGGTGCGCGCCGGACGGCACGGCGGTGACGGAGGGCTGCGCGCTCATAGCGCCGGTTGCCCCGAATAGGACGGCGCCAGCGCGGCCGACACCTTCCGGCAGTAATCCGAATAGGCGGCCGAGGTGCGAAACTCCTCGGTCCGCGGCTCGACCGTCTCGATGCGGATGTCGGCCTGGATCCGGCCCGGCCGCGCCGTCATGACCACCACGCGCTGCGACAGATAGACGGATTCGAACACCGAATGGGTGACGAAGATGACGGTCTTGCGCAGGCTGCGCCACAGCGCGAGCAAATCGTTGTTGAGGCGGAAGCGCGTGATCTCGTCGAGCGCCGCGAACGGCTCATCCATCAGGAGGATATCGGGATCGGTGACGAGCGCGCGCGCCAGCGAGACCCGCATCTTCATGCCGCCGGACAGCTCGCGCGGATAGGCGTCGGCGAAATCGGCAAGCCCGACGCTCGCCAGCGCGTCGTCGGCGCGCGCGCGTGCGTCCGCTTTCGCCACGCCTGCGAGCTTCAAGGGCAGCCGCACGTTCTCGCGCACGCTGGTCCAGGGCATCAGGGTCGGCTCCTGAAACACGAAGCCGATGCCGTGACCCGGCTGTGCAGGTCCCTCGTGACGCGCCATCCGCACGATGCCTGATGACGGCGCGCTGAGCTCCGCGATCAGCCGCAGCGCGGTCGACTTGCCGCACCCCGACGGCCCCAGCAGCGAGATGAACTCGCCCTTGCGCACGGCGAGATCGAGCGGCCCGAGCGCCACGACGCCGTTGTCATAGACCTTCGTCACGCCGCGCAGGCTGACGGCGAGAGCCGTCAGGCTGGCCTCGACCCCGGACGAGGTTTTGCGCTCTACCATCGAACGCTGGCTGTGATGTGGTGGGATCGATCGGCAACCTGCACCTCTCCCCAGCGGGGAGAGGTGAACCGCGCCGCGACATATCGATCTAACTCCGGCATGCGTTACGGCTTGGCCGGGCGCAGCTCGACGCCGACGCCCTTGTTGACGAAGCGCAGCGTGTAGGACTTGCGGAAATCGAGATCGGCCTTCACGACACCCGCCTTCACCATCTTGTTGAAGAAGGAGGTGTAGCGCTCGTCGCTCATCGCGCCGATGCCGTTCTTGAGCGACTCGCCGGAATCAACGATGCCGTGTTCCTTCATCTTGGCGACGGAATAGGCCAGCAGATCGTCGGTCATCTCGGGATTGAGCTGCTTGATCATGGCATTGCCGGCGGAATTGTCGCGGTAGATGTAATTGTACCAGCCGATCATGGAGGCATCGACGAAGCGCTGCACCAGATCGGGCTTCTTCTCGGCGATGTCGCGGCGCGTCTCGATCAGGGTCGAGTAGGTGTTGAAGCCGTAATCGGCGAGCAGCAGCACGTTCGGCTTGAAGCCGGCGGCCTTCTCGACCGCGAAGGGCTCGGAGGTGACGTAGCCCTGCATCGCGCTCTTGGGATTGGCGATGAAGGGCTGCGGATTGAAATTGTAGGGCCGGACGTTCTTCTCGTTGAAGCCGTATTCGGACTTCAGCCACTGGAAGTAGCTGGTCATGCCTTCCTTGGAGACGAACAAGGTCAGCGGCTTGAGGTCCTCGATCTTCGCGACCTTGGCGTCCGGCTGCGTCAGCATCACCTGCGGATCCTTCTGGAAGACCGCGGCGATGGTGATGACGGGGACATTGTTGGCGATCGCGTCGAACGACATCAGCGTGTTCGCGGCCATGAAGAAATCGATCTTGCCGGCGATCAGCAGCATCCGGTTGTTCTCGTTAGGACCGCCGGGGACGATGGTGACGTCGAGCCCGTACTTTTTATAGGTGCCGTCGGCGACCGCCTGGAAGAAGCCGCCATGCTCGGCCTCGGCGACCCAGTTGGTGCCGAAGGTGACCTTGTCCAGGGTCTCGGCGCGCGCCGGGACGACCGAGACCAAGGCGGCCATCAAGCCCGCCGTTAACGCTCGCCGCAGATGAGAAGGGCTCATGATGGGACTCCGTCGATCGTGGCTGGCCGATGCCAGTCCAACGCGATAAAACCGCAAGACATCGGGGACGCGAGCCGGCCAGGCCCGCGTCCCCTCCATACCCCAAATTACGTGACAAATTCGGGCAAAGAAACCTCCAAGGAAAACTTGATGACGCCGTCCCGCGACTGGACCGAGATCCGCTGGGCCGATGCCGGCCCAACGGACGCGTCGCGCTGGATCGCGGTGCTGCCGCTGGCGGCGACCGAGCAGCACGGGCCGCATCTGCCGCTCGCAACCGACGTGCTGATCGCCGACGCCTATCTGGCGCGCGTGCGCGAGCTTTTGCCCGAAAGCGTTCCGGCCAGCTTCCTGCCCGTCGAACCAGTCGGGATTTCCACCGAGCATATCGACTATCCTGGCACGCAGACGCTGCCGACCGATGTGGCGCTGAAGAGGTGGACCGCGATCGGCGAGGAGGTCGCGCGTCGCGGGGTGAAGAAGCTCGTCATCATCACCAGCCATGGCGGCAACAGCGCGGCGATGATGCTGGTCGCGCAGGATCTGCGCGCACATCAGAAGCTGTTCGTGGTGACGACGTCATGGTCGCGGCTGTCTGGCGCGGACAAGCTGTTCCCGGCTGAAGAGGTGCGCCACGGCATTCATGGCGGCGCGGTCGAGACCTCGATCATGCTGGCGCGCTATCCCGACCAGGTGCGCACAGATGCGATCGCGGATTTTCCCGCGAGCAGCGTCGCGATGGAGACGCAATATCGCTGGCTGTCGACGCAGCGGCCCGCGCCATTCGCCTGGCAGGCGCAGGATCTCAACGCCAGCGGCGCCATCGGCAACGCGACGCTGGCCGTGCCCGAGAAGGGCGAGCAATTGCTGGATCAGGGCGCGACGGCCTTCTGCGAGCTGCTCACTGAGGTCGATAACTTCGACGTGAACAGGCTCGCCAAGGGCCCTCTCGGCTAGCCAACATCCTCCTGGAATCATTGAGGAAAGAACCTCTACCCGGGGTCGCATCCGCGGTCTTCGAACCGGACGCGCGGAGCCTCCGTCCAACTGGGCACGCGGGCCACAACGGACCGCCTCAACCCGGATGGAGTTTCACATGTCGATCAAGACCAAGATCGCCGCCGCAGCTCTCGCTGCCCTCGCCGTCACCGGCAGCATCATGTCCACCACCTCCTCGGCCGAAGCCAAGCAGCCCGGCTGGGTCTGGGGTGTGGGTGCCGGCATCGCCACCGCCGCTGTGGTCGGCTCCGCGATCGCCGCCAGCAACGACCCCTATTACTACGGCTATCACCGCTGCGGCTGGGTCGCCCAGTACAACGCCTTCGGCCAGTACGTTGGCCGCGTTCGCAGCTGCTACTGATTTGAGTACCTGAGGCCGATCTCACGTGGATCCCGCGTCCGACACGGGCGCCTCATCCACCCCGTGTCGTGCCCCCGACCCCGCCCGGCTGTCCCCCCGGGCGGGGTCAACCATTTTTGGGGCCTGAGAACTTGTTGCAGTCCCGTCACACAGCGGTGCGAACCATCACCTGCGGCAATCCGCTTCAGTTGCTATTGCGAATTAATCGCAATAAGGTTTGCAGCAAGCACGGGGACTTGGGAAGAAATCGCGTCGAATCGAGATCATCTCGGCCGATCGCGTGACCAACCGGAACCTGGTGACAGGATCGTCGCGAATCGGCAGGGATGTCGGTTGCGGCGGATGGGGCGTATTCGCGTTTTGGGGGCGTGCGTTTTGACGTTGAGGGGTCACCGATACCGATATTTGCGGACAGCGGCAGCGATCGCCTCCGGCGTGCTGGCTTTTCCCGCCGCCGGCCGCGCGGCCGATCTGCCGCTGAAGGCACCGGCCTTGAGGGCAGTCTATGACTGGACCGGGCTCTACATCGGCGCGCATGCCGGCTATGGCCACGGTTCGTCCCACTCCGCACTGAACGACGGCACCGCGATCAGCGACAGCGGCGTCTTCAGCGGCATGATTGGCGGCGTGCAGGCCGGCTACAATTACCGGCTCAATTCCGGCTGGCTCGTTGGCGTCGAAGGCGATTTTTCGTTTCCGAACTACATCACCTCCAACTCGATCGTCTCCTCTCTCGCAACACCGGCCAATACGGTCACCCAGCAATGGGACTACACGGCCAGCCTACGCGGCCGCGTCGGCTACACCAGCGGTCCGTGGCTCGTCTACGCCACCGGCGGCTTCGCCTGGATGGGCGAGCGCTATTTCGACACGCCGGCCTCCGGCGCCGAAGTCCCGAAGATCCTGAACACGCGGCCCGGCTGGATCGCAGGTGCCGGCATCGAATACGGCTTCGCACCGCATTGGAGCGCACGGCTCGAATATCTCTATAGCCGCTTCGACGGCGCCAACGTCGCCTTCTCCACGGGGGCCCAATACACCTCCTCGTCGCTCGACTTCCAGCAGGTCAGGCTCGGCCTCAACCGCAAGGTCGATTGGCCGGGCATGCCGAGCTACAATCCGAAGAGCTCCCTGATCGACACGGAATCGGATCGCTGGGAGATTCACGGTCAGAGCACCTATCTGCCGCAGGGCTATCCGTCGTTTCCCGCTCTCTACAGCGGAACGAACTCTCTCTCGCCGTCGGCGCAGGCCAAGGCGACCTGGAGCAACAGCCTGTTCCTGAACGCGAAGCTGTGGGACGGCGGCGAGGTCTATTACAATCCCGAGCTGCTCCAGGGATTTGGACTGAACGACACGGTCGGCGCGGCCGGCTTCCCCAACGGCGAGGCGCAGAAGTCGAACTTCCCCTATCCGCACTACAACACCTCGCGCCTGCTCGTGCGTCAGACCTTCGGCTTCGGCGGCGAGCAGGAAGAGCTCGCGAGCGGCCAGTTGCAGCTCGGCCAGAAGGTCGACGTTTCCAGGCTCACCGTGCAGGCCGGCAAGTTCGCGGTGGTCGACGTGTTCGACGGCAACGCCTACGCCAAGGACACCCGCAAGGATTTCATGAACTGGTCGCTGTGGGCGCCGGGCGCCTTCGACTATTCCGCCGACAAGGTCGGCCTCACCTATGGCGTCACCGCCGAATTGAACCAGAAGCAATGGGCGCTGCGCGGCGGCTATTTCCTGATGGTCGCGGAGCCCAATTCGAATCACTTCGACACCAAGGTCGGGGAGCGCGGCCAGTACGTGCTCGAGCTGGAGACGCGCTTCTCGCTGTTCGGCCAACCCGGCAAGCTCAGGACCATGGGCTGGGTCGACAGTGCCAATATGGGCAGCTTCCGCGAGACGCTGGACAATCCCGCGCTCAACCTCGACATCGCGCAGACCCGGCGCGGCCGCCTCAAGGTCGGCTATGTCGTCAACCTCGAGCAGGCGATCACCGACGACGTCGGACTGTTCGGCCGCTGGAGCTGGAACGACGGCAAGAGTGAAACGCTCGCCTTCACCGACATCAATCGCAGCCTGTCCGGCGGATTGTCGATCAAGGGCACGAAATGGGGCCGGCCCGACGACGTGATCGGTATCGGCGGCGCCGTCAACGCAATCTCCCAGGACTATCGCGACTTCCTTGCCGCCGGCGGGCTCGGCGTGCTGATCGGTGACGGCGCGCTCAACTACCGCAAGGAGCGTATCCTCGAGACCTATTACGCCTATGCGCTGAACAAGGCGCTCACCTTCACCGCCGACTACCAGCTCATCGTCAATCCCGCCTACAACGCGGATCGTGGCCCGGTGTCGGTGTTCTCCGGGCGGCTCCACGGCGAGTTCTGATCGCGGGCGCGCGCCTCGTCCTTCGAGACGCCCGCTTCGCGGGCACCTCAGGATGAGGCTAAGCAGCATTGGTGCCCGTCGAAACTGCTGCCGCGCACTCTGTCCTCATCCTGAGGAGCCCGCCAAAAGCGGGCGTCTCGAAGGATGGGCCACAGGGACGTCGCTCTGCAAATGCGATTGCGCCCCCAGCGGGAGAGACGTTCGCTTTCTATGCGGCCCGGATCGCGTCCAGGAATTTTCCGACCTCGGCCTTGAGACGCGTGCTCTCGCCCGATAGCGATTTGGCTGCCGCGAGCACATTCGAAGATGCCGATCCGGTCTGGCTCGCGCCGCGCTGCACGTCGACGATGCTGGCGGAGACCTGCTGGGTGCCGCGGGCCGCCTGCTGCACGTTGCGGGAGATCTCCCGCGTCGCCGCGCCCTGCTCCTCGACCGCCGAGGCGATCGCAGACGCGATCTCGGACATGCGGGTGATGGTGTCGCCGATCGCCTTGATGGCGCCGACGGAATCCTCCGTCGCCGTCTGGATTCCCGCGATCTGCTGGCTGATCTCGCCGGTGGCCTTGGCGGTCTGCTCGGCCAGCGCCTTGACCTCGGAGGCGACGACGGCAAAGCCGCGGCCGGCCTCGCCGGCGCGCGCCGCCTCGATGGTGGCGTTCAGCGCCAGAAGATTGGTCTGGCCCGCGATCTGGCTGATGAGCTCGACGACGTCCCCGATCCGGCCGGCGGCCTTGGCCAGCTCGCCGACATGGTCGTTGGTCCGCCCCGCCTGCTGCACCGCCTCGCCGGCGACACGCGCGGAGTCCTGGACCTGCCGGCTGATCTCGTCGACCGACGAGGCCATTTCCTCCGCCGCCGCGGCAACGGTCTGCACGTTGGTGGAGGCCTGCTCGGACGCGGCCGCGACGGTCGCAGTGACCTTTTCCGATTGATCGGCCGTGCTCGTCAGCGTTCCCGCCGAGGCCTCCAGCTCCGACGATGCCGACGCGACGGTGTTGATGACGTCGCCGATCATCGCTTCGAAGTCGCGCGCAATCTGGTCCACGCGCTGGCCGCGACGGAGCCTCGCCTCGGCTTCGACCGCGGCCGCCTCGTCGGCGGCCTTCTTGGCGACGAGCGAATCCTTGAAGTGCCGCAGCGAGCCCGCCACCTGGCCGATCTCGTCGTTGCGGCCTGTCGCGGGGATCTCGACTTCATGCTGTCCGGCGGCGAGCGTCCCGATCACGTCCGCGAGCCGGCTGAGCGGCGTCACCACGCGACTGCGCAGCATCATGGTCACGCCACCGAGCGTCCCGAGCAGCGCCAGCACCGCCACGCCCGCGAGGGCGAGCATCGCCAGCGCGCCATCGCGCGCGGAGGCGGCGCGCTCGGCAGCTTCGGCCAGCGCGGCGTCGCGCACGCCGTAGAACATCTGGATGGCCGGCACGATGACACCGGCCAGCTCATCGGCGTTGACGCCGTACTTGCCGTCGCTACGGGCCGCGGGCATTTCCTTGTCCACGACGAGCGCAGCTTTCCCGAAATAGGAGTCCGTCGCCGCCTTCAGCGCGGTGGCGATGCGGGGCGGGTTTCCGAGCTGGTCGATACCGGCCTCGATGCGCTCGCGGTCGGCTTCTACACGCCCCTGCATACGATCCATCAGCGATATCTCGGCCGCCGCGAGCGGGCGGCGTGCGCTCAGCGCCGGCGACAGCGTGGCGGCGCGGCTGCCGGCCGAGACGCGCAGATCCTGCGCCGTCCGCGCCAGGCTCAACAGCGCCGCAAGCGAGGAATCGGCATTGACGACCTTCGCCTCGAGCCGGTTCATGACCGGTTCGATATTGCCGAGCACCTCGGCAACACCGGGCAGGAAACCCTTGATTGCGGCGCTGTCGCGCGCCGCCAGCGGAACGCTCATCGCGCGATCCGCCGCGATGTGGATCTCCTTCAGCCGCCGCGCGGCGCGGTCGAGATGCTCGGCAATCGCTCCGCCGTCATCCAGCACCATGATGGCCCGCCTTGCGCTCTCGAAGGCGGTCTCGGCGGCTTTCGCGGCCTTCGCGGCAACGTCGATCTGGGCCTGCGTTGCAGCGGCTTCCTGGAAGATCGGTCCAATGTAGGGGGCACGAAGGCTGGCGACTTGCTGGCTGACCATCAGGGTCGCACCAAAAGCGTCAACTGTCTTGATCGCGTCGGAGCGGTTCGAGAAGATGCGCGCCTGGGGTATCAGCACCTCGGCGCCGAGGATGACTGCAAAAACCGTCACCGTCAGCATCGACAGCGCGAAGAGCTTCCCGATCCGCATCCTTGGGTCCCCCGAATACATTGCTACAAATGTCGAAAACCTAGCTGTCGGCCACTAAGGGCCCGTTAAGCAAAGGCCCGTAGTTCCGCGGAGTGCCATGGGCCGCGCGGGTCTGCCGAACGCTGTCGTCGCCAGGTTCCCCGTGGTGCGAGATGCGACAGAATTGCCGGGATTTTCCCCGCAAAATACCTATATCAATGCTTGCGTCGCCATCCGGCCGCACTCGCATACCTCCGGAACATCAATGCTCTCGGTCGAACTCGTCATCGTCGTCGTCCTGATCGTCATCAACGGCCTGCTATCCATGTCCGAGCTGGCGGTGGTTTCGTCCCGCCCGGCCCGCCTCTCGCTGCTCGCGGCCAAGGGCGTGCGCGGCGCCGACCGCGCGCTGACGCTGGCGGCCGATCCCGGCAAATTCCTCTCGACGGTGCAGATCGGCATCACGCTGGTCGGCGTGCTCTCGGGTGCATTCTCCGGCGCGACGCTCGGGCAGCGGCTGGCGCAATGGCTGGTCGAGCTCGGCCTGTCCGCCGGCATCGCCGACATCGTCGGCGTCGGCGTCGTCGTCACGCTCATCACCTACGCCACCCTGATCGTCGGCGAGCTGGTGCCGAAGCAGGTCGCGCTGCGCGACCCCGAGAGCATCGCGGTCAAGGTCGCGCCCGCGATGCACGTTCTGGCGCGGGTTTCACTGCCGCTTGTCTTCCTGCTCGATCTCTCCGGCAAGCTGATCCTCACGCTGCTCGGCCGCGGCGGCAAGGCCGAGGAGAAGGTCTCGGAGGACGAGATCCATCACCTCGTCAGCGAAGCCGAAAACGCAGGCGTGCTCGAACCCGGCGAGAAGGAAATGATCGCCGGCGTGATGCGGCTCGGCGACCGGCCGGTCGGCGCCGTCATGACGCCGCGCACGGAGGTCGACGAGATCGACCTGAACGACGCACCGGAAGCCATTCAAGCGATCATCGCCAAGAGCCCGCATTCGCGCTTTCCGGCCTCGGACGGCGAACGCGACAAGCCGATCGGCGTGCTCCAGGCCAAGGACCTGCTGGTCGCGTTCATGAACGAACGCACGCCCGATCTGCGGGCGCTCGTCCGCGAAGCGCCGAGCATTCCCGCCTCGGCGGATGCCCGCGACGTGCTCGCGATCCTGAGGGCCGCTCCGGTCCATGTCGGTTTCGTCTATGACGAGTACGGCGCCTTCGAAGGCGTGGTCACTGCGGCCGACATCCTGGAATCGATCGTCGGCGCGTTCCATTCCGAGGAAGGCCCGCCGGAGCCGGCCTATGTCAAGCGCGCAGACGAATCGCTGCTGGTCGCCGGCTGGATGCCGGTCGACGAATTCGGCGAGCTGCTCGGCATCGAGCTGCCGCCGCACCACCGCTTCTACACCGTGGCGGGCCTCGTGCTGCAACACTTCAACGTGCTGCCCAATGTCGGCGACGCCTTCGACCTCGGCGACTGGCACATCGAGGTGGTCGATCTCGACGGAAGAAGGATCGACAAGATTCTGGCGAGCCGCCGGGATGAGCAGGTGGCGGCGTGAGTTGCGCGCGCTTGTGTGTGATTGTGCGGGACGTCGCACCAATCTCCACTCGTCGTCCCGGCCTAGTGCGCAATTGCGCACTAGGCCGGGACGACCGCGGAGCAAGAGGCGCGAGCTTGCCTCAAGCATAGACCTCACCCGAACTTCACGCCGATCCGCTTTTCCTTGCGCCAGACCACGGTGCACGCCAGTTGCTTTCCGTCGGCCTGGATGAGCAGGGTGAAGTGTTCGGGAATGCCCACCGGGCTGGTGACGTCGAGGGCTGCGCCGGTGTCCGAGAAATTACGGACGGTGCAGTCGATCGCGCCGCCGCCGAACTCGATCGTTCCGGCCTTCAGCACGCGATGTCTGGCTTTGTCGCGTCGCTCGTCCATGGGATGAATCTATACCCAAAGTTGAATCAGACGTTAAGCCATCGCTCTGCTCGCGACAATTCTCTGGCCTCGCGCGGCCGCTTCATATCGTGGCCCGGCGCTTCACAGCGCCGGCTGGAACGTCTCCGCCCGCGCCATCCGCCAGGCGTCGCGGAAGCGCGGGTCTTCCGTGCCTTCGAGCAGTTCGCCCGGACGCAGCGCCGGATAGAGCTGCGCAAATGATTGCACCTGGGTCGTCGACGTCCGTTGGCTGAAGTGGATCGGGCGCAGCTGCTGGGGATGTTCGAGACCGGCCGCGGCGATCAGCTCGGTCAGCGAGTGCAGCGTCGCATGGTGGTAATTGTGCACACGGTCGATCTTGAGCGGCACGTAGAGCGCGCGCGCCCGCGTCGGATCCTGCGTCGCGACGCCGGTCGGGCAACGGTCGGTATGGCAGCTGAGCGACTGGATGCAGCCGAGCGAGAACATGAAGCCGCGCGCCGAATTGCACCAGTCGGCGCCGATCGCCATCGCCCGCGCCATGTCGAAGGCGGTGGCGATCTTGCCGGAGGCGCCGAGCTTGATGCGGTCGCGCGCATTGATGCCGATCAGCGCGTTGTGGACGAAGTTGACGCCCTCGCGCATCGGCATGCCGAGATGGTCCATGAACTCCAGCGGCGCCGCGCCGGTGCCGCCCTCGTTGCCGTCGACGACGATGAAATCGGGATAGATGCCGGTCTCCAGCATCGCCTTGCAGATCGCCAGGAATTCCCAGGGATGACCGATGCACAGCTTGAATCCGGCCGGCTTGCCGCCGGAGAGGCGTCGCATCTCCGCGATGAACTTCATCATGCCAACAGGCGTCGAGAAGGCGCGGTGCGAGGCTGGCGAGATGCAGTCCTCGCCCATGGACACGCCGCGGATCTTGGAGATCTCCTCCGAGACCTTCGCCGCCGGCAGCACGCCGCCATGGCCGGGCTTGGCACCCTGGCTGATCTTGAGCTCGACCATCTTGATCTGGTCTTCGCCGGCGACCCGCGCGAACGCCTCGGGATCGAACGTGCCGTCGAGGTGACGGCAGCCGAAATAGCCCGAGCCGATCTCCCAGATGATGTCGCCTCCCATCTCGCGGTGATAGGGGCTGACGCCGCCCTCGCCGGTGTCATGGGCGAAGCCGCCCTTCTTCGCACCGGCATTCAGCGCACGCACCGCGTTCGGGCTGAGCGCGCCGAAGCTCATCGCCGAGATGTTGAACACCGATGCCGAATATGGCTTTGCGCAATCGGGGCCGCCGATGGTGACGCGAAACTTCTCCTCGGCATGCGTCTTCGGCGACACCGAGTGATGCATCCACTCGTAGCCCTCGCGGTAGACGTCCTCCTGGGTGCCGAACGGACGCTTGTCGAGCTGCATCTTGGCGCGCTGATAGACCACCGCGCGGATGTCGCGCGAGAACGGCATGCCGTCCTTCTCGCTCTCGAAGAAATACTGCCGCATCTCGGGGCGGATTTCTTCCAGCAGGAAGCGGATATGCGCCGAGATCGGGTAGTTGCGCAGAACCGCATGGCCCTTCTGCATGAGGTCGCGGACGCCGAGCAGCGTCAGGGCGCCGAAGATCAGGATCGGGATCAGCAGGATGTCGAAGATCTTGCGGTCGGCGATGCCGAAGCCGATCAGGAGCGCGGTGACGACCGCGCAGATCGTCAGCACGATGAAGCGCGGCGAGAATGGAATCAGCAGGGTTTCCATGGCCCCCTCTTCCAGGGGCCCACGCTTCGATTTTGGCGCTTTGCTATTTTCGTCGGCCACGATTCCCATCCTCTCGCCAGCTTGAGGCGGTACGATACGCCCGCGCCTGTCATACGGATATGACGCGGCGCTTGTTTCAGGCTAGCGAATTCGGCCGCGGCAAATCAATCCGCCGAGAGGTTAGGCTTTTGCAGTGCAGCAGAGGGAGTGGGGATGGGAGGAGGCCGCCGGCGGCCACAAACCGAGCTGTCATCCCGGGCAAGCGTCAGCGCAGACCCGGGATCCATAACCACAGGATTTCGTGACAGAGAAAGCTGTCACTACGAGTCTTCGCCAAACCACGTCCTGTGGTGTGGGTCCCGGATCGGCGCTCCGCTTCGCTGCGCTTGTCCGGGACGACGAGTTGAATGGGACGCGAGATCGCGCCACCCATTCAAGAGGACTCAGCGCTCGACGAACGCCTTCTCGATCACGAAATGGCCGGGCTTGTTGCCGCTGCCTTCGACGAAGTCGCGGCCTTCGAACATCACCTTCAGCTCTTCCAGCATCGCCGGGCTGCCGCACATCATGATGCGGTCGGTCGCGATGTCGAGCGGGCCCTGTCCGATGTCGTTGAAGATCTGCTCGGAGCTGATGAGGTCGGTGATGCGGCCGCGATTGCGGAACGGCTCGCGGGTCACGGTCGGGTAGTAGACGAGCTTGTCAGCGAGCAGCTCCCCGAACAGCTCGTCCTCGCGCAGATTGGCGACGAGCTTCTCGCCATAAGCGAGCTCGGAGACCTGGCGGCAGCCATGCACCAGCACGATGGTCTCGAACTGTTCGTAGACGTCGGGGTCCTTGATCAGGCTCGCGAACGGCGCGAGGCCCGTCCCGGTCGAGAGCAGCATCAGCCGCTTGCCGGGGATGAGGTTGTCGGTGATCAGCGTGCCGGTCGCCTTGCGGCCGACCAGGATGGTGTCGCCTTCCTTGATCTTCTGGAGGCGCGAGGTCAGCGGGCCGTCCTGAACCTTGATCGAGAAGAACTCGAGCTCTTCCTCGTGGTTGGCGCTCGCCATGCTGTAGGCGCGCAGCAGCGGACGGCCGTCGACCTCGAGGCCGATCATCGCGAACTGGCCGTTCTGGAAACGGAAGCCGGTATCGCGCGTGGCGCGGAAGCTGAACAGCGTGTCGGTCCAGTGCTGGACGGAAAGAACCTTCTCTCGGTAAAACGCGCTCATGATTTTCGATATTCCGAATAATTGCGGTTTTAGGGCAAAAGCATTGCCCGGCCCTGAAAGCGGGGCGGACACCATTGCCATGGCGGAGGATTTCGCGTGTGTGATCTACGCCATTGAGACCAATAATCAACCTCGTTTCGGGTGCAATTGATGCCGATCAAACCGGCATTTGCGAGGGAATTGGCCGCGCCATTAACGAATCTGCTGCGCGGCGCGCGCACAGGGCAATTTCTTTTCCCTTTCGGGCTCGACGGCAGCACTTAATTTCCGTCGCGCTCGCGAGAATTTCATTAAGAATAGCTCTGATTTTCACCCCGGCCTGGCGCCGAACCCCGCATTTTTGCGGCTTTTGGCGACAGAAGTGACTGAGACCCATGGCCAGCAGCGAACGCATCTTCGTCCAGGCAATCCGGCGCTATTGCGCCCGCCATGGCATTGCCGTCGACATCCGCTCCGGCGGCTGGCTGATCGCGATGCGCCGGGGCAAGGCGCGCCACTTCGCCTTCGGCTACGACATCGGCCTCAACAGCGCCATCGCGCATCGCCTCGCCAACGACAAATCGGCGACGGCCGAGGCGCTGACGCTCGAGGGCGTGCCCTGCATTCCTCATCATCTCTTCCTCAACCCGAAGCTGGGCAAGGATGTCGTTGGCGCCACCTGGCGAGAGGCAATGCTCGTGCTGCTTCACGACCATCCGCAAGGTGTGGTGGTGAAGCCGAACGAGGGGACATCGGGGCGATCGGTGTTCAAGGTGACGACGGAGGCGGAACTCGACCACGCGGTTGGCGAAGTCTTTTCGATGAGCACGGGGCTCGTGATCTCACCCTATGTCGCGATCGAGCAGGAGATCCGCGTGGTGCTGCTCGATGACGTGCCACTTGTCGTCTACAGCAAGCAGCGTGGATCGGATTGGCGGCACAATCTCGACGCCGGCGCACGGCCGGTGCTGATGGAGGACGGCGAGGTTCGCGCGGCCTGCGTCAGGCTCGCCGCCGACGCCGCCAATGCCATCGGCATTGCCTTCGCATCGATCGACGTGGTCCGCGTCGACGGCTCCTGGCGCGTACTCGAGATCAATTCCGGCGTGATGATGGAAGCGCTGGCGAAGCTGCATCCGGAGCTGGTGCAAGCGACGTATCACGCGGCGCTGGACCGGGTGTTTGGCAAAAATTAGCAGCCACGGGCACGCTGCACCCTCTCCCCTTGTGGGAGAGGGTGGCTCGCCGCCTTGGCGGCGAGACGGGTGAGGGGTCTCTCTCCGCGAGCACACCTCACGCAGCAGCATTCGAGGATAGAACCCCTCATCCGGCGCTTCGCGCCACCTTCTCCCACAAAGGGCCTGTTGCGTTATTGGCTTTTGAGGCTGAAGACGTCACGAGAGAAGGCCTTGGTCGCGGCAATTGCCTGCCAATATCTGTAGTTGTCGCCCTCGGAGGGCGGCTCACGCGGCGATCGTGGCCCACCGCCTCATGTTGAAGGCGAT
>NZ_AXAB01000061.1:0-45430 GCF_000472645.1 Bradyrhizobium sp. WSM2254 | reverse complement strand
CGCCGCGCCCGGGTCTGCTGCTGAGCATAGCTTGGCTTGTAGCCGACCTGCCTGCCACGGTTCCGCCTCAGCTCCCGAGAGATCGTTGATGGCGGGCGATCCAAAGCTGCCGCGATTTGCCCGACCGAGTTGCCATTGGCCGAAAGGCGGGCAATCTCGCATCGATCGTCAAGGGAGAGCTGTTTGTAAGTCCGCCCCATGGNAACACCTCCAGTTGGAAGTGTTGCACTTCGTTTGTGAACTCAGGGGACCCATACGCCGCGGCAGTGATTGTAGGCGACGGGCGGTCGATGCCTGAGCAAGCCAACCAAGGTTGGTGGTAATGGGTCGTGGCTTTCGCCAGGACGACGTCGGTTGCCACCTTGCCTCGTTCCCGCCATCGGCTCATATACCCTCCGTCCGCCGCAACGCTGGCCCCGCATATGGCGGGTTCAATTGCCGGCGCTTTCGTGCAAGGATGCCTGCCGAAACGCCCCCACCATGCCCCCAAGAAGAGGTTAACGATGGTCAATCGCATGCAATTCTACATCGACGGCGCCTGGGTCGATCCCGCCGTCAAGAAGTCCACCGCCGTGGTCAATCCGGCGACGGAAGAGGCGATGTACGAGGTTGCGCTCGGCTCCAAGGCCGATGTCGACAAGGCCGTTGCCGCCGCCAAGCGCGCCTTTGCAACGTTCTCCCAGACCAGCCGCGAGGAGCGCGTCGCGCTGCTCACCAAAGTCATCGAGATCTACAAGGGCCGCCTCAAGGAGATCGGCGCTGCCGTCTCCGACGAGATGGGCGCGCCGCTGCCGATGGCGGAGAAGCTGCAGGCCGGCGCCGGCCTTGGCCATCTCATGACCACGCTCGACGTGCTCAAGAACTATCATTTCGAGGAGCCGGTCGGCACCGCCATGGTGCTGCGCGAGCCGATCGGCGTGGTCGGCATGATCACGCCCTGGAACTGGCCACTCAACCAGATCGCCTGCAAGGTCGCGCCCGCGCTCGCCGCCGGCTGCACCATGATCCTGAAGCCGTCGGAGTTCACCCCGACCTCGGCGCTGATCTTTGCGGAAATCCTCCATGAAGCCGGCGTGCCGAAGGGCGTGTTCAACCTCGTCAACGGCCTCGGCCCCGAGGTCGGCGCCGCCATGAGCGAGCATCCCGACATCGACATGATCTCGTTCACCGGTTCGACCCGCGCCGGCATCGACGTTGCCAAGCGCGCCGCGCCGACCGTGAAGCGCGTCAGCCAGGAGCTCGGCGGCAAATCGCCGAACGTCATCCTCGAAGGCGCCGACCTGACCAAGGCGGTGACCGGCGGCGTGATGCACATGTTCAACAACTCCGGCCAGTCCTGCAACGCGCCCTCGCGCATGATCGTGCCGGCCTCGAAGATGAAGGAAGTCGCCGCGATCGCGAAGGCGGTCGCCGACAAGACCAAGGCGGGCGATCCGCGTGCCGACGGCACCACCATCGGCCCCGTGGTCAACCGCGGCCAGTGGGACAAGATCCAGGGCCTCATCAAGAAGGGCATCGACGAGGGCGCAACGCTCGTCGCCGGCGGCCCGGGCCTGCCCGAGGGCGTCAACAAGGGCTTCTACGTCCGTCCGACCATCTTCGCCGACGTCACCCCTGAGATGACGATCGCCCGTGAAGAAATCTTCGGGCCGGTGCTGACCATCATCGGCGCCAAGGACGAGTCTGAGGCCGTGCAGATCGCCAACGACACGCCGTATGGTCTCGCGGGCTATGTCTCGGGCGCTTCGGTTGAGGACGCCAAGCGCGTCGGCCGGCAGATCCGCGCCGGCAACGTCAACCTCCAGGGCGTGCCCAACGACCGCACCGCGCCGTTCGGCGGCTACAAGCAGTCCGGCAACGGCCGCGAGTGGGGCAAGTACGGCCTCGAGGACTTCCTCGAGGTGAAGGCCGTCGCCGGCTTCAACGCGGCGTAAGCTCTATCGCTTGAACGAGAACATAACGCCGGAGCGGGAAACCGCTCCGGCGTTTTTTCGTCGCGTCATTCCGGGGCGTCGCGAAGCGACGAGCCCTGAATCCATTTGGCAGCGGACTCTGCGCACGATGGATTCCGGGTTCGCGCCGAAGACGGCGCGCCCCGGAATGACGGAGGAGAGAGGAGCGCCTATCCCCCCACCGCGCCCTGCGTGTTCACATACAGCGCGTAGATCGACTGGCTCGCCGCCATGAACAGGCGGTTGCGCTTGACGCCGCCGAAGCAGAGATTGGCGCAGCGCTCGGGCAGGGCGATGCGGCCGATCATGACGCCGTCGGGTGCGAACACAACGACGCCGTCGAGTTCGGGATCGCCCATGCCCCAGCCGCACCAGAGATTGCCGTCGATATCGCAGCGCATGCCGTCAGGCGTGCCGGAACCTGCGTCGATGAAGACGCGCTTGTTGGAGATGGTGGTGCCGTCCGCCGAGACGTCATAGGCGAGGATCTTGCGGTTCGGCACCCCGCGCGATTCCACGACATAGAGGATTGTCTCGTCCGGCGAGAAGCACAGCCCGTTCGGCCCCAGCACGCCCTCGGCGACGATGGTCGCCTTGCCCGTTGCGGGATCGTATCGGTAGACGTTCGGGTCGATCTCCGGCTCCGCCTTGTAGCCCTCGTAATTGCCGAGCAGGCCGAAGGTCGGATCGGTGAACCAGACGGAGCCGTCGGACTTCACCACGACGTCGTTCGGCGAGTTCAGCCGCTTGCCGCCAAAGGAATCCATCAGCACGGTGATGCTGCCGTCGTATTCGGTGCGCACCACGCGGCGGCCGCCATGCTCGCAGGTGACGAGCCGGCCCTGGCGGTCGCGCGTGTTGCCGTTGGCGAAATTGGAGGGCTTGCGGAACACCGAGACCGCGCCGGTCTCCTCCTCCCATTTGATGATGCGCTGGTTCGGGATGTCGCTGCAGAGCAGATACCGCCCGTCGCCGAACCAGACCGGCCCTTCGGCCCAGCGCAGGCCGGTGGCCAGACGTTCCACGGCGGAAAGCTTCAGCCAGTATTTTTCGAAGCGGGGATCGAGTGCTTTTATCGCCGGATCGGGGTAATACGTCGCCGGCCGCCAGCCTTGAGTGTGGGACGATGCATCGTTCATGTGCAGGTCTCGTTGTTGCGTTCCCTCTGTCCAAGTCTGCTAGCATCAGTTATCTACGGCCGCAAATCGGTCACCACAGGCGAGGGAAGACATGCCGCGTATTTTGATGACGGGAGCTTCGGGCGGAATCGGCACGAGCCTGCGAAAGCTGTTGCCGCCGATCTATCCGGATCTCCTGCTCTCCGACATCAAGCCGCCCGCCGATCTCGGCGCGAACGAAAAGTTCAAAGCGGCGGATCTCGCCGATCTCGCGCAGTGCGAGGCGATCTGCGAGGGCGTCGACGGCATCATCCATTTCGGCGGCTATTCGGTCGAAGGCCCCTGGAACGACATCCTCCAGGCTAACATCATCGGCGGCTACAATCTGTTCGAGGCCGCCTACCGCAAGGGCGTCAAGCGCGTGGTGTTCGCCTCGTCCAACCACGCCGTCGGCTTCTATCCGCGCCATCACAAGATCGGCACCGACGTCACCCCGCGCCCCGACGGCCGCTACGGCGTCAGCAAGGTGTTCGGTGAAGCGGTCGGCGCGCTCTACGCCGACAAGCACGGCCTGAAGGTGACGTGCCTTCGCATCGGCAATTTCGGCGACATGCCGCTCGACCAGCGCCGGCTCTCGATCTGGCTGAAGCCCGACGACCTCGTGCAGCTCTGCCGCATCGGGCTCGAACATCCCGGCATCCATTTCGAGGTCTTCTACGGCGCCTCCCTGAACGAGCGCGCCTGGTGGGACAACCACCGCGCCTACGAATTCGGTTACCGCCCGACCGGCCGCTCCGAGGATCACGTGGCGCACGCGATGGCGGAGCAAGCCAAGCTGAAGCCGGATCCGATCGGCGACCACTACCAGGGCGGCGCGTTCTGCAGCAACGAGTTCGACGGCGATGCGAGCCGCATCATCGACTGGACCAAGCGGTAGCGTCGATGCTCGCAGGAACGTACCTGCGCTTCGCCGGCTCCGCTTTCCGGAGCCGGCAGAGGTTCGCTTGTGCAGCAGGTCTGAAGGGCCCTTGCGACTAACGTCTGCGTCCACACCGTAGAGTTCCGGATTTCCGTTTTTGGAAATAGGCGTTCTATTGTCGGAACATGTGAGCGTTTCTTCTATGCATTGCCTTACGCGGAAGTGACCGCCTTTTCATTCCAGCGATTGTGGAAGCAAGATGCGCAAGATAGTTTTGTCGGGGGCCGCGGTGTTGACGGTCGTCCTCGTCGCAGCAGCCTCCTGGCCAACGCCACGCCCAGATGTCGGGCAATTCGGAGATAGCGTCTACGAATCCATCTGGTTCTGGCGCATCCCGGCCTACGCCTACAATCCTGCCTGGCGTGTGCGCTGGATGTGGAGCGATCCGCTTCACGCACAGGCAAGATGCTGCCGGATCTCGACGCAGCCAGTGTCCGAACCGGGCTCGCAGGTTCCTCCAGCTGATAAGGTTGTCGCGCGCTTGGCAGGCAAGTAGAAGGGGCGCGCGTCAGTTCCTCTTTGGAGGTGTCCGGCTACGTTGCGCGCTGCGGCCGGGTGGCGCACATGGTTCCGGAGATTGTTTGCATTTCTCTCAAATAAGTTCCTTGCTTTAAGCTTAACCAGAAACCTAATCCTCGATTTACAGCCGCAATCTACAGTTTACCTTGTTCTTGAATCGGCAATTCAAGGACGCCAAACAATGCGCCGCTTAGCGCTCAACACGTGGCTCGTTATTGTTCTGGCGGCATCCAGTTTCAGTGCGCGTGCCGACGAGAACAAGTCTGATGGCGGCAGCTCGGCGTCGCTTGCTCCCCGCGCCAGGATCGAATGTTCGCTCAAGCGCAAGCCCGGTGAACCCCTCGATCCCCCGTCGACGGCCGCCATTCCCGGTTCCGAATCGTTCGTTGCGAGCGAGCATTTCAGGGAAGACATTGCGCCGACCGCGGCTGTCAAGATTTCGTGGCTTGGGGCCACCTTTGCGCGCCGGTTCGCCGTGAAAGTCGAAGCCACGGACGCTACGTCTCTGCAGACTCATGTTCTGAATAAATCCTCGAGTGCCGTGCAAATCCTCGGTGAGCTGGGCCCACGCGCCGAGAGCAAGCTTGCCGATATCTGGTGTCTCCTGAAGCAGCAGGCCAACGGCGAAAGCGGGGCGCTGCAGACCAGCTCCGTTCCGAACCTCTTCTTCGTCCGTGACGGCGCGGGCGATCTTGGCGTGGTTGACGCCCTGTGGGGTGGCGCGGGCTGGGAGATCGGGGCCAGTCCAGTCGGAAGCCAGCGGCCGTGGACTCCTGGCACGCGCGTCTTCTCTCACTGACTGGCCCTCGCCCGGCCTTGGGACGTTTGAACGCAGCGCCTGTGGCCTATCCCTCCGAAGGATCGAGCATTTCGCCGAGCTTGTGAACGGCAACATTGATCGACATGCCGAGGTAGTCGCCGGAATCGCCGTACCACGAGCCGGCCAGCGGCACGGCCTGCCCCGGGTGCCGCGCTATGGCCACCGGGATGAGGTCGAAGCCGGCGCTCAGCCTGTTGGTTGGATCGTAATCGAGCCAGCCGGCGCCGGGCAGGAACACCTGCACTCATGCATGGGTGGCGCCGGAGCCGGTCATCCCCACGGCGCCGCCATCGAGCGCTGCATCATAGAGATAGCCGCTGACGAAGCGCGCGGCAAAGCCGAGGCGGCGCAACGTCTCGATCATGAGCCAGGCGAAGTCCCGGCAGGTGCCGGATTTCGTGCGCAGCGTCTCGACAGGGGACTGGGTGCCTTCCGCGTCTCTCCCGCGATAGCTGAAGTCGCTGCGAAACGTGCCCAGCATCCGGCGCAGCAGGTCGGCAGTCCGGTCCTGATCGCCGGCAACGAAGCTTTTGGTCCATGCCGCATGGCTGCCGTCTGGATCGTCGGCATGCGGACGCAGGTATCCTGCAAGATCGGTCCATCGTCCGGCGTATACTGCACGGGGATTTCCTCGGCCCGCGGCTCCAGCGGAAACGTCTCCAGCCCCTTGATGCCGAAATAGATGCCGCGAACCTTGAAGGTGAATGTCAACTCGCTGCCGGGCTCGCTGAAGTCCATCACGGTGACGGCATTGGAGCGGGAGTCGGTGACCCAATGCACCTTTGACGGCAGGCTGGTCGAGGCGGACCAGCGAAGCAGCCGGGTCGAGGACCCACGCCGCGGCAGGAACATGGCCCGGTGCGTGCCGAACGTCACCGGCTTTGCATAGCGATAGGTCGTCGTGTGCGTAATCTCGCCGATGATCGCCATGCATCATTCCGCTTCGCGTTGCGGGCTCGTTGAGCGCCGTCTCACACAGGAAGAGCGGTCTCCAGCTTTCGGCTCGGCTGCTTTGGCCCATTGATCTAGATCAACGTCATTCCCGGCATCGTCTGGCCCATCAAGCGATCACGCATTCCTTCAGACGTTTGACATTTCGAATTGACCGAATGGAGCGATGGACATGGGCATCCTTTGGACGATCATCATCGGATTTCTCGTCGGACTGCTTGCGAGGTTCATCATGCCCGGCGATAAGTCCGAGCCCAAAGGGTTCATTTTGACCACGGTGCTGGGAATTGTCGGCGCCTTCGTTGCGACCTGGCTCGGCCAGGCCGTGGGATGGTACCGGTTCGGGGAGGGCGCCGGCTTCATCGGAAGCGTGGTCGGTGCAATCATCCTTCTGTTTCTGTACGGCCTTTTCATGGGTCGTCAGGGGCGCGCCTGAGCAATCCAAATGTTCTGCCGCGTGGTGACCGCAAGCAACACGATCGTGGAAATCGTGCTGACAGTCGTCGCGATGCTCGCGATGATCCTATCAGGACCGGCGCAAGCCGCCATGCTCAGCGATGCCGAAGCGATGTTCCTCGACCAGCTCGTCACCGCATCCGTAGTGCTGGAGCAACGATGCGACGGTTACGAGGTTGATGGTGCCGGCGGCGTTCAACTCGGCGCCCGGCTGCTCGGCAGTCCTGAGGCCGCGATGGCCATGATCGACGCCTATGCTGCGGCCATCAAGGCCCGTGATGGCGAGAGCTACGATCCCGGCAAATTCCGTCCCGAAGTGTTCGAGGCGGCGCGCAAGGCGTTCAGGCGGGTGCGGACGGATTTGATCAAGAACCCGAAAAGGGCCTGCGCCGATTATGGCGAGACCAGCGTGGAGCAAGGACTGCTGAGGCGGTATTGAGCTGCGCGCGGCTGCCATACCGGGGCTTAAGTTGTCTCCCCCGCAATCCGCGCCAGATAATCCGACTTGCTGAACTGCATGTGATCGACGCAGAGTTGCGCCAGCGCCCAGCTGTCGCGGCCCTTCAACAGCTCGATCATCAGTTCGTGCTGGCGCCGCGACTGTGCGAGGCCCTCGCGGTCGGCGAGGTTCTTGGCACGCATCGGCAGCGTCAGGTTCATGTAGTCCTGGAGCGAGCGCACCAGATAGGGATTGCCGCAGGCGGAAAACAGCGCGAGGTGGAAGGCGTCGTTGGCCTCGTGGATGCCGCGCAGATCCTGCATGTCCGCCTTCGCGCAATATTGCCGCTGTAGCGCGGTCAGCTCGTCGATCAGGCCTTGCGGTGCGGGCAGGGGGATCATCAGCGCCGCCTGCCGGGTCAGCATCTCGCGGACCTCGTAGATCTGCCGGACCTCGTCAGCCGAATAGAACCGCACGGTGGCGCCGACATTCTTCTCGCGGCGAACGATGCCGCGCCGCTCGGCATCCACCAGCGCCTGCCGCACGAAGTGCCGCGAGGTGCCGTAAGCCGACATCAGCGCGTCCTCGGTCAGGCGCGCGCCCGGCGCGAGCCGGCCGAAGATGATGTCCTCCTCCAGCCGCGCGACCACGTCGTCCGGATCGTCGCGCCGGACCGTCATGCTGTCTGCGGTGTGATTCTCGGGCATCCCCTCGGCCTCCGGCCCGTGCCGGTCTGTCCTGTGGAGCAGGGAAGGCTCAGATTGTCAATAATCCGGTCGTTTGGCGGTGCGACAATCCAGAAACTGCCAGATGGACGCCTATCTTATTGACAATCGAGGGGCAGACTGTACGACAATGGCAAGGTGAATGGAGTGGCATGATGACGAGTGGCTTGCGCAAGGGTCTGACGAGCTATGGCGATGCCGGCTTCTCGCTGTTCCTGCGCAAGGCATTCATCAAGGCCATGGGCTATTCCGACGACGCGCTGGAGCGCCCGATCGTCGGCATCACCAACACCTATAGCGACTACAATCCCTGCCACGGCAACGTGCCCCAGATCATCGAGGCCGCGAAACGCGGCGTGATGCTGTCGGGCGCGATGCCGTTCGTGTTTCCGACCATCTCGATCGCCGAGAGCTTCGCGCACCCGACCTCGATGTACCTGCGCAATTTGATGGCGATGGACACCGAGGAGATGATCCGGGCGCAGCCGATGGATTCGGTGATCGTGATCGGCGGCTGCGACAAGACGCTGCCGGCGCAGGTGATGGCGGCGATCAGCGCCGACCTGCCGACCGTGGTCATCCCCGTTGGCCCCATGGTGGTCGGCCATCACAAGGGCGAGGTGCTGGGCGCCTGCACCGACTGCCGCCGGCTGTGGGCGAAATATCGCGCCGGCGACATCGACGACGCCGAGATCGAGGCGGTCAACGGCCGTCTTGCGCCGTCGGTCGGCACCTGCATGGTGATGGGCACGGCCTCCACCATGGCCTGCATGATCGAAGCCATGGGCCTGTCGCTGCCGATGAGCGCGACGATCCCGGCGCCGCATGCCGAACGTTTCCGTCTTGCGGAAGCGAGCGGCAGGGTTGCGGCCGAGATGGCCAAGACCAAGGGGCCGAAGCCGAGCGAATTGCTGACGCCGGCGTCGTTCAAGAACGCGCAGGTCGTGCTCCAGGCGATCGGCGGCTCGACCAACGGCCTGATCCATCTGACGGCGATGGCGCATCGCTCGCCGCACCGGCTCGATCTCGAAGTCTTCGACCAGATCGGCCGCGAGGTGCCGGTGCTGGTCGATCTCAAGCCGTCGGGCGAGCACTACATGGAGCATTTCCATCACGCCGGCGGGGTGCCGAAGCTGCTGGCGCAGCTCGGCGATCTGGTCGATCTCGACGCGAAGACCATCACCGGTCAGACGCTGCGCGATATCGCGGCGAATGCGGAAGACGTGCCCGGCCAGGACGCGATCCGTCCGCGCGACAATCCGATCAAGAAGGAAGGCGGCCTCGCCGTTCTGCACGGCAATCTCGCCCCGCGCGGCGCGGTCATCAAGCAATCCGCCGCAAGCCCGAAGCTGCTGCAGCATACGGGACGGGCGGTGGTGTTCGAATCCGTCGAGGACATGACCTTGCGGGTCGACGATCCCGATCTCGACGTGACCGCCGACGACGTGCTGGTGCTGCGCAACGCCGGCCCGAAGGGCGCGCCGGGCATGCCCGAGGCGGGCTATCTGCCGATCCCGAAGAAGCTCGCGCGCGGCGGCACCAAGGACATGGTGCGCATTTCCGATGCGCGCATGAGCGGCACGGCGTTCGGCACCATCGTGCTGCACATCACGCCGGAATCCGTCGTCGGCGGGCCGCTGGCGCTGGTGAAGAACGGCGACATGATCCGGCTCGATGTCGCCAAGCGCAGCATCGAGCTGCTGGTCGATGCCGCCGAGCTGGAGCAGCGGCGCGCGGCATTAAAACCGGCGGCGGCGCCCGAGGAGGCGCGGCGCGGCTACGCCTGGCTGTTCAACGAGACCATTATGCAGGCCGACGAGGGCTGCGATTTCGATTTCATGCAGAGGACTGGGAAGCAGACCGAGAAGGGGTGACCAACCACCCGAACGAACGCCCAGACCGCTCAAGCGGCGGGCGATAAAACAGGGGGAAACGATGATTGCACGATCCATGCCGAGATTCTTACATGGGTTGGCGGTTCTGTCCGCCATGCTGTTCGTCACCGGGGCCGGGGCACAGGAGGTGAAGCATTATCGCTTCGCCTACGACCAGCCGCGCAACACCGGCTATTCGATCGCGGGCGACCTCTTTGCCGACAAGCTCAAGGAATTGAGCAAGGGCACCATGATCATCGACCAGTATCCCGGCGCGCAGCTCGGGCAGGAGCCGCAGGTGCTCCAGCTCGTGAAAGCCGGCGACGTCGAATTCGCGATCATCTCCTCGGCCAACACCGCGACGATCTCGCCGCAGGCCGGCGTGATGTCGCTGCACTTCCTGTTCCGCGACGAGAACCACGTGGTCAAGGGGCTCGCCGATCCCCGCGTGTTCGAAGCGCTCAAGACCATGATCGACGAGACCACGCAGGGCCTGCACGTGATCGCGACCGGCTCGCAGGGCGTACGCCACATGTACAGCAGGCGGGAAATCCACAATGTCGGCGACGTCAAGGGCCTGAAGGTCCGCGTCCAGGCGACCGCGACCGAAGACCTGATGTTCCCGGCCTATGGCGCCCAGACCGTGCACATGCCGTTCGGCAGCGTCTATACTTCGCTGCAGACCGGCGTGGTCGACGTCGCCGAGAACAGCATCAACGTCTACCTCGTCAACAAGCACTACGAGGTCGCGCCGGTCCTCAACATCACCGAGCACGAAGCCAACAACGCGCTCGTGTTCATCTCCGACAAGCTCTGGCAGGGCCTGTCGGCGGAGCAGAAGGGGTGGGTGCAGGCGGCGGCCAACGAGATCAGCACCAAGGAACCGCAGAAGGCGTTCGACCTCGAGCGCACCGCGGCCGACAAGCTGAAGAAGATGGGCGTCAAGATTGTCGACAACGTCGACAAGAAGAGTTTTACGACGATCGCCGATCCCTATCTCGACAAGCTCGCCAAGGAGCTCGGCCCGCATGCCGAGAAGATCAAGAATTTGATCCGGTCGATCAACTAGGTCGCCCGCGCAGGCGCCCCCACGAGTCGTCCCGGCGAAGGCCGGGACCCATACTCCGCGGCGGTGCTTTGGGCAGGATGGCTGTCAGCTCGCTTTAATCATAACGGCCTGGGGTTATGGGTCCCGGCCTTCGCCGGGACGACGGGAGCAACAATGGCCATCGCCGACAAACTGCTCGTTCAGCGCCAACGCCACCTGAAATGGCGCGGGCTCGACTGGCTCGAGCTTGCGCTGATGATTCTCTGCGGCGTGCTGTGCTTCGGCTTCTCGCTGTCGGTCACCGCCGACATCGTCACCCGCACCATCGGCCATCCCTGGCTGTGGCTTCAGGAAGTCACCTCGACGCTGTTCATCTACGCGATCTTCGTCGGCACGGCGGCCGCGACGCGGCGCAACGATCACCTCTATCTCACCGCGATCTCCGAGGCGATGCATGGAACGCCGCGGCTGATCGTCGAAGTCATCATCCGCCTGGTCGTGCTCGGCGTCGCCTTCTGCCTGATCTGGTACGGCTACCAGAACTATCTGCGCGGCTTCGGTAGTTTTCGCCTGCCGTCGGGCACGCCGATCGCTTCGCTCTATGCGATCATCCCGCTCTCGGGCGTGCTGATCGGCCTCTTCACCATCGAGCAGCTCGTCAACGGCCTGCGCAACGGCTTTGACCATCCCGAGCCGCCCGACGAGGACGCAGCGCCCGTCGTTACCGACGTACAAATGAGGGCGCAGCCGTGAGCGCACCTGTCGTCTTGTCGTTGATGACGTTCTGCTTCCTCTTCTTCGGCTATCTCGGCGTGCCCGTGCCGTTCTCGCTGATGGCCGGCGTCTTCATCGGCGCGATCCTGTCCGACGTCTCGCTCGCCGCCATCATCCAGAAGATCTTCGACGGCGTCGATTCCGAGGCGCTGCTGGCGATCCCGTTCTTCCTGCTGGTCGGCGAGCTCATGAGCTCGGCCAATGTGGTGGTGCGGATCGCGAACCTGTCGGTGTCGCTGGTCGGGCATATCAGGGGCGGGCTGTCGCAGGTGGTCGTCGTCTTCAGCATGTTCTTCTCGGAGATGTCGGGCTCGACCACGGCCGACGTCGCGGTGATGAGCCGCGCGCTGGGTGGCCCGATGAAGCGCGAGGGCTACGAGCCCGCCTTCATCGCCGCGATCATCGCATCCGCCTCGACGATCGCAGCGCTGGTGCCGCCGAGCATCACGGCGGTGGTTTATGGCGCCGTCGGCAACGTCTCGATCGCCGGCCTGTTCATGGCGGGCGTCGTGCCGGGTCTGATGATCGGCTTCGGCCTGATGATCTACTGCTATTTCTTCGGCCCTTCCGGCTTGCGCAAGCCGCGCGCGCCGCTGCGGCAAGTGGTGTTCGCGGCGGGCGATGCGGCCCTGCCGCTGATGATCCCGGTGATCCTGCTCGGCGGCATCCTGACCGGCTGGTTCACGCCCACCGAGGCCGGCGTCGTCGCCGTGGTCTGGATCGTCCTTGTGGTCATCCCCGCGCTCAACCGCGGCCACTTCAGGAAGATCCCCTATGATTTCTGCCTCGCCGGGCTGATCTTCTCGCTGCCGCTGATCACCATCGGCGCCGCCAACGCCTTCGGCTGGATGCTCGCTTACTTGCGCGGCGCGAGCTACATCGCAGAAGTGATCACCTCGATCGCGGGTCATGATCCGCACCTGATCATGCTGCTGATGGTGCTGCTGTTCACCGTGGTCGGCGACTTCATCGAGCCGGTGCCGACCATCATCATCTTCATGCCGCTGGTCAACACGCTGACGGAGGCGGGCGACATCAATGCCGTGCATATGGGCGTGGTGCTGATCGCCACGCTCGCCTTCGGCCTGATCACGCCGCCTTATGGCCTGGTGCTGCTGATGGCCTCGAAATTCGTCGGCATCAGCTTTGCCAAGGCCTTGCGCGCCGCGTTGCCGATCTATGTGGTGTTCCTGGGGACGATCGCGTTCGCGATCTATTTCCCGAGCGTCGTGCTGTGGCTGCCGCGGCACGTGCTTCCGGAGTCGGTCGGCTGCTTCAAGTCGCCGGCGGGGACGGGCTATATCTGCCCGCAATAGCGACCTGCTCGATCCGCCATTGCGCCTGCTCGCGCACGTAACGGAACGGCGTGCCGTGGCTGTTCTTGAAATAGCTGCCGCACAGCGCGTTTGCCATGCCCTGCATCACGGCGTCGTGGCAGACGAACAGCAGATTGTCGTCGGGGTGGCGGTCGAGCCAAGCGGAGACGCAAGCCAGCGACCGTTCGGTCATGGCGTCCCAGCTCTCGCCATCGGCCGGCAGGATCGAGACGAGGCCCGTCGCCGAGTTGACACCGTGCTTGATCATGAGGTCGCGAACGGGGAGGCCTTCGAAGCTACCGAAGTCGAACTCGATGATGCCGTCGTCGATCGCGAGCGGCACCGAGATCGCAGCCGCGATGATCTCGGCCGTTCGCGACGCGCGGACCAGGGGGCTTGCGACGATGCGGCTGATGCCGGCGCCGCGCAGCATGTCCACGGCCTCATGCGCTTGCCGCAGACCGTCCTCGTTCAGCGGATTGTCGGTGCGGCCCTGGAAGCGTCCCTCGCGATTCCAGTCGGTCGCGCCGTGACGAAGGCCGTAGAACGCGCGTGCCGGTACGGTCACTTCGACTTGCTCGTGAATTTCTTCACGGCGAGCAGAAACTCCTCCGTATTCATCGCCAAGACGATCCTGTGCTCCTCAGCGTCGAGCTGCTGTTTCACCGGCGTCGTGGCAGCCTGGTAGACCAGCGACTTGGTGCCGGCGATCGCGGCAGGCGGGTTCTGCGCGAGACGCTCGGCGAGCTGCCGCGTCGCCGCCTTCAGCCCGGTCGCGGGAACGATTTTGGCGACCAGGCCCCATTCGTGGGCCTGCTGCGCGGTAAAATTGTCCTCGGACAGGAAGATCTGGAGCGCGCGGCGGGCTCCGACCGTGCCGACGATGCCGACCGTCGAGCCGCCGTCCGGCGACACCCCGATCTTGGCATAGGCCGGCGTGAACTTGGCGTCCTCCGCGGCGATGCAGAGATCGGTGACGAAGGCGAGGCCCATGCCGGCGCCGGCGGCCGAGCCATGGACGCTGGACAGCGACAGTTTCGGCATGCGCCGGATGGTCTCGATGAAGGCGTGATAATGCTTGAGCAGCTCGCCGACGACCGGCGTCACCGTGCCCGCTTCGGCCGCAGCTCCAATCGTCTGCAAATCGCCGCCGGCCGAGAAGGCGCGGCCTTCGCCCTCGATCACCACGACCCTGATGGCATCGTCGCCTTCGAGATAGGACGCGAGCTGTTCGAGCTTTTGTGCAATCGCCAGGTCGATCGAGTTGAACGCGGCAGGGCGGTTGAGCGTGATGGTCGCGATCGGACCGTCGATCCGCAGCAGGGCGGGATCATCGGGGTGGGAGGTGGGAGCTGGCATTGGAAATCCCCGGCATGAGGTGGTTCGTGCGACTAAATCGCAGAAGGCGAGGGGAGACAATCCCCGCGCGCCGCCCTTGCGCTGGGCGAAACGATAGGCTCAAATAGGGCCGCCTTTGTTGAGGGACGGACACGAGCGCCGGCTCCTCCTAGGCTAGCCAAGCCAATATCAGCGTGAGAGGAGACGACATGGGTCACGCTCGTGTCTCCGGAAGTGGGCTGTTCCAATGACTGGCGGTCCGGTGATCATTGTCGGCGCCGGCCATGGTGGCTACCAGGTCGCGGCATCCCTGCGGCAGGCCGGTTTTTCCGATCGCGTCTGCCTGATCAATGACGAGGCGCACATGCCTTATCAGCGGCCGCCCTTGTCCAAGGCCTACATCAAGGGGTCCGCCGGACCGGAGAGCCTGATGTTCCGGCCGGAGAAATTCTATGCGGACCAGAAGATCGAGCTGATCGCCGGCCGCGCGGTGTCGATCGACCGCGCCGGGCGCAAGGTCCTCCTCGCCTCGGGTGAGACGCTTCCCTACGGCCACCTCGTGCTGGCGACAGGAGCGCGCAACCGGCTGCTCGATCTGCCCAACGCCAACCTGCCCGATGTCAAATATCTGCGCATCCTCGACGACAGCGAGGCGCTGCGAAAGATCATGGCGTCGAAGACGCGGGTGGTGGTGATCGGCGCCGGCTTCATCGGCCTGGAATTCGCGGCGACGGCCCGGATCAAAGGGCTGGAGGTCGACGTGCTCGAACTCGCCCCGCGCGTGATGGCGCGCGCGGTGACGGCGGAGGTGTCGGAGTATTTTCAGGCGCGGCATCGCGAGGCCGGCATCCGCATTCATCTCGGCGTGCAGGCAACCTCCATCGAGGCCGAGGGCGGCAAGGTCACCGGCGTCTCCTTGAGCGACGGCAGGCATCTGCCCGCCGACCTCGTCGTGGTCGGCGTCGGCGTGCTGCCGAACATCGAGCTCGCGGCCGAGGCGGGGCTGCCGGTCGCAGCCGGCATCATCGTCGACGAATATCTCGCGACGGCCGATCCCGACATCTCGGCGATCGGGGATTGCGCGCTGTTCGCAAGCCCGCGCTTCGGCGGATCGCTGCGGCTGGAATCGGTGCAGAACGCCACCGACCACGCCCGCTGCCTCGCGGCGCGGCTGACCGGCGACAGCAAGCCTTACGATAGCCATCCCTGGTTCTGGAGCGATCAGGGTGACGACAAGCTCCAGATCGCGGGCCTCACCACCGGCTACGACCGCGTCGTTCTGCGCGGCGACCCCGCCAGGAAGGCGTTCTCGGCGTTCTGCTACAGGGGCGACAGACTGGTCGGCATCGAGTCCATCAACCGCGCCGGCGATCACATGTTCGGCCGCAGATTGCAGGGCATGGACCGCTCGATCACCCCGGAGCAGGCCGCAGATGAGAGCTTTGACCTGAAGAGCGCGCTGGCGTGAGGTTGCTCCCTCTCCCCGCGCGCGGGGAGAGGGTCGGAGTGAGGGGGGCTCTCCGCAGGGGCGGTGACAGTCGGACTCGCGGAGACTCCCCCTCACCCGGAATTTGCTCTCGCAAATTCCGGCCTCTCCCCGCAAGCGGGGAGAGGCGAAAGGAAGCACTCTACATCACCGCCGCCACTTCCGCGGCCGTCGGCATCGACGGCCCGGCACCCATGCGCTGCACGCTGATCGAGGCCGCGGCGTTGGCGAAGGCGAGCGCCGTGCGCAGGGGAACTTCGTCGGCGAGTTGCGCCGCCAGCGCGCCGACGAAGCAATCGCCGGCGCCCGTGGTGTCGACCGCCTTCACCACGCGGCCCGGCACTGAAAATTCCTCCTGGCCGGCGAGGGCGAGCACGCCGCGCTTGCCGAGCGTGACGCAGATGGTCTGGTCCGCGCGCGCCTGAAGCTGCCGCGCCACGTCGATGATCCGCGCGGCCTCGTCGCTGTCGGCGAGCTCGGTGCCGGCGAGGAAGCCGAGCTCGGTCTCGTTGAGCACGAGGATGTCGACGAGCTCAAGCAGCTCGCGGCCGAATTTCTGCGCCGGCGCCGGGTTGAGCAGCGTCGTCGCCTCCGCCGCCCGCGCCCGCCGGAAGAAGGCGGCAATCGTGGGGAGCGGAATCTCGAACTGGCTGACGGCGACATCGCCTTTGACAAGCGGGACGATACTGACGTCATCCGCGCTGACCAGCGCATTGCTGCCGGGAATAACGACGATGGTGTTGTCGGCCGCCGCGACCGTGATGATGGCGGTGCCGGTGTGCGCCTGCGCCGTCTCCTGGAGATATCCGAGATCGATGCCCTGACCGCCGAGGAAGGCCTTCAGCTCGGCGCCGAATGAATCCTTGCCCAGGCGGCCGATCAGCGTGGTCCGCGCGCCGAGCCGCGCGGCCGCGACGGCCTGGTTGGCGCCCTTGCCGCCGGGGAAATACAGCACCTGTTGGCCGGCGACGGTTTCGCCGACCTTTGGATGGCGGTCGGCCGTCGCCACCACATCCATGTTGATGCTTCCGGCGACGTAGACGCGCCCCATTTTGAACCTCTCCGAAGACTAGGCTTTGACCTCGAACTCGTGCCTGACCTTGGCGATGTCGACAAGGGTCGGCAGGCCGGCCTCGTTGCCGAGGCGCTGGATCTTGAAGGTCGAGGCGGCGCGGGCGAAGTCGAAATGCTCGCGCCAGCTTTTGCCGGGATGGGCGAGGTAGGAATAGACATAGGCGCCGTGGAAGACGTCGCCGGCGCCATTGGTGTCGATCACGCGCTCGCGCGGGATCGGCATCGCCGGCATGATCTCGACCGTGCCCGTCTCGTTGTACCAGAGCAGGCCCTTCTCACCCATGGTGACGCCGCCGATCTTGCAGCCGCGGCTCTTCAGGTAGTCCAGCATCTTCTCAGGCGTCAGGTCCATCTGCTCGCATAGCCGCTCGGCGACGATCGCGACGTCGATGAATTCCAGCAGCTCGTGCGTGTTGGTGCGCAGGCCGCCGCCGTCGAGCGAGGTCAGGATGCCGGCCTCGCGGCAAACCTTGGCATAGTGGATCGCGGCGTCCGGCTGGTGGCCGTCGATATGGAGCGCGCGGCAATTGCCGAGATTGAGGATCGGAAAGGGATGGATGTGGGAATCGTCGCGGCAGCGGACGATGGCGCGCTTGCCGTCCTTGGGCATGATGAAGGACAGCGAAGACTGGTTCACTTTTCGCGCATGCAGCGAGATCGCGTATTTCGCGCACATGTCCTGGAACATGCGCCCCAGCCAGTCATTGGCCGCCGTGGCGATCAGATCGGGCACGATGCCGAGCTTGGCGCAGCAGAACGCCGCCGTGACCGCGTTGCCGCCGAAGGACACTGCGTAGTCCGAGGCCACGTGCTTCTCGTCGCCGGTCGGCATGTGGTCGGTGATGAAGACGACGTCGATATAGGTCTGTCCGATAAAGAGAGCCTGCATTGCTTGTCCGTGATGCGCTGGGTGGTCCCGGCCGGCTGCTTACCTTAGCACCGCTTCGGCGGGAGCCAAAAACATTCGCAGAGCCAAAATATTTGCAGAGTCATGGCGATAGGCGCTTGAGGTCAGTATGGGGCCGGAATACGACCGTGGCAGGGCCAGCGTTGCCCGGGCAGAACCGACGCCCCCAGGACGCTCGGTTCCGGCCCCGTCGGGAGGGAGGGAGCATGATCACCGGCCTCGATCACGTCGTCGCTCTGGTGCGGGATATCGGTGCGGCCAAGGCGGCGTATCAGACGCTCCTGGGACGCGCGCCGGCCTGGCAGAATTCCGGCGAGGGCGCCGACCGGGTGCTGTTCACCCTCGAGAACATGACGATCGAATTGATGGCGCCGAGCGGCTTCAGCGTCACCGCCGACCGGATGCGCGCGCTGCTCGACGACCAAGAGGGCGTGCTCGCCAGCCTGTGCTTTCGTGTCGCAGACATGAGCCGGATGCACCGGCGGCTGGAGCGGGTGGCGCTCAAGCCCGATCCGGTCGCCGAGGTCGAAAGCAGCGACGCTGTCACCGAGGCCGTCCTGCACTGGAAACGCACGCGCGCCGCCACGGAACTCACGCGCGGCGTGCGCATGTTCTTCCTCGAGCTTGCAGAGGAACGCCCCCGATCGGTCGCGACCGACATCGCGCCGATCGACGCGCTCGACCACGTCGTGATCACCACCGAGGATTCCGAGCGTGCCGCCGCGCTCTATGGCGCGCGGCTCGGGCTTGATCTCGCGCTCGACCGCTCGCACCAGGACTGGGGCCAGCTCATGTTCTTCCGCTGCGGCGACCTCATCGTCGAGGTGGTGCGCCGTCCCGTGGCGGGCGGCGATTCCGCGCATGACCGTCTCTGGGGCCTGAGCTGGCGGGTCGCCGACATCGACGCCACGCGCGCCCGCCTGATCGCCGCCGGCCTCGACGTCACCGAGGTGCGCAACGGCCGCAAGCCGGGCACGCGGATCATGACGGTGCGGAACGGCACCTGCGGGATCCAGACGGTGCTCCTGGAGCGCTCGCCGAAGCCGGTGGATTAGAGCCGCCTCTCTCTCCTCCGTCATTCCGGGGCGTCGCGGAGCGGCGAGCCCGGAATCCATTCATCCACGTACCCCGCTGCACGATGGATTCCGGGCTCGCGCCCAAGAGGGCGCGCCCCGGAATGACGAAACGTTCTCAAACCCGCGCGCGCGTGTTACAGGACATCCTGGCAGCACCCAGCGAGCAACCGGTTTGGCGAAGGCGAAGGCAAAGCGAAATCTGAGATGGCAGCGCGATCCCGAGGGGATGCGGCTGCGTATTCTCGAAGCCGCCAAGCAGGAGTTTTCCGCCCACGGGCTTGCCGGGGCGCGCGTCGACCGCATCGCGGCCAAGGCCGGCGCCAACAAGCGCATGCTGTACTACCACGTCGGCAACAAGGACGAGCTCTATCTCGCGGTGCTCGAAGGCGCCTATGACAAGATCCGCAGCGAGGAGCGCGGGCTCGATCTCGAACATCTCGATCCGCCCGAGGCGATCCGCCGCCTGATCGAATTCACGTGGGGCTATTTCCTGCGCAACCCCGAGTTCCTCTCGCTGCTCCAGACCGAGAACCTCGCGCGCGCAAAGCACCTGAAGCGCTCGACCAAGGTCAAGTCGATGCACTCGCCCTTCGTCGAGATGATCGGCACCGTGGTGCGGCGCGGCGTCGAGAGCGGCGACTTCCAGGTCGCGGTCGATCCGGTGCAGCTCTACATCTCGATCGCGGCGCTCAGCTTCTTCTATCTCTCGAACTCGGCGACGCTGAGCGTGATCTTCGGCCGCGATCTGCTGGCCAAGGAGGCCAAGGACGAGCGGCTCGCGCACATGGCGGGCCTCGTGCTCGCCGCGCTGACGGGGCGGTCGGTGGATCTGCTGCAGATCGTCAATACCCCGAAGAAGCGCGCGGGCGTGGTGCAGACGGCGTAGAGCTGCGGCTTCGCCGCTTCGCTTGACCCGATATCCCTCCCCATCGTCGTCCCGGCGAAGGCCGGGACCCATACCGCGTGATCTATCGACGGCGCGCGGTGCTAATCCCGAACGACCAGTCTTCGCCAAACTTTCTCCTGTGGTTATGGTCCCGGCCTTCGCCGGGACGACACCGAATGTGTGGCGCCGGATTACTCCACCAAGAACACCTCCATCGGCGATCCCAGGCCTAAATGGCCGGAATCCCCCGCGCAAAACGTCACAGGGAAAGCTCTGGACAGTATTTATCCAACGAGTTAATTTCTCCCCAGAATGAAGAAGAATGCCGGGAGTGAAATTTGGCCGAACCGAAGCAGCAAGGTGCGGTGTCCGAGGTGCTGAACGCGGCCTGGGTTCGGCCGTTCTTGTTCCTGGTCTTCATCGTGGTGGCCTGGGATCTCGCGATCCGGGTGTTCAGGATTCCCGCCTACCAGATCCCGGCTCCGCTCGATGTCGTCGCCGTGCTGCGCACCGAATGGCCGGAACTGCTGCGGCAGTCCTGGCCGACCACCTATGCGACCGTCTGCGGCTTCCTGCTCTCGGCGCTGTTCGGCATTCCCGTCGCGATGCTGATCGCGGGGTCGAAGACGGTGGAGAGCTACGTCTATCCGCTGCTGGTGTTTTCGCAGTCCGTGCCGAAGATCGCGATCGCGCCGCTGTTCGTGGTCTGGTTCGGATTCGGCATCATTCCCAAGGTCATTTCCGCCTTCCTGCTCGGCTTCTTCCCGGTGGTGGTCTCGGCGGTGCAGGGCTTCAAATCGGTCGACCCTGACATGGTCGATCTCGCGCGCGCCATGCAGGGCAGCCGCTTCCAGGTGTTCCGCGCGGTGAACCTGCCGCATGCGCTGCCCGCGATCTTTTCCGGCCTCAAAGTGTCGGTGACGCTCGCGGTGGTCGGCGCCGTCGTCGGCGAGTTCGTCGGCTCCAATTCCGGCATTGGCTACGTGATGCAGCGCTCGATCGGCACGTTCGACCTGCCGACGATGTTCGCAGCCCTCGTGATCCTGGCGCTGCTCGGCGTGATCCTGTTCTGGATCGTGGACCGGATCGAGAAGCTGGTCATTCCCTGGCATGTCAGCCAGCGCGAGGACGTGATTTTCGCTGCGTAAGCGAAGCAACGAACGGCCACCAACGGCCGAAACAACAACGACAAGGGAGAGTGACGATGAAGCGGTGGATAGGGGCTGCATCAGCGGCGCTGCTGGCGTTCGCGGCCATGCCGGCGCAGGCGGCCGACAAGGTCGTGCTGATGCTGAACTGGTACGTCTATGGCGAGCATGCGCCGTTCTATTACGGCAAGGCCAAGGGCATTTATGCTACCGAAGGCATCGACCTCGAAATCCAGGAAGGCCGCGGCTCGGCTGCAACCACGCAGGCCGTTGCCGCCAAGACCGCCGACTTCGGCTATGTCGACGTGCCCACCATGATGCGCGCCGCCATCAAGGGCGCGCCGGTGGTCGCGACCGGTGTGCTGCTTCAGACCTCACCGATGTCCGCCATGGGCTTCGTCGACAAGAACATCAGGAAGCCCGAGGACATCAAGGGCAAGACGGTGGCGATCACGCCGGCGGACTCCATGACCCAGATCTGGCCGCTGTTCCTGAGGAAGACCGGCCTCAAGGAGAGCGACTTCCAGACGGTGGCGGGGGACGGCCAGACCAAGCTCAACGCCGTCATCAACGGCCAGGCTGACCTGCTGCTCGGCTACGTCATGGACCAGTCGATGAAGATCAAGGACGCCACCGGCAAGGACGTCTATCCGATCAAGTTCGCCGACTACGGCATCAACATGGTGTCGTCAGGCATCATCGCCAACGCCGACTATGTGAAGGCCAATGCCGACCTCGTCCGCCGCTTCATGTCGGCGACGACCAAGGCGGTCGAAGCCGCCGAGAAGGAGCCGAAGGCGGCGGCGCAGTCGATCCTCGATGCCAATCCGAAGGGCGGCAAGATCGACACGCTGACGCAGGGCTTCGAGCTGACCATTCCGCTCTACCGGACCGCGGAGACCAAGACCAAGCGGCCGTTCCAGGTCACCGACCAGAACATGACCGAGACCGTCAATCTGCTGGTCGAATATGGCGGGCTCGATGCCAAGGCCAAGGACAACCCGAAGGCGTTCTACACCAACGATTATCTGCCGAAGAGTGGCTCGTGAGCGACAAATATCCCCTGTCGTCCCGGCGAAGGCCGGGACCCATAACCACCGTCCATGCTTGTTACGGAAGGTCTCTCGCCGCGTGCCCAAACGCGCCGGCACGGCGTATGGGTCCCGGCGTTCGCCGGGACGACGGGCCGAGAGGGGTGCGATGAATCCCGCGACCAAACCAATCGACGCGCAGCCGGCCGCGCATCTGAGACTGGTGAGCGACCGGGCTGCCGGCGAGGCGTCGGGCATCAAGCTGTCCGGCGTGTCGAAGACCTACCGGACGCGCGACGGCGACGTGCCGTCGCTGCGGCCGCTCGATTTTGACATCAACGAGGGCGAGTTCTTCGTCGTGGTCGGCCCAAGCGGCTGCGGCAAGTCCACGCTGCTCAAGCTGATCTCCGGGCTGCTGCCGCCGACGTCAGGCGAGATCCTGGTCGAGGGCGAGAAGGTGACGAAGCCGCACGGCAATGTCGGCATCGTGTTCCAGAACGCGCTGCTGCTGCCATGGCGCAACATCCTGTCCAACGTGATGCTGCCGATCGACATGAAGCGGCTGCCGCGCCAAAAATATCTCGACCGCGCCAAGGCGCTCTTGAAGCTGGTCGGGCTCGAAGGTTTCGAGAAGAAGCTGCCCTGGCAGCTCTCCGGCGGCATGCAGCAGCGCGCCTCGATCTGCCGTGCGCTGGTGCACGATCCCAAGATCATGCTGATGGACGAGCCGTTCGGCGCGCTCGATGCATTGACGCGCGAGCGCATGAATGTCGAGCTGATGCGGATCCAGCGCGAAACGAAGAAGACCGTGCTGCTGATCACGCATTCGATTCCGGAGGCCGTGTTCCTCGCCGACCGCGTGCTGGTCATGACCGAGCGACCCGGTGCGATCGCCGCGATCTACGACGTGCCGCTGCCGCGCCCGCGCTCGCTCGACGTGATGGCCGATCCGGTCTTCACCGAGCTGGTGCAGCGAATCCGCAAGCACTTCTTCTCACAAGGTGCATTGGATTAACGACCCATGGCGCCGCGCCTGAAGCTGCGAGACATCGCCTTCTTCGAACGACCCGTGCAGTTCGCGCGGCCGTTCCGCTTTGGCGCGATCACGCTTCACGCGACGCCGCAGCTGTTCGTGCGGGTCGAGATCGATGTCGAGGGCAGGGGAACCGCGGTCGGCGCCAGTGCCGAACTGCTGGTGCCGAAATGGTTCGACAAGCGGCCGGAGCTGTCGCCGGCGCAGACGGTCGACGGTCTGCGCCGCTCGCTTCAGATCGCGCGCGGCCTTTATTTGGCGCGGACCGGATATCTGACCGCGTTCGACCTGCATGCGTCGTGCATCGGCGCACAGATTGCGACCTGTGCGAAGAAGAACATTCCGGCGCTTGCTGCGGCTTACGGCCCTGCGGAGGTCGACAAGGCGGTCCTCGATGCGGTGCTGCGTGCCGTGGAGACCAACTTCTTTGACGGCATGGCCGGCAACATTGCCGGCATCGATGCGCGGCTGTCGCCTGATTTGAAGGAAACGGATATCACAACGTTTCTTGCCGGCCGCAAGCCGCTGCCGCGGGTTGCTATCAGGCATACCGTCGGCCTCGACGATACGGTCGAAGGCAAGGGCGGCGTCGCCGACGCTCACGAGAACGCCGGCGCGCGTTACTTCAAGCTGAAGCTGTCGGGCGATCCCGCAGGCGACGCAGCGCGGCTGGCGCGGATCGGCAAGGAGCTCGATACGCTCGGACACGGCTACAAGGTGACGCTCGATGCGAACGAGCAGTACGCCGATCTCGCGGCGCTTCAGGCGTTGATCGATCGGCTCGATCGTGACCCGGGCCTTGGACCGATCGCTTCGCGGTTGCTCTATATCGAGCAGCCGATGCCGCGTGATATCACACGTCAGTCGCCGCTCGGCTCGCTCGCCGCGCGCGGTTTCATCATCGATGAGGCCGACGATTCCTACGATGCCTTCCCTGCCGCTCGGGCACTCGGCTATCACGGCATCTCCTCGAAATCCTGCAAGGGGCTCTACAAGTCCGTCGTCAACGCGACGCGCGCGGCGAAGTGGAGTGCGGACGGAGGGACGTTCTTCGTGACCGGCGAGGACCTGACCTGCCAGGCCGGCCTTGCCGTGCAGCAGGATCTCGCGCTCGGCGCCTTCCTCGGCATCGCCCATGCCGAACGCAACGGCCACCACTACGTCGACGGCTTCGGCGATACGCCCGCCGCGGAAGCCCAGGCCTTCGCGGCCGCACATCCAGATCTCTATGCCGATGCCGGCCACGGCATCCGGCTCAAAATTCACGACGGCGATCTCCTGACGGGGTCGCTCAACGCAACGGGCTTTGCGACGTCGGTCCATCCGGACTGGTCGGCGCTCGGCCCGCTCGAACAGCCAAAATCACTTCAGGAGCAATTGGCATGACCACCCAACGCCTCGGCCTCATCATGAACGGCGTCACCGGCCGCATGGGGCTCAACCAGCATCTGATCCGCTCGATCGTCGCGATCCGCGACCAGGGCGGCGTCCGCTTGAAGAACGGCGACCGCGTGATGCCGGATCCGATCCTGGTCGGCCGCAGCGCCGACAAGGTCGAGGCCCTCGCCAAGCGGTTCAACATCGCGCGCTGGACCACCGACCTCGACGCTGCGCTCGCCGACAAGAACGACACCATGTTCTTCGACGCCGCGACCACGCAGGCGCGTCCGGGCCTTCTGACCCAGGCGATCAATGCCGGCAAGCACGTCTATTGCGAGAAGCCGATCGCGACGAACTTCGAGGAGGCCCTCGAGGTCGTCAAGCTCGCCAACGCCAAGGGCGTCAAGCACGGCACGGTGCAGGACAAGCTGTTCCTGCCGGGCCTCAAGAAGATCGCCTTCCTGCGCGACTCCGGCTTCTTCGGCCGCATCCTCTCGGTGCGCGGCGAGTTCGGCTATTGGGTGTTCGAGGGCGGCTGGCAGGAGGCGCAGCGGCCGTCCTGGAACTACCGCGACGAGGACGGCGGCGGCATCATCCTCGACATGGTCTGCCACTGGCGCTACGTGCTCGACAACCTCTTCGGCAACGTCCAGAGCGTGGTCTGCATCGGCAACACCGACATCCCGGAGCGTTTTGACGAGCAGGGCAAGAAGTACAAGGCGACTGCGGACGATTCCGCCTATGCCACATTCCAGCTCGAGGGCGGCGTCATTGCCCACATCAACATGTCCTGGGTCACGCGCGTCTATCGCGACGACCTCGTCACCTTCCAGGTTGACGGCACGCTCGGCTCGGCCGTCGCGGGCCTGTCGGACTGCATGATCCAGGCGCGGCAGGCGACCCCGAGGCCGGTGTGGAATCCCGACGAGAAGCGGCTGCACGATTTCTACGGCGACTGGCAGAAGCTGCCGGACAATGTCTCCTACGACAACGGCTTCAGGGAGCAGTGGGAGATGTTCATCCGTCACGTCTACGAGGGCGCTCCTTACAAGTTCACGCTGCTGGAAGGCGCCAAGGGCGTGCAGCTTGCCGAATGCGCGCTGAAGAGCTGGAAGGAGCGGCGCTGGATCGACGTCGCCCCGATCAAGGCCTGATGTCGATTGGATAAGTCTCGATGTTTACAAGCCGTCATTGCGAGCGAAGCGAAGCAATCCAGAGTGTCTCCACGGAAACAGCCTGGATTGCTTCGTCGCTTCGCTCCTCGCAATGACGGGGAGAGGTCTGAAATCATGAACAAGCCCGTCCTGCCGATGTCATCCCTATCGTTGAAGCTGCCCAAAGCCGACCGGTCCATCGAGACCTACCGGCTCGCGGCCTCGCGAACGTTCCCGGCGAAGCTCGAGGGACCGCTGAACCGCATCGCATTCTCGGCCGTGCACACGGTGGCCGATCCCTTTGCCGACAATGACCCGTGGCTTTCCGCATCTGTTGACTGGGACAAGACCATCGCCTTCCGCGAGCACGTCTGGGACCTCGGCCTCGGCGTCGCCGAAGCCATGGACACCGCGCAGCGCGGCATGGGGCTGGACTGGCCGACCTCGCTGGAGCTGATCACGCGCTCGGTCGGCGCTGCAAAGCGTCGCAATGCGCTGGTGTTCTCCGGCGCCGGCACGGACCATCTCGCGGTGGAGGATGCCAAAACCATCGACGATGTCATCCGCGCCTATGAGGAGCAGGTCTCGGCGGTGGAGAAGGTCGGCGGCCGCATCATTTTGATGGCGTCGCGCGCGCTGGCAAAGCTCGGTCGCGGCGCCGACGACTACGCGAAGGTCTACAACCGTGTGCTGTCGCAGGTCCGCGAGCCCGTGATCATCCACTGGCTCGGTGACATGTTCGATCCAGCACTGACGGGATATTGGGGTACCAAGGATCTCGACAAGGCCATGGATGTTGCGGTGGCCATCATCAACAACAACGCCGCCAAGGTCGATGGCGTCAAGGTCTCGCTGCTCGACAAGCAGCGCGAGATCGACATGCGCCGTCGTCTCGACAAGCGCATCAAGATGTATACCGGCGACGACTTCAACTATGCGGAGCTGATCGCCGGCGACGAGCAGGGTTTCTCGCATGCGCTGCTCGGCATCTTCGACGCGATCGCGCCGGCGGCGTCTTACGCGCTGTCGCGGCTCGCTGCCGGCGACGAGGCCGGTTTCCACGACGTGCTGGGGCCGACCGTGCCGCTGTCGCGCCACATCTTCAGGGCGCCGACGCGCTTCTACAAGACCGGCGTGGTGTTCATGGCGTACCTCAACGGCCATCAGGATCATTTCACCATGGTGGGCGGGCAAGAGAGTGCGCGCTCGATGCTGCATCTGGCCGAGCTGTTCCGGCTGGCCGACCAGGCCGGTCTCCTCACCAATCCGGAACTGGCGACGCGGCGGATGAAGACCGTGCTGGCCTCGCACGGACTGGAATCCTGATGCGCGATTTTTCGTCCGACCACCGCTGGCTGTCGCTGAACACGGCAACGGTCCGCAAGCAGGGTGACCTCGTCGAGATCATTGACGCTTGTGCAAAGCATGGCATCCGCGCCATCGATCCCTGGCGCGACCAGGTCGCTGCCGTCGGTCTCGATCGCGCCGCCCGCGCGGTGCGCGATGCCGGGCTCGAGCTGTCAGGCTATTGCCGCGGCGGCATGTTCACCTCCGACGCATCGCGCCGCACCGAGGTGCGTGACGACAACCGGCGCTGCGTCGACGAGGCCAAGGCGCTGGGCGCATCCTGCATCGTCCTCGTGGTCGGCGGCCTGCCGCAATATTCGCGGCCGGGCAGCGAGGCTTCGAAGGATCTCGTGGCGGCGCGCGGGCAGGTCGAGGAAGCGCTGGCCGAGATGCTCGACTACGCCAGGCAGGCAAGCCTGCCGCTGGCGATCGAGCCCTTGCATCCGGCTTACGCCGCCGACCGCGCCTGTGTGAATACGACACAACAAGCACTCGACATCTGCGACCGGCTCGACCCAGGCCGCGGCGGCATGCTCGGCGTCGCGCTCGATGTCTATCACATCTGGTGGGACCCGGAGCTGATGAGCCAGATCGCGCGCGCCGGCAAGGATCGCCTGCTTGCCTTCCACGTCTGTGACTGGCTGGTGCCGACCAGGGACATCCTCAACGACCGCGGCATGATGGGCGACGGCGTCATCGACATCAAATCGGTGCGCAAAGCAGTCGAAGCGCAGGGTTTTGCCGGCTATTCGGAGATCGAAATCTTCTCCAACGACTGGTGGGGCAAGCCCATGGACGAGGTGCTGCGCACCTGCATCGCGCGGCACAGGACGGTGGTGTAGGCCCCGCGAGCGGCGCCCTTGCGGTCGTTCACGCCTGCGTCGGCGAGATTGTTATGCGATGGACTTCCATCTTTTGACCGACCCCCTTCAGGTTCTCGTAGTTGCACGACACCGAGCGTGATTTGACGATGTCGGCGACGCCCGGTGCCTCCATCACCGTTGCGCTGATGCAGACTTCGTTGACATCGGCGAGACCTTGCACGCGGCGGCGATATTCACGTCCTGCCCGAAATAGTCGATCCGGTCGTTGAGATTCACCGCAATCGCCCGGCCCCTGTGGACACCGACCTTGAGGCCCAGCGGCCGCGAAGCGGTCCGATTGAATCGCGACAGCTCTTCGACCATCTCGATGGAGGCGTGAACGGCGTCCTGGGGACGCTCGAAGCCGGCCATGACCGCGTCGCCGATCGTCTTCACGATGGCGCCGGATCGTTCTCGGATGATCCTGTTCAAGATCTCGAAGTGCTGGCGAACCAGAAAATACGCGTTCACGTCACCGACGCTTTCATACAGAGGGGTCGACTTCTTCAGATCGGTGAACAGGTAAGTCATGTCCGAGATATTGAGGCTCTCGCCCTCATCCACCAGCTGCGCCTTGTAGAGTTCGCGGAAGCTCGGGGTGAGCAGCAGCCGCTTGCCGGAAAGAAACGGTTCATACTCGACCAGATGGGGCGCGAAACCTGGGGGATACTGGACGAACCAGAAGCGACCGCGATCGTCGGTGCGGTTCTCGATCCGGATGGTGTGCTTGCCTGGGCTGAGATCGGCCGTCTGCCGGAACGAAAAGCGTCCGTCGCCGAGGACCATGTCTTTCGGTGCCGTCGGCCGGTCCGGCACATGGAAGCGGCCCGACTCGAGTTGGACCAGCGTCCCTTGCGGCTCTGCCGGCTCCCCGTTCGCGAAGAAGACCAGAAGCAGCTTGTGGCTCAAATCCAGCACCTCGAAACGGCCAGCTGTGACATCGAAGTCGAAGCTGCGGTGCTCATGAGCCTCGATATCGGCGAATCCCCGTGAGAGCGCGGCAACGAGCTGCTGATGCGTCATTCCATGCGGAGCGATGAAGCCCTTGGAAAAGTTGTAACGCAGGTAAAAATCCTCGACCGACAGCCTCTCGGGATGGCGGAATATGATGTCGCGGACGCCGCTCGAGACCGTAAATGCGACCTGAATGTAGTCGTCCAGCGCCACATCGTTGATCGCGTTGCAGAACGCACACTGAAAGCGTGGATGGACCTGGTCGAGCTCGCGGAAGCTGCCGGCGACCTGCGGGCAATAGGCGCAGATCAGCAGCCAGTCCATATCGAACAGGCCCACCTTGGCGGCGTGCACGAACAGCTCGATCGCGTCCGCCTCGGACATGCGGACGGCGCCGCCGTATTGGATGGGGTTGACGCGAAGAAGATCATAATCGTCGGCGGTCCGGATGAAGCGCTCGAGCTCCGGCAGAACATTCGGTGGCCAGCTTCTTGCCGCTTCGAGCGCGGCGAGACGCTCGCTCAGGAGACTCTCGTTGACTGGAGACCGGACATTCATCTCACGCTCCCTAGCTGGTGGGCTGACTACGCCATTGGTCTTCGGCCGGACTCCGCGACGGACGGCACCATCGCCTCGTCCGGCGCGATAGCCCCCAGGCTCTCGACGATCTCGAAACGGCCGCTCTTCGCCTGGGCGATATACATGTTCATGCGGACGTGGTGCTGGCCGGGTACCATTTCCGCCGGACCACCCGGCCCCTCGGCGATCCCCGCGTGATCGAGCGCAGCGATGACGTCCTCCTGGCGCAGCGAGCCGGCCTCGTTCACGGCCGCCGCCCAGAGCTTGATCCCACGGTAGAGGCCGGAGCAGGCGCTGCCGCCCGTGAACTGCTCCTTGCCGTGATAGCGCTTGTCGTACGCGCCGAGCAGCGTCTTGCTGAAGGGATCGCTGACGTTCTGGTAGAAGTCGAGGCAGCCGTAGAGGCCTTCCACATGCGGCGCGGGCAGCAGGCCGAGCAGGTTCTCGTCGAAATAGGTGCAGATCAACTGCCCGCCGCGGTCCTGAAAACCGGCGTTATGGAGTTGCGCGAAGAAGGGCACGACCCCGGGTGGAACGATGGTGTTGAACACCACGTCCGCGCCGCTCGACATGATCCTGGCAACTGTCTCGTCGTACTCCATGTGATCGAGGGGATGGTATTCCTCGCCGACGATGCTGCCGCCATTGGCGGTGACGAGCTGGCGGACCCTCTCGTTCATCACGTGCGGCCAGATGTAGTCTGCGGACGGCAGGTAGAATGTCCTGGCACCGGTCTTGCGCATCAGCCAGGGGATGAGCGGGTCGAGCTGCTGCGCCGGCACCGGGCCGGTGCAGAAGATCAGCGGGTCGCATTCCTGCCCTTCGTATTGCTCGGGGTAGACGTAGAGCGTCCTGCCCTTCACGACGGCCGGGCCCTTGATGGCCTGCCGCGTGGAGCTGTAGATGCCGCCGAAGATCACATCCACCTTGTCCTGCAACACAAGCTTGGCCGCCTTGGCCTCCGCGACTGCGTCGGTCGTTGCGCCGTCCTCGAGGTAGAGTTCGATGTTCCGGCCCAGCAGACCGCCATTGGCGTTGATCTCGTCAACCACCATCCTTGCCACGTTGGCGTTTGCGCGGCCCATGAATGAAAGCGCTCCGGTCTCCTCCGCGATCATGCCGACTTTGATGGACGCTTGTGTCATGGCAGATACTCCCCTGAGCTTTGTGCCCGCGAGCCGAGGTGCGGCTATACCGACGCGAGGTCCACCCGAAGCGTCTTTCGGTCTCGGCAAACTTGTGACGGCCGACAACTTCTTGCTCGATGAAACGACGCAAGTTTTCAGGCGCGATCCTGGCTGTGCCGCTGCACACACCCAAAAATTCAGCGATTGGAAATTCAGCGATCGATAAGTGCTACGGTCTCCTGCTCCTCGGCAGGTGCGGCTTCATTGGTCCGCACGAATGCAAAACGGGATGACACTGAGATCCGTGCGTCGGCGCTGCCATCCTGGCCGATGACAATGAGTCCCGCTCCGCCATTGGCTACGTTCAAGATGACGGGGGCGCCCGTCCACGTCCTGATTGGCTCCATTCCGATGATGAGAAACTCACCGATCGGCTGGTCAAAATATTGACGCCTCAGCTGTGGCCCGACTTCCGCCGCCGCAAGTCCGAAACCCAGCTGTAGCCTTAGTTGGTTCTGCAGGACGTCTCGCGCCGTACATTGAGCGCTGGCTTCGCTCGCAAACAGGAGAGTGCAAGCGGTACAGAGCATCGCAACAATGAGAATGCGGCAGTGGCGCCATCCGGCGAATGACACTGTGGGGCATGGCAACTGACTTTCCTGCCAGCTGTTTGGTCCATAACGGACCTCTCTTGCGCAAATGCAGCGCAAAAAAAATCAGACTGTCACTTCACTATGGTCGGGCCGGTTCACGGCAGAAAGCCGTCGTCCTCGCAGCCTATAAAGATTGGTCCCGGAAATCCCGCAAAGGTTCAGCGACGATGACGCCAGATGACGGACTCAATATAGGTCAGCGTGGGTGCACGTCTTGCGACGCGGCCAACTCGTGCGGAGCGGCGAGCTGGGGGAGTACCACCAATGCTGAGGTGGGCAGCCATCGGCTTTCAGGCAGAATGCCATCACCCCGATGCCACAGCCTCGCTGCTCAGCGTGGCGTAGAACCCGTCCTTGGCGGGGCAAGACCAGCTTGGCGGCTGTCGGCGCGGCCTCATGGACTTCCGCGTTCGGTGGCGAAACGGACACTGATCGGACTTGCTGCCGGCTCGACCCGGTCGCGAATGACCGTAGCAGACCTTTAGAGGTCACCGATCATGATCGCGATTTTCAACATAACGGTACAGCGTGACCACAACGATGGCTGGTATCCCCCAGAAGGTTGCCACCAAGAGACCAACAAAACCAAAGGTGTTCGCATCCTTGCTCCCGCCGAGAAGCAATGTGGCCACCACCACGGATATAGCGACCATTCCAATAAGCTTGGCAAAAGACTTCGCGTTCACGAGCCTTGATCCTTGAGGTGATGGTCACGCTCACGCACATCCTCATACAGATCACAGATTGATCGTATCTAACAACTCATCGGTTTGCGTTGTCCGCAATTGGCCCTTCGCGCCACTTTGCTCGCCGCGAGAGAACTTCCGAAGTTGGTGCTAGACCGGAAGTCATCGGCTAAGGTCCAGGCTGGCGCTTCTGACCCAAAGCGTTAACGAAAGCGCTGCGCGTGTCCGCTCTGCCCGATTTCTATGTTGCCGAACAAGAGTCCGGCGTTAACCATCGCCGGCGGTTCCCGTCTGCGCGAAATCGCTTCGAGGTTTCTTAAATTTTGCCGGGTACCTCTTCCAGGCATGATGACCTGGGGAAAGAAAAGATATGAGTAAGCGGGCCAAACGTGGAAAGGCAGGGGCGCTCGCACTCCCAATGGCCGGGCGAGTTGCAATTGGCGTCGTGGCCGTCGCTGCATTGGGGTACGGTTTGCTGTCTCGCCCGGCGAGCGTGCAACCGATACGGAAGCCGTCCGCACCCCAAGCGATGGCATCGTCAACCCCGGTTTACGTGGCAGCTCCAGTTCATGCACCAGCGCCAGCGCCAGCTCCGGCTCCGATTCCGGCCCCGGCGCCTCTGGTCGAACCGCCAAAAGCGGCTGAAGGTCCCGGAGCATTTGTCCGGCAGGTGGTTGGCTACGCCAGCCACCAGACGCCGGGCACCGTGATCATCGATACCAGGAACACATTCCTCTATTTCGTTCTGAACGACACGCAGGCACTGCGCTACGGCATCGGTGTTGGCCGCGAAGGTTTCACATGGTCCGGTGAGCAGACTGTGGCTCGTAAAGCAGAATGGCCGGATTGGCACCCGCCTGTGGAGATGGTCTCGCGTCAGCCTTATTTGCCGCGGTTTATGGCAGGCGGTCCCGGCAACCCGCTCGGCGCTCGGGCGATGTATCTGGGCGAGACCGAATATAGAATTCACGGCACCAACAAGCCCGATACGATCGGGAAGCGGGTTTCGTCCGGCTGTATCCGGCTGACCAATGAAGACGTCGTGGACCTCTATGAGCGAGTGAAAGTCGGAGCGAAAGTGATCGTGCTTCCGGCAACCGCTGCCCGTCGACCATCCCAGGGAGCGACGCCCGACGCCGCCTTCCGATCGCCGGACCCGGCATCGCCGCCGAACCGGCCCGCGGCAGCCAACGCGCAGATGCTGTCACTTGGACCGAAGATCGCCGAGGCCCAGTAACTCAGTCCTCCGTCCTCGGCCTGCAACTGAGGACAAGCAGGCAATTCAAGTCGCAGCTTCTGGCCCATCTCGGATCTTCGGCCCTCCGCCGCATTGGGCGGCTCTCGGCCGAATGCCGGACATGTGGTTAACGAGATAAGAAGCACGCCACGTCGGTGCTGTGCCCCGTTGGATTTGGCCGGAAATCGGTCCGTGCGACGCATCCGACGGCGAACTGATAGGAGTACCACCAACGAGAGGTGGACAGCCATCGGCTTTCAAGCAGAATGTCATCACCCCGATGCCGCAGCCTCGCCACACTCTGTGCCAGATCGGATGTGGTAATCGGTGCATCAACGATCATCAGGCCCGGCGGATGTACCCCTGCCTGATGATCTTGAATGGCCCCGACGAGCAATCGTCGGGGCCATTGTTGTGATCGGCGTGGCAAGGCCAGCGAGTTTTGCCGCGCCGCGTCTTTTGCTGCCGCCGATGCCGGCGTCGTTCAGCCCGACTATTCGCTGAAAAGTCAGACGATTGCGCTGTCATCGATTGACCGTCAAACACCGGACTATCACTCGTCAATTCAATCTGCAAAGCTGTGACAACACAAATGCGCCTGTAAGCAAACAAGCGCGAAGGAGGTTCGCAGTGGAGAAGGTGCAACGCTTGCGTGCGATGGGTTCGCTGTGCCGTCAACAGGCAGCATACAACAGCATGAACAAATGGAAGCTGCTCGCAGAAGCAGAATACTGGGATCACCTGGCCGATCTCGAGTTGTCTTCATACTTCCAGCAATGCAACGCCACAGGCTCGGACGAGATGGAGCGGTCGCAAGCGATCACAACCACGAACGAGGCTGGGCAGAAGACGATTTCCGCAGCGTGCGGTCAGAACGAGGCTGCCGGCTGAATCCCGTGCCACCGCGCTTCTCAGAGGGAACCGCGGCCCGGACACGCGTGTTCTCGTCGAGCGTTGCGACAGAGCGATTACGTCACCCCACGTCGTTCGGCCGCTGCGCAATTGCAACGAGAGAATGCGACGCCGCCCTCACGGCCCTGCGACCTGTTGCAGCGTGTTGAAGCGCGCCTTCTGCTCGCTGCTCAGCATGGCGTAGAACTCGTCCAGGGCGGGCTCGACCAGCTTGGCGGCCCTCAGCATGGCCCCTCTGAATTGACTTCCGCTTTCAGCGGCAGAACGGACATTGGTCGGACTTCCTGCTGGCTCGACCCGGTCGCGAATGACTCCAGAACGGACATGCCGCGGACCTGGCAAAATTGGCGCGAATGAGCGGAGATGTGACATTTTTCCACCTGCCGGGGGACGCAGCAGCCTAGACTGGGTTCTGGCTGGGCCAAGCGCGGCCAATGCGTGAGCGTGGCCAACGAGCCCGGCCGGGTCTGGAAGTGACCGCCAATGAAGCATTGGACCGACTGGCTGCCGGCAATCGAAACCCTCCGCCGATATGAGGCGGCGTGGCTTCCGCGCGATATCTTCGCCGGACTCGTTCTGGCGACGATGCTGGTCCCGGTTGGAATTGCCTACGCGACAGCATCGGGCTTGCCTGGCATTGCCGGTCTGTACGCAACGATCGTACCGCTGTTGGTCTACGCGTTGTTTGGCCCCAGCCGCATCCTCGTGCTGGGCCCTGACTCGGCGCTGGCAGCTGTCATCCTTGGCGTCGTCGCCCCACTGTCTGTTGGCGATCCTCTTCGCGCCGCAACGCTCGCTGCGATGATGGCGATCGTTTCGGGGACGGTATGCATTCTAGCCGGCATCGCGCGCCTGGGTTTCGTCACCGAGCTGCTCTCCAAGCCGATAAGGTACGGCTATATGAACGGAATTGCATTGACCGTTTTGATCAGCCAACTGCCAAAGCTCTTCGGCTTCTCGATCGGGAGCGAAGGACCTTTACGAAGCCTATGGGCGATCGCCGCTGCAATCCTTGAAGGAAAGACAAACTGGGTCGCATTCGGGATTGGGCTCGGCACGCTGATGGTCATCCTGCTGCTCCAGAACAACAAGCGGCTGCCGGGCATTCTGATTGCAGTAGTTGGGGCGACCGCCATCGTCGGCGTGCTTGATCTTGGGACTCGTTTCGGCGTGGCGGTTTTGGGTCCTCTTCCGCAGGGCCTGCCGGGTTTCGCGATCCCCTGGATCACCTACGGCGATATCGTCCCGGTACTGGTCGGCGGCTGCGCAATCGCGCTGGTATCGTTCGCTGACACCAGCGTGCTTTCGCGCGCCTACTCCGCACGATTGGGCACTCATGTCGATCCCAACCAGGAGATGGTGGGGCTTGGCGCGGCCAATCTGGCAACCGGCTTTTTTCAGGGCTTCCCGATCAGCAGCAGCGCTTCGCGCACTCCCGTTGCAGAAGCCGCCGGCGCCCGTACCCAGCTAACCAGCGTCGTCGGCGCGCTTGCCATCGCCGTCCTTCTGCTGGTGGCACCAAACCTGCTTCAGCATCTGCCCACCGCTGCATTGGCGGCCGTCGTAATCGCCGCCGCGATCGGCTTGTTCGAGGTCACCGACCTCAAGCGAATCTATCGGATTCAGCAGTGGGAGTTTTGGCTATCGATGGTCTGCTTTGTCGGCGTGGCGGTGCTCGGAGTGATTCCAGGAATTGGTCTGGCAATAGCAATCGCCATCGCCGAGTTCTTGTGGGACGGTTGGCGCCCACACTCCGCCGTGTTGGGTCGCGCCCATGGCGTCAAAGGTTATCACGACATCACAAGATATCCGGATGCACGCCAAATCCCCGGGCTGGTCCTGTTTCGGTGGGATGCGCCGCTGTTCTTCGCCAACGCCGAATTCTTCAAAGAGCGCGTACTGGACGCCGTGGCGAAATCGCCGACGCCGGTACGCTGGCTGGTCGTTGCGGCGGAGCCTGTCACCAGCGTGGACGTTTCCGCCGGCGATACAGTCGCCGAATTGGACGAGGCGCTGCACGCGCAGGGTATCGAGTTCTGCTTTGCCGAACTGAAAGATCCAGTCAAGGACAAGCTGAAGAGATTTGGACTGTTCTCGCAGCTTGGCGAGCAATATTTTTTCCCAACCATTGGCGCAGCCGTTTCCAGTTACCTGGAAATCAATGATGTGGAGTGGGTGGACTGGGAGGACCAGGCCAAACGTTAGGAATTGGCATGCCGGGCTTGAATACAAACGCCGATTGACTTCCGATTCCGGCCCTAATGCGAATATGCTTTTTGCAAAGCGCGCAATCAGTGACGGTGCGCACCTCGAGCGGCACAGGACGCGCCGCGCTCAAGGGCCTGCCACCTGCTGCAGCGTGTTGAAGCGCGCCTTCTGCTCGCTGCTCAGCGTGGCATAGAACTCGTCCAGGGCAGGTTCGACCAGCTTGGCGGCCGTCAGCATGGCCTCGAGCCGGCGTTGCATCGCCTCCAGCCGTCCGACCGGCGTCAGCGGCACATCGTTCGGGCAGGCCGCCTGCAGGCCCTCAACGCCCTTCGTCGTCGCTTCGCTGAGACGGTCGAGCGCTTCCTTCTGCTTGCCCGCGGGGTGGAGCACGGCCTCGATCCTTTGGATCGGCAACTGGGTCAGGCCGGACTTCGGATCGCCGCAGCTCTCCGCACGGGCTTCCTGGGCACCGGCTTCCTGCTGCTGCGGCGAGCGGTCGGCGACATTGGGGCCGAGCGCGTTGAAGCGGGCCTGCTGCTCGTCACTAAGCGAGTTGTAGAAATTCTCCAGCGCCGGCCGCACGATCTTGACCGCTTCCAGCGTCGCGTTGACGCGGTTCATCATCGCCCGCAACCGGCCGGGCGGAGTCAGCGCATAAGTCTCCGCGCAGGAGTCCTTGAACACACCGGCAGCGCTGGTCGCCGCGGTCTTCAATTCGTCGAGCAGCGCGCGTTGCTCCGGCGTCGGCCGCACCGCCCGCGCGATATCGGCAAGCGGCCAGGCGGTGACGCCCTTGTCCGGTGTGCCGCACAATTGCTGCAGCGTTTGCGGGCTCACACTGGCGCGCGGGCGCGCGCGGGAGCCGCCGCCGGCTTGCGGATAGTCATACGGGTCGATGCTGGCATAGGCGGAATAGGGGCTGTCGCCACCCCAGAACACAGTGTCGACGAAGTCGTCATAGGCGTACGCCCAATAGCCGGGCTCGTACGCGTAGGACCAGAATGTGTAGTCAAAAATGTCGGAGTAGGCGTACGGCCAGAACACGGGCCCAAGCCACGCCACGAACACCGCGGGATGGCGGTGTCGCCAGGCCTGCCGGGGATACCAGCCGCTCTGGCGGGCGACGAGGGCCGCTTGGGTCTGCGCAGTGGTCTGCTCGCGGAAGCGCGCGGCAAACCGCCCGCGGTCGGCGGCGCGCGCGGCGGCCGCCGCTGCGGTTGCAGTGGGAGCCTGCAGTCCCAGCCGCTGCTGGCGCGCCAGATCAACTTGCTGCGTGCGCTGCTCGCGCTGCAGCAGGCGGTTCTGCGTCTGGAGCATCCGTTGCTGCTCGCGTTGCGCCCGCGCGCCTTCCGGCTTCTGCGATTGCAATTGCTGCACGCGCTGCTGCAGGCGATCGATGCGGGTCTGGCGGTCCGCGGTCTGGCGCGACAGCATCTCGCGCTGCCGCTGCTGTACCATCTGCTGGCGCTGCTGGATCTGTTGCTGATGCTGCTGCGCGCGCTGATCGATCTGCTCCCGTCGCGACAGCCGCTCGCTTACGGCCGGTGCTGCGCCTGGACGGGAGGGGCCGGCGATATGCGGCGCCGGCCGCGGTGCCATGGCCGGACGTTGCGGCGCTGCCGGCGCCCGATGAAATTCAGGCCGGGGTGCCGCTATGTGCGGGGCAGCCCGCTGCGGCGGTGCAGCGAAGTGGGGAGTCGGGCGCGGCGGCGGTGCGGCGAAGTGCGGCGCCGGATGCGGCGCCATGGCCGGTCGCTGCGGCATGGCCGGGGGATGGAATGCCGGCGCGGCGGGACGCGCCATGGCTGGCGGCGCCGCCGGACGGGCCATGGCAGGTGGTGGTGCTGCCGGCCGAGCCGCCGGCGCTGCGGCCGGCCCCGCTGGTCCACCTCTTCCGTGTCCGGGTCCCTGGGCGGACGCGCCAACGCTCGTCGCCAGCATCGAGACGCCAACCAAGAATGCCGTCACGCAAACGCCACGGGGACGCATGATCGTCGCTCCCAGCTCGAAACCGCCCACGACTCTCAACGCGCGGGGGGCGGAATCGTTCGTTGTTGGCCGCCGCCGGCATTGCGATCTTCCGACGCAGGCAGCGTCAGGAGAAATCCTGCGTCAGGGTCGTGGCGAACTGCTCCAGCGCCCAGTCGACCTCAAGCGGCTGTCCAGCTTGAGCCAATTGCGGGCAGGGGCAATTGGACGAGGTGCTGCGCACCTACATCGAACGGCACAGGACGGTGGTCACGAGCGCTGCCCTCACGGGCTTGCGACCTGTTGCAGTGCGTTGAAGCGCGCCTTCTGCTCGCCGCTCATGGCATAGAACTCGTCCAGGGCGGGTTCGACCAGCTTGGCGGCCGTCAGCGTGAGCCCTCCGAATTGACTTCCGCTTTCTGCGGCAGAACGGACATTGGTCGGACTTACTGCTGGCTCGCCCGGTCCGGCACGCTAAGACGCGCGGTTAAGAAAGATCGGCAGCCCCTGCTTGTTGGCGTAGATCGGGCGGTAGCGCTCCGTGTTGTAGCTGCTCGCAACGTCCAATTTGCGCGGACCGAGCTTGGCGTCAGGGATGGGCACGAGGTCGTAGCGGCCCTCGACCAGCGCCGACATGAGGCCGGTCTTGCTTTCCAGCATGGCATCGTAGGCCATGTTACCGAAAGTCAGGGCCACAAGCTTGTCGATGAAGTCCGGATCGCCCGATCGCAAATCGTAGGTGAGATCGGAGGTGATCGTCTCCTCGCCGGTGCGCCGCTTGATCTCGTCGGCAAGCGATTCCGCCACGTTGGCCTTCTTGCGGTGACCGTAGGCGTCAGGCTCGCCGTATTCCTGCAGCTTGTAGCCTTCCCACTGAGCTCCCTCGCTGAGCACGATCAGCGCGTAGTTGCTTGGATTGGCGCGCTTGTCCTCGATGAGCAACTGGATCAGCTTGTCGAGGTCGACCTTATACTCCGGTATGACGCACCGTATCGAGGTCGCATACGCGGTGTAGAGTGCCGTAAATCCGGCATCGCGGCCAAAGACGCGGAAAATGCCAATTCGCTCGTGCGACCCGACGGTGGTTCTCTGCCGCTGGATGGCATCGCTGGCGCGGGTGATCGCGGTCGAGAAGCCGATGCAGTACTCGGTGTTGCGGACGTCATTGTCCATCGTCTTCGGGATGGCGATGATCTTGACGCCGAGTTCGTTGAGCTTGGCCGCATAACTGAGCGTGTCGTCGCCGCCGATGGCGATCAGGTGTTCGATGCCAAGCCCCGAAAGGTTGGCGAGCACCCGGCTGGTGAGGTCCCATGTCTTTGTCGCGATGCCGCCGTTCGTGCTCAGCGAGACCGGGACTTCATTGCCGACGAGATGATCGGGCAGCTTTTTTATCTTGGAGGGATTGACGCGGCTCGAGTGCAGCACGGTGCCGCCGCGCCGGTCGATGGTTCGAGTGTTTTCACGGTTCAGCGGGATGACGTAGTGGGACCTGCTGTTTGGGTCGTCGAGGTTCAGGTGCGTGAGGGCCTCCCAACCACGGCGCAGACCGACAACCTCGATGTCGTCCTCACTGCCGCGATAGGTCACGCTCTTGATGACTGCATTGAGGCCGGCGACGTCGCCGCCGCCCGTGAGAATGCCGATGCGTTTTTTTGCCATGTCCACCTCCCGGATCGGCATGTCGTCATAGCGCCTGCATCTGTCGATTGAACGGTGAACGTCGCTCCCGCTTCTGAATGGAGGCGGTCGCTACTCGGCCGCTTCCGGCTTGCGGTCGTCGCGCAGTCGAAAACGCTTCAGCAGTCCGGACACGGTGTCGCGGAAGCCGCCATATTCCAGTTCGGAATAGGGTAGCATGGCGGCGCCAGACCAGCCCTGGCTGCGCATCTCGATGGCCTTGCGCTGGGCGCGCCGGCGGACCTCATCCCATGCCGGGTTGTCGAAGAAATCGGTGTAGGACTCGGCAAAGCGGCCTTCGCTGTCGATCGAAAAGCCGACGCAAGAAACGATCGGCAGGCAGTACATGCCGGTCACGGGCGTGTTGAGTGGCACCGGCATGAGCGGCATCACATGCGAGCCGCGTGCATCGCCGCCCACGAAGTGCGCTTTGGCGAACGGCGAGAGTATTTCCTCCGGAGCTGGGAAAATCCCCTGGTTCCTGACGATCGCGACTGGATCATCCTTGCCGGTGTACTTGCCTGCGATCGCGTGGAGGCGCTGTGCCGAAACGGCCACGACGACCTCGCCATGGGTTCGAGAAATGATGCGATCGATGCCGAAGCGCTCGTTGTCGCGAAGCAGGGCGGCAATGTGGTAGCTGTCGGCGGGTGCGTCGAGCTCGAGCAGGCTGTCGCCGGCCGTGTTGTCCATGTCGATGAGATGGAAACGGAATCCCTTGATCATCGGAGGCAGCATCAGCCCAGCGCAGTACATGGGGTCGGCAAAGGCGAGATAGAGCGGCAGGTTGTAGGCGCCGGGGCCGCATTTGTCGGCCGCGAACACCATGAAGGACTCCGCGGGTCGCACGCCGGAGAGGCTGTGGTCGAAGCTGAGCTCGGCGACGCCTGGGCCGGCGCCGCGAATGTTCCCGGAAGGCGCGTCGGCGAGAAGATCCTGGCCAGCGCCATAGAGCCCGGATGTTTTCGCGACCGAGGTGGCCGCGAGGAACGTCTTCCAGGCGAGTTGATGGACCTCGGAGCTTCCTTCGCCCCGTGTGTGCGTCATGATGATCGCAATGTCGTCGCCGGTGTGGCAGATGAAACCGTCGATCAGCAGACCATTGCAGATCGCCTTGGCAACCTCGCCCTCGACAGTCGCCATCATGCGTGAAGACGGTTTCGTATGCCCGCCAACGGAGCCAACGTCAGCTTTGATGACTGAAAGAGTGAGTCTCATGAGCAAATCTCCGATCGGCGCAGCTCAGCGCCTCAAGCCTCGGCGCTTGCTGCGCCGGCACGGCGCTGCTCATTCGCGGACAAAAACGTCCGTCGCTCCGATAGGTTCCACGCACCCCGTTCATCCGGTTGCCGGGATCATGCAGAGTTTTGCCTTAGGACCATGCGTCACTATTTGCTGCGCTGCACCGCTATGCTAGTTTTGGGACCACACCCGATTTCGCAGGGACAGTCATGCTGATCCAATTTCTGGTAGGCGGGATCGTTAGTATTTGTAACATCACAATTCATGCCTTGGTGATGACCGTGGTGGTCGGCGGAGGCCCATATACTCTCCTCGTCATGAATCACGGCATTTCTGGCGACCCACAGCAGCGGCCTTTCTTCCCAGCAATCGAGTACCGCGACGCGGCGCCTTGGTTTGCACGACAGGGTTACTTCGTAGTCTCCCCGGTGAGATACGGTTCCGTGTCAACCGACCAGCCGGAGCGAGGCCTATTTGGCCTCTACTTCGCGGACGTTGGGAGTTGTGACAAGCCCAATTTCCGCGGGCCGGGACTGATGATTGCGACCCTTGATCAGTGGGTGATCGACTTCATGCGGAAGGAAGCGGCAGTTGCGCCGGGGAAGGCCATCGTTGTTGGCCAATCCGGTGGCGGATGGGGAGCCATCGCCCAGCCTGAACCCGTCGTCGGTGCAAGCGATCATTACCTTTGCGGCAGGTCGAGGCGGACGAGTTGATGGTAAGCCGAACAACAATTGCGCGCCCGACAAGCTCGTCGAAGCAACGCGCAGTTTCGGCAAGACGTCCCGCATCCCAATGCTGTGGATTTACGCGGAGAACGACACATACTTTGGCCCGGACTTGGCGAAACGAATGCACGAGGCGTTTACAGCAGTGGGCGGGAATGCGGAGTTGCGAGTGTTTCCATCGTTTGGAAGCGACGGCCACTTCTTTATCGGTGCGGCTGAAGCCATTCCAATATGGTCACGTCCAGTAGGTCGGTTCCTTGACGAGCATCAATGAAGCTCTCCTACGTCAGCTTCGGGCCCAAAGCGTCCATCATCGCGACGCAGCGGTATGTCCGTTGTTCGCGGAAGACCGGAAGTGGCTGGCGTTGGGGTCAAACCGACACTTTTGACCCGGGACCGGACATCTCTGATCAAGACGAAGTTCTTTGTCGGCGCGATAGGCCGAGTCCCTGCCGATCCTCCTGGCGCGCCGTTTCCTGATCATCCGTAGCGAGATCTGAGCGATCGACAGTCGAATCGAGTTGCTTGATATATTGCTGCACCGCCTTGATCCTGTTGTCGGCCGTCACCGAATCGACCAACCCCACGAGCGCCGACCTCAGGCGGCGCATCACCTGCACCGAATCCGCACCGTAGTGGCGAATTTCATCGAATGCCAACACCAGATAGTCCTCCCATGGCATCGGGAAAATGAGTCGCAAAACGCCGTCCGCATCGCGGGCATACCCCGCGTCCAAATCGTGCCCTCCCAGCCGACGCAACAAATCCTCGATCTGGTCGATAGCTTGGACCGCCGTAGTCGGATCGTTGATCGCCGGCGACAGCGCCTTGATGGCAATATCAACCAGAAGCCGGATGGGATATTTCGGGTCCTGCTCGGACGTCCGTTCAAACCCAAAGTGGATGGTCCGCATGAGGTCGCTTTCGGGCAGCGCAATTTTAGCCCCATGAACCTGCAACAGCCGTGTATTTTCGACGAGGGTATCGCCGACCCCGCATGCCATCACGATGACGGCTGCCGCCTTTTGAGCCTGGCGAACCAAGTCGTCGATATCGAACTTAACAATCGTGCGCGGCGCGGCGAAATACCTTAACGTTTGGACAACCGGACCCAAGTCAGAGACATTGTACGTCTCTTGTGCGCGGTTTGATCGATTTTTCGTTTTCTCATCGAGGTGATCAAACATCTCGCGTATGCCCTCGCGACCTGTATCGCCGATTACGTGAAGCACGTTAGTGATCTGGAGGTCGCTCAAGCCCTTCATCAGCGCGGAAAATAGAAGCATGCTGAGCAAAAGCAACCCCGCGACCGCGAAGCCGGAGAGCAGCGGCACGACCCCGGACCCATTGCGATCGACATGGAGCAGAACTGAAAGAGAATAGGTGAACGTGGCGATGAACACACCTAGCGAATGAAATAGCCTTGGGTCGCGAGCTAAAAGGAGAACGAGCCTCGGTGAGTATGCAATGGCACTGAACTGCACCATGACCAAGCCGACTGTAAACACGATACCGGTGAGCGTGATCATGCCGGAAGCGACAGCCGAAAGGAATGCCTGAGCCGAGGCAACGGAAATGCCGGAATGGTATGGAAAGTATGCCTGCTCAAGTCGCGGCAGGGTAATCCCAATGAAGAAACTCGCAGCAGCGTATATCATTGGGACCAACCAGAGAGGCATCAGACCGCGCGCCTTCAATTTGCCTGCGGTTGGACCAATTTCGTTCCGCAGCCCCTCGGAAGCATAACGCGGCATTGCTCACATTTTCAAGCTGGCGTATGCCAATTCGGGTCTTCTGCCAACTTACCAAGGTGGCGTTAGTCATGCTAATCCAATTTCTGATAGGCGGCATCGTCAGTGTTTGTAACATTACAATCCATGCGATGGTGATGACCGCGGTGGTGAGCGCGGCACGAGCATCGGCTACAAAAAGTCCCCATCCGTCCCTGCTCCTAATCTTCACTATGATCGCAACCGTTTCGGTCTTAATGGGGGCGCATGTTCTCGAAGTGTTTGTTTGGTCACTGGCCTACTCGATTGTGGACGCTGCGCCTGCCGGCACAAACCTCGTGTATTTCGCATTCGTAAATTACGCGACACTTGGCTATGGCGACGTGACCCCGGTGGAGGACTGGAAGCTGCTTGGTCCCATAACGGCGATGAACGGTGCTCTAATGTTTGGGTGGTCGACGGCTGTCATTTTTGAAGTACTGCAAAAAACAATGAAGATTAGTTCCGACATCGCGGACTCCGGATAGCGCATTTCAGGTGAACTGACGATCCGATGTCTGCTCATGGCCCATCGCGTCGTTTCGCGGCGGTGCGGGATTTGATCGCTACCAGGGCATAGCGGACATTGGGCAAGCCTGCACCAATCAAGCTCGCTTTATGATGGGGTGGACGCCCCGCCGACGGCATCGATGTGCCAAAGTGGAGGTGTTTAGCACCACTTAAGGGAGGCGTCCGTGGCAGAGGTTAGCATAATCGGTCTGGATATCGCCAAGCATGTTTTCCACGTTCATGGCGCGGATGGGAAAGGACGGACTTTATTCAGCAAACGGATCAGCCGGGGAAAGTTGCTGGATTTCTTCGCGGCTCAGCCGATCTGCACAGTAGCCTTAGAGGCATGTGGAGGAGCTCATCACTGGGCTCGGCAGCTCGCGCAGCTTGGCCATAGCGTTCGGCTGATCCCTCCCGCGTATGTAAAGCCATTTGTGAAGCGACAAAAGAACGACGCGATTGATGCTGAGGCGATCTGCGAAGCCGCGCAGCGGCCGAGCATGCGGTTCGTTGCCGTAAAGAGCGAGGAGCAACAGGCTGCGGGCTTGGTATTTCGAACCCGTGACCTGTTAGTGCGGCAACGAACCCAGCTCATCAACGCGATCCGAGGACACCTCACGGAGTATGGTTGGATCGCGCCCAAGGGGCCATCACATGTGGCGAAACTTACCGACCACATCGAAGAAGAAGCTATGGCCAGTTCACTTCCCGAAGCGGCCCGCCCCATGTTACGAGTGATGCTAGACCTGCTCGCCGAGTTGAATGGCAAGATCGCATATCTCGACCAGGAGATCGCTCGGCGCGCTCGCGAAGACGAGGTATCGCGCAGGCTGATGACCATTCCTGGCATTGGCCCAATCTCCGCCACCGCGATCGCCGCTCTAGCACCGCCGGCCGAGACCTTTTCCAAAGGCCGTGACTTCGCGGCATGGCTCGGTCTCACGCCTCTTCAAAGATCGACAGGCGGCAAGCAGAAGCTCGGTGCGACATCCAAGATGGGCGAACGCACGCTTAGGCGCCTCCTCATCATCGGCAGCAGCGCGGTTGTGCAACAGGCAAGCAAACGCGGTGCGCCAAGGGGTTCGTGGCTCGAACAGATGCTGGCTCGCAAACCACGCATGCTGGTAACAGTCGCCCTCGCCAACAAGATGGCGCGGATCGTCTGGGCGCTACTTATCAAGCAGGAGAATTACAGGGCTCCGGTCGCAGCCAAGGCGTGATCCTGGCGGACCTGAGGTCGTCGGAGGTGTAGTCGGTCGAAGGAGAGTATGGCGCAACAGTCGGCGAGACGAGGCCGGAAGAACCAGGCGTACTCATCGTGCCCAGAGCACGCTTTTATGATTTGGTTCCGGTCTGCGAACTCCCATACGGGCCCGCAGCTTCATCGCTGCACCATCAGAGGCCGGACAGATGGCAGCATCCGACTACGTGCCGATCTTCTTCAAAAATCGCTTGCATCTCGCGGGGCGTCCACAGATGAGTA
>NZ_AXAB01000060.1:0-48795 GCF_000472645.1 Bradyrhizobium sp. WSM2254 | reverse complement strand
GCGTGAGCCGCCCTCCGAGGGCGACAACTACAGATATTGGCAGGCAATTGCCGCGACTAAGGCCTTCTCTCGTGACGTCTTCAGCCTCAAAAGCCAATAACGCAACAGGCCCACAAGGGGAGAGCGAAGAAGCGCGTGCGTATCGCGAAGAGCTACGACCGCGCGCTCCACTGCCGCGATGTCGTAACCACCTGCTCCTGCGGCTCCTCAACGCGCGTCCAATCGTTGCCCGAGCACCAGAAGTGGCCGAGCGCGCAGGCCTCGACGTAGAGCCTGCCGGCGCTCTTCAACGTCATCCTCGCATAATAGGTGTTGCCGGTGGAGCGGCTGTAGATGCTGCCGGTCCAGACGTCGTGCGATTTCTGCTTCATGTTGACGAGCACGCTCTCGCCCCTGCTCGACGCCTCGGTCAGCGCATAGCCGCACAGCGCGGAGCCGCAGCGTTCGATGCGGACCGTGCCCTTGGCGCCGTCGCTTTCCCACTGCCCGAGCGGCATGCCGGGCGACTCGTCGTCACTGCGCTGTGCGATCGTCGTGGTCGGCTTGATCTCTTGCTTCGGCGCGACGACCGGCGGCTCCATGCGCGGCGGATCGAGCGCGATCGCCCTCGGCGGCTCCACGCGCGACGGCTCGACCCGTGGCGGATTGGGGCTCAGGGCCTCGCTCCTTGGTGCCTCGGATCTTGGCGCCGGCGGCAGCACAACGGGCTGCGACGTCGTCGCGGCGACGACGGGCGGCGCAGGTAGCGGCGCGACCGCAATCGCCTGTGGCTGCCGGGCCTGGGTTGCCGGATAGACCGACTGCGGCGCCTGGACAACCGGCGGTGGGACAGGCGGAGCGGGTTTCGTGGCGACGTCCTCCGCCGGCCGAAGGTTGCGATTGGAGGAAATCGAGACGCAGGAAGCGGATCGGCAATTCCTGGGCGCCTCGACATGGAACCGGTGGCCGCCGATCGAGAACGCGTAGGAACCGGCCTGGGCTGAAGGCGCAATCGCCAGCAGCGCGATCAATGTGCCAAGCGAAGTCGCAAGCCGCGTCATCGGCGCCTCCCCCTCTTCTGTCGCGACGACGTTACGCGGGATGGACCGCGGCTGAATGTGCGCTGCCTCACCCAAGCGCGCGGGAGTCATTGTGACGTCCATCACGGAAGGCCGGACGGGCCGGACGTAGGGTCGAACCACGCATCGTCCACCAGCGACTTCAGTCCATATCGGGACCACGCATTTTTCGGAGGTTGTCATGAACAAGCTCACCATCGCCGCCACCGCACTGTTCCTCGCGTCGACCGCAGCCGCTCATGCCGGCAATTCGATCTCGTTCCAGATCGAGGGCCAGCACATCCGCATCGAGACGCCGCGCAACTGCGCCTCGCTCGACTGCGTGACCATCGTCGCGCCGGGCCTGTCGGACAAGCCGATCAAGCTGAACAACATCAACCTCAAGGGCCTTGGCTCCAAGGACGATGACGTCGACACCACGCCGGCTCCGGCCACCACCGCGCAGCCCGCGCCGACTCCGGTGCAGCAGCAGCCCGTGCAGCAGGCGCCGGTCCAGGCGACCGCGCCGGCCGCGCCTGCGGTTGCCGCTCCCGCAGCGCCCGCCACGACGGTTGCCGCCGCTCCGTCCGTCGGCTTCGACAACACGGTGCAGCCCGCACCCGCTGCGGCTCTCGTTGCTGCTCCCGCGCCCGCTCCGGCTCCGGTGGCCGCTGCGCCGGCGCAGGTCGCCAACACGCCGATCGGAATCTGGGCGACCGAAGAGAACAAGGGCAACGTCCGCGTCGAGCAGTGCGGCGCCAATCTCTGTGGCTACGCGCAGAAGACCAATGAGCGGATCCTGATCAACATGAAGCCCGAAGGCTCGAAGTGGAGCGGCCGCATCCACGATCCCGACTCCGGCCGCAACTACGACTCGACGATCGCGATGAAGGGCCCGAATGCGATGCGCGTGCAGGGCTGCGCCTTCGGCGGCATGTTCTGCGGCGGCCAGACCTGGAAGCGCGTGGGCTGACGCGCGGAGCGCGTCATCCCGGGGCGATGCGAAGCATCGAACCCGGGATCTCGCGCTCCAAGCACCACCGTTCGTCATGCCCGGGCTTGTCCTGCCTGCGCGGCCGAAGCCGCTTCGGCGAGGCGAAGGCCCGGGCATCCACGTCATTAGTGCCGCGCGGCGGGCACACTTTATCCCCTCACCCTGAGGAGCCTGCGCAGCAGGCGTCTCGAAGGGCGAGGCCCGGACCGGCAGCCAGGCCTCTATGGTTCGAGACGCGCGCAAGGGCGCGCTCCTCACCGTGAGGGGAGAGAACACCGTTTGAATGTTCGCCACGTCCATGCAACAGATGTTCATCGGCCATTCAGCTAGCCCCGGCTGAAATCAGCCGCTCTCACCTCGCGTTTCTCACCGGGACCTCTTCGTGACTTCATTGGTGGCTTGGCGCCGCTTCGTGTTTGCGATTCCGCTGCTGGCCTTGCCGCTGGCCGGCGCGAGCGGGGCGTTCGCATCCGACGCAATCGAACTCGCACAGGCGCAGCCGCAGGCACAGCCGGCGCCCGCTCCCTCCCCGGCGCCCACAGCCTCGCCGACACCGGCCACCGACGCACAATCCGCCGCCGTCGAGCCGATCGGCAACGTCGCGACCGTGACGGGGATAGCGACCGTGATCCGCGACAAGAATTCCTATCCGCTGCGCGTGCGCGACGACATCTATCTCAACGACGTCGTGCAGACCTCGTCGAACTCCTCGCTCGGAATCACCTTCAACGACGCGACCACGTTCAACCTCTCCGCCAGCGCCAAAATCACCATCGACAATTACGTCTATGAGGACGGCGGCAAGCAGAACTCGGCGATCTTCGACATCGGCAAGGGCACGGTTGCCTTCGTTGCGGCGGCGGTGGCGAAGACCGGCGACATGAAGATCGCGACGCCGACCGCGACGCTGGGCATCCGCGGCACAACCGGCGTCGTCGACGTGCCCGAGGGCGCGGCCGCGAGCCGCGCGAGCAACGTCAACATCAAGCTCTATCCCGACGCCGACGGCCGGGTCGGGCACATCGAGGTCAACGACCGCAGCAGCGGCACGCGGCTCGGCGCGCTGACGCAAGGCGCGAGCGGCTTTGCGATTCGCCCCGGCACGGGCGGCGCCGGCGGCATGCGCTTTGCAGCCGTGCCGATCACCATTGCCCCGCAGCAGATTGCACGCGACCGTGGCTTCGTCAGCCAGGTGCATCTGGCACAGACCACGGGCCGCCAGATCGTCACCGAGCAGCGCGACTTCCGCCGCGCCAATCCGACCGCGATCAGCCGCATTCCGCGGCCGGCGCAGGCGCCGCAGCAGCAACAATTGCGGCCGACGACGGCGCCCGGCCAACAGCCGCAGCGGCCCAACGGTCAGCCCGGCCAGAACAACCGTCCGGGTCAGCAGCCGCCGGGCACGCCAAACCGGCAAGGCGCACAGCCGCCGCAGCGGCAGGGCCAGGGACAACAAGGACAAGGCGGCGCGGTCCAGCCGGGTACGCCGCGTGCGGGCCAGCAGCAACACGGTCAGCAGCAGGGTGCGGGCCGGCCGGCCGGCGCATCGCGCACCGGACCAGGCACGCCGCAAACCCTGCCGCCGCGCGCCGGCCAGACTCCCGTGCAGCCCGGAGCAGCCGTGCCGCCGCAGCCGGGCACGACACCGCAGCCGCAAACGCCGCGCACCGGATTGCAGCCGGGCCAGCCGCCCGTAGTCCAGCGGCCAGGCGGCATCCAGCGCCAGGGCGGATTCCAGCAGCGCCTCCCCGCCGCACACCCCCCCGCAGCACCGCGCAAGCCGGCGCCCGCTCCGAAGGAGAAGAAAGAGCGGCGGTGACAGCGCCGCCCCTCACCATGAGGATCGACGTCGAGCACGATCAGCCTCCTCCGTCATTGCGAGCGCAGCGAAGCAATCCAGAGTCTCTCCGCGGAAAGATTCTGGATTGCTTCGCTGCGCTCGCAATGACGACCTGGATAGAGCTCGCGCGATCCAACAGGCTAATTCGCGGATACGTCCTCACCCACAAGCAGGGCGTGATGACAACTCACGCCTCGCCGCGCAGCCAGGCCTTCACCTTTTGCAACAGACCGTGGCGCAGTTCGTCGACTGACGCTGCTTCGGCGGGCGTCAGCGTCTGCAAGGCTGCATCGACGCCGTCGGTCGCCGGCGGCGGCTCGGGTGCGGGCGGAGATGCAAGGCCGGCGGCGGCGATCGCGAGCGGGCCGATCTGCATCAGGAAGGCGCGCTCGTATTCGCGCGACAGCCGCGCGATTGCATCCTCCAACGTCAGCCAGTCGACCGCCTTGATGTCGTTCATCAGCTTGCGGACCGGACCGCCCCAGGCCTCCATGCGCCAGAAATGCACGACCTTGAAGCGGCCGCCCGACTGGTAGACGAGCGTTCCCAGGAATTCGTGGATGGCGACCTCGTGACCGGTCTCTTCCAGCACCTCGCGGTGCGCGGCCTCCTTCGGCGTCTCGCCGTCGTCGAGCTTGCCCTTCGGCAAAACCCATTCGTTGCGCTTGCGCTGGCGCACGACTGCAATCAGCGGCGGCGCGCCGCGCCGCAGCACAATACCTCCCGCCGCCATCACCGGCGCCCGCGCCATCGAAAAGTCCCGTCGTATCAAACCGTCCCGCGGACGATATAGGCGGCCGAGACGGCGGAATGAAGACTAGTTTTTTCTCAGCAGCGCTTGACCGGCGCGGATGCGGGTACCCTCGGCGATGCCGTCGCAGAATTTGAAATCGCCGGGCGTGAGGATGATGATGGTCGAGCCGTGCTCGAACCAGCCGAGCTCCTCGCCCTTGCTCACGTTGACGTCGCAGGGGAAGTTGACCGGGCCCCTCGTCTGCGCGTTCAGCACCATGTCGAGGAAATGCAGGCGGATGCTCGCGACCAGGATCGCCGCGACCGGCACCAGCGTCACGGCCTCGCCGGTCGACAGATGCGTCCGGATCACCGCGCGCTCGTTCTTACAGAAGAGACGCTCGACCCGCTTCAGCGCGATCGGGTTGACGTTCCAGACGTCGCCATGGATCAGCGTCACGCGCTCGATGTGTGCGTCGTAGGGCGCATGGAAGCGGTGATACATGCTCGAGGTCAGCCGCAGCGTGACGAAGGAGCCGTTGCGGTGCTGGTCCACCAGGGCGGAATCGCCGAGCAGGTCGAGCAGCGAATAGGGCGCGCCCTTGACCTGGAACAGCTCGGTATCCGCGATCCGGCCATGCGCGCCGACGATGCCGTCCGAGGGGCTGGCGACAATGGAAGGGTCCGGATCGAACGGACGCAGGCCAGGCTTCAGCTCCCGGGTGAAGCAGTCGTGCAGACTCTTGAAATGGGTCTTCCGCGCCTCCGACAGGTCGAGGTCGGAGAACAGCTTCCACAGCGCGATCGAGGCGTCCCGCACAAGCGGATTCTCGATCTTGGAGAACCAGCCCATGAAGCGGGTCAGGGCCGCGCGGGGGATGCGGTTGGTCAACAGGAAGTTGAGGTCTTCCTGCTGGGTGAAAGAGGCGATGAGGGCTTTGACTGTCATGAATCTGTCAGCTCGCAGTATTAGCGCTTGTTGTCATGGAAACGACACTCCCGATTCTCTCGATGTCCGTGGCCGCCGCAGCGTCCGCTGCCGCTGCCTTCCCGAAGCTCAAGGCGCGGATCGAACTCTCCCGCGCCAAGCACCGCTCGCTCGCCGGGCACTCCAAGATGTCGCGCCGGGTGGCCCGGCTGCTCCCGTTCTACGAGTTCGGGGACGACGACTACTTTGCCTGCGACGGCGCGCCGGCGAACATCGCCGCCCGGCGCAAGGACGGCTTCTTCCGCCTCGCAAGCCTCTACGCCGAGCGCTACCCCAAGGGGCGCGCGATGACGAAGGAAGCGGCGGAAAAGATCTCCGACCTGCACTTCACCGAGACCTACCGCGTGCCGTTCCAGTTCTCGCGCCTCGTCCGCGAGCATCTGGGCACCTCGACCTTCATGGAATCCTCGCGCGGCGTCACCGTCACCGATGTCGACGGCAACACCTCCTACGACCTCACGGGGTCCTACGGCGTCAACATCTTCGGCAACGACTTCTACAAGGAGTGCATCGAGGGATCCGAGAAGCGGGCGCATGCGCTTGGACCGGTGCTCGGCCCCTATCACCCCGTCATCCTCGATAACGTGACCCGGCTGTGCCAGATTTCCGGCCTCGACGAGGTCTCCTTCCACATGTCCGGCACCGAAGCCGTGATGCAGGCGGTGCGGCTCGCGCGCTACCACACCAAGCGCACGCATCTCGTCCGCTTCGCCGGCGCCTATCACGGCTGGTGGGGCGACGTGCAGCCCGGCGTCGGCAATCCGATTCCCGCGCACGAGACCTACACCCTCGCCGAGATGTCGGAGAAGACGCTGCATGTCCTGCGCACGCGCAAGGACATCGCCTGCGTGCTGGTCAATCCGCTCCAGGGTCTGCATCCGAACGGCAACGCGCCCGGCGATTCCTCGCTGGTCGATTCCTCCCGCGGCGGCAACTTTGACCGCGCGGCGTATACCGAATGGCTCAAGAAGCTGCGCGAGGTCTGCACCGAGCGCGGCATCGCGCTGATCTTCGACGAGGTCTTCGTCGGCTTCCGTCTCGCCGCCGGCGGCGCCCAGGAATACTTTGGCGTGCGCGCCGACATGGTGACCTACGGCAAGAGCCTCGCCGGCGGCCTGCCGGTCGGCGTGGTGTGCGGCAAGCGCGAGCTGATGCGCCGCTTCCGCGACGATCGTCCCGCCGACATCTGCTTCGCCCGCGGCACCTTCAACTCCCATCCGTACGTCATGACGGCGATGGACGAGTTCTTGAGCCGGCTCGCCAGCCCGAACTTCCGCGCCATCTATGACGGGCTGGACGACACCTGGAACGGCCGCGCCCAAAAGCTCAACCAGATGATGACGGAGGCCGACCTGCCGGTGCGGTTCGCAAACTTCTCGTCGATCTGGACGGTGAAATACACCACGCCGTCCCGCTACAACTGGATGCTGCAATATTACCTGCGCGCCGAAGGCCTGGCGCTGAGCTGGGTCGGCACCGGACGGTTGATCTTCAGCCTCAACTACACCGAGGCCGATTTCACCGAAGTCGCCGAACGCTTCGTCCGCGCCGCCGAAAAGATGAAGGCCGACGGCTTCTGGTGGCACGACGGCGCGCTCACCAACAAGCAGATCAAGCGGCAGATCTTGAAAGAGATGCTGGCCAAGCGCTTCGGGCGCTGAGGCCGGCTCTTCGATCATAAGCACAGTCATTCCGGGGCGGTCCGCAGGACCGAACCCGGAATCTCGATATTCCGGGTTCGATGCTGCGCATCGCCCCGGAATGACGACATGCATAGCCCCCAAGACGTGGATGCCCGGCACGAGGCCGGGCATGACGCAACCATCAGACATCGGAGTGTTGTGTGTACGCAGCGCGCTCAGGCGTGCTGCTCTTCGAGCGTGGGCTCGGAGATCAGGCCCAGCGTGTGCTCGGGGTTGAGGTGCAGGCCGGGGTCCATCAGCTCGCCGCGCATCAGGGCGAGCGGCGCGCTGCGATAGAGCATCAGATCGTGGAAGGGGTCGGTCAGGATCTTGGTCATCCAGACGAGGCCGGTCTCGACGTCGCGGATGAAGAACAGGTGCACGGTGCGGAACAGAAGACCGCCGCCGCCGACCACGAGCCAGATCTTGGCGACCTGCCGCATGAAATCAGTCGCGCTCGCCCAGGGCGTGAACAGGCCGAACAGCGTGGGATCGGCAAGCAGCACCAGCGGCGAGGCCGCCCAGATCGCCATCAGAACCACCTTGCGCTGAAGGTTGTAGCCGACCTTGATCTCTTCCTTGTACTCGTGCGTCGCCTGGTTGACGTGGTCGTAAGTGTGCGGCTCGAAGAAGAAGTGACCGGCCTGGCGCGAGGTCATCGAGACCAGCCAGCCGACCAGCGCCGAGATCACGGGATCGATGAACAGCCAGACATAGGCGAAGAGGAAGCTCAGCGCGCTGATGAAGTGCAGGCTCTGATTGATGCGGCTGTGGTGATAGTAGCGATGGTCGTCCCAGCGCTGGATCCGCAGCTGCTCGAGATAATTCTTGATCATGCTCTCCCCCAAAATGCTTTCGGGTACGGGATTACAGGGATTCGATGTACGCCGTGTGACATCATCATTTTGTCATGTGACGATGTGCAGCGGCGCGATGACGCACGGGTTACTCTCTCCCCTCATCCTGAGGAGCGCGGAACGCGCGTCTCGAAGGATGAAGGCCGAGCTGCATCAGCCGGGCCTTCATGGTTCTCCGAGCGATGCGAAGCATCGTCCGGGAGACGGCGCTTGCGCGCCTCCTCACCATGAGGAGAGGCCGTTACGCTGCCTTGGCGACGTCGACCTTGCGGAAGCGCACCAGCGAGAAATGGCCGAGCGGCGGAATCAGGCGGCGCTCGGCGAGCTCGATGCCGGGAGCGCCGGCAAGCCACTTGGCGTAGCGCGACCAGGCGAACTCAGCGGTGCGGAAGCCGAGCGGCCGCACCACCGGCTGCAGCTTCTGCTCGATGAAACGGCGCATGCCGGCATCGGCGCTGACGCGGGTGAGGATGATCAGCTCACCGCCGGGGCGCAGCACGCGGGCGAATTCGTCGAGCGCCTTCTCCGGATTCGGCACGGCGGTGACGACATATTGCGCCATCACGACATCGAAGGAATTGTCGGGGAATTCGAGCTTCTCGGCGTCCATCACCGCGAGGCCCTCGACGTTCTTCAGCTTACCCTCGGTGACGCGCTGGCGCGCCTTGTCGAGCATCGCTTCCGAGATGTCGGTGCCGAAGATGCGCAGATGCGGCGCGTAGAGCGGCAGCGAGATGCCGGTGCCGACGCCGACCTCGAGCACGCGGCCGCCGATCTTGTTGGTGGCCGCGATCGCCGCCTGCCGGCCCTTGGCGAATACGCCGCCGAACACGAGATCGTAGACGGGCGCCCAGCGATCGTAGGCCTGCTCGACCGTGCCGCGGGTGAGGTCAAGCTGCTGGGTGCCGTCAAGGTTCATGATCTTAGCCATCGGTGAGGTTCTCGCTGTGGGTCAAAGTTAGGATCAACCGCGCACCGGCCGCCGCGCCATCACCGGCGAGGCGCGCAAGGCACGGCTGGGCTGAAGTGAGGTGAGGTTGCCGACGAACTGGCGCGCGCTGTTCTCCCAGGAGCGCTCCAGCGCGAAGTTGCGGCAGGTCTCGCGCGACATGGTGAGTGCGCGCAGGCACCCGGTGCGCAGATCGTGGTCGATCGCGCCGATCGGGTGACCGGCGATGACGTCCTTCGGACCCGTCACCGGAAACGCCGCAACCGGCGTGCCGCAGGCGAGCGCCTCCAGCTGCACCACACCGAACGTATCGGTCAGGCTGGGAAATACGAAGACATCGGCAGCGGCGAGATGCGCGGTGAGATCCGCGCCCTTCTTCTCACCGAGGAAGACGGCATCCGGATATTTCTTCTCGAGCGCCGCCCTCTGCGGGCCGTCGCCGACGACGACCTTGGTGCCGGGCAGATCGAGCGAGAGGAACGCGTCGAGGTTCTTCTCCACCGCCACGCGGCCCATCGTCATGAAGATCGGGCGCGGCAGATCAAGCTTGGCCGGAGCGTCGGGGTGGAACAGCTCGGTGTTGACGCCGCGCGTCCAGAAGCCGAGCCGCTTGAAGCCGCGCTCGGACAGCTCCTGCCGCAGCGACGGCGTCGCCACCATGGTCATGGCCGCGGCATCGTGGAAGTGGCGCAGCACGGCATAGCCGACGCTCGCGGGGATGCCGGTCCGCACCGAGACATATTCCGGAAAGCGCGTCGTATAGGAGGTGGTGAAGGCGAGCCGGTTGCGGCGGCAATAGGCCCGCGCGGCCCAGCCGATCGGGCCCTCGGTCGCGATGTGCAGCGCTTCGGGCGCGGCCTTCTCGATCCGCCGCGCGATCTCCTTAGCGCTCGGCAGCGCAATGCGCAGGCCCGGATAGGTCGGCAGCGGCCACGACGGGAAGCCGTCCGGCGTGAGGAAGTCGATCTCGACGTCGAGGGCCTTGGCGGCACCCGCCAGCGAGGTCAGCGTCCGGACCACACCGTTGACCTGCGGATGCCAGGCGTCAGTCGCGATTAATACCCGCATGGGAAAATCCCGAGAGTTTGATGATTCTCGGCTTAGGACCATCAACCACGGATATTTCAGGCGTGTGACGTCACAGAAGTGTCGGCCCGCTGTTTTGTTCGTTAACGAGCGCGCGCGGCCACGAAACTGTCATGAAACAATCCTTGCCGCGATGAAACCGTTTTCGGTTTTCCGCGCAAACGTCCCGAAACTTATTGCCGTTAGTGATCTAGGCAACGGAGCACCGCAATGGTGCCGCGGTGGACAAAACACCGAGCAAACAGGGGCGATCACATGTTCAATCTGGACACGTTCAAGACGTATTCGCGCGCCGTTGCTTTGGGCGCAGTCGCTGTCACCGCGATCGCATTCGCAGGTCCGGCCAAGGCCGCGCCGGTGCAGCTCTTCCCCTTCTTCCAGCCGCTGCCCCCGATGGCGGCGCCGCAGCCGATCCAGCCCTATCAGCCCTACCAGGCGACGCCTTACCAGGCCGCTCCCTCCGAGGACCAGGACGCGGTCGAGATGCCGGCCCGCTTCCGCCGCCAGACCGTCTCCTACGCGACGCGCGAAGCGCCGGGCACCATCATCATCGATACGCCCAACACCTATCTCTATTACGTGCTCGGCAACGGCCAGGCCGTTCGCTACGGCATCGGCGTCGGCCGCGACGGCTTCACCTGGTCCGGCATCCAGTCGGTGACCAAGAAGGCCGAGTGGCCGGATTGGACCCCGCCGCCGGAGATGATCGCCCGCCAGCCCTATCTGCCGCGCCACATGGCCGGCGGCCCCGGCAACCCGCTTGGGGCCCGCGCCATGTATCTCGGCGGCACCATCTACCGCATCCACGGCACCAACGCCCCCGAGACCATCGGCAAGCACGTCTCCTCCGGCTGCATCCGCATGACCAATGACGACGTCACCGACCTCTACTCCCGCGTCAACGTCGGCACCAAGGTGATCGTGCTGCCGATGACGGAGCGGCGCGCGGACCTCGGCGCCGCGACGCGCTAAAGCGACAGGACATTGTGACGCAAACGGCCCCGGAACCCACCGGGGCCGTTTTCGTTGGCCCTCGACATCCCGATGCGCACTTGTAGCGGCGCGATCCCCGATGGAGGCGCTAGATGCAATCCCGCCTGCAAACGTCGCCAAGCCCATGGCTGCGCCCGATCGCCGGCGCGGGAGCATTGACGCTGCTGCTGTTCGCGCCCTCCTCGCTCGCCCAGCAGCCGGCGAACGACGAGGCAGCTCAGCAGGCGTTCAACAATTCCTGCCGCACCTGTCACTCGGTGAAGGAAGGCGACAATCGCCTCGGCCCCAATCTCAGCAAGATCGTCGGACGCAAGGCAGGCTCGCTGCCCGACTACAACTACTCTCCGTCGATGAAGGAAGCCGGCTTCGTCTGGGACAAGGACAAGCTCACCCGCTTCATGGTCGAGCCGGATGAAGTCGTCTCCGGCAACAAGATGCAGCCCTATGGCGGTGTCTCCGCGGACGAAGCCGCCAAGGTGGTTGCGTATCTGCAGGCGGCGGGCAGCCAATAGGATTGCGGCAGCGCAGCTACGTGCCGGTCGGCTCATATCGTCGCTCGACCTGGAACGATTTCGCCGTGATCAACCAAGCGTCCTTGATGCGGTGATAGGCCAGATAATCAACGTATTGGAGCACATCGATCCGGACCCGGACCTTGACCAGGGCTTGCAGGGGCGAGGCCAGATCGATCAGCAATATCTCCTGAAGGCGCGGAGCACCCTTGGATTTGGGCGACGGGGTCGACGCCAGCACCGTCCTGTAGTCGCCAGCCGGCAATATCCGCAGCTCGCCATCGCGAAATCCGTGGAGCTGCGCGGTCGGCGCAAAGACGGGGTCGAACTGCGACACGTCGTTGTCGTACATCAGCGTGAAGTAACGTTCGACAGCCTCCAGCAGGGGCGCGAGGTTCGGGCCTTCGGTCATGGTTCACTCCATCAGCAGAAAACGGCGGAGCACTGCATCCCACGGAAAGCCGAGGCATGTCCTTGCGAAGTAGGCTAGTCTCGGCGGCGCCGGCGCAACATTGCGCCCTTCTTGATCCAACGGGATGCGGTTCATGCCAAAATGCGAGCTGGATGCGATCGACCGGCGCATCGTCACCGAACTCCAGACCAATGCGCGGTTGAGCAACATCGAGCTGGCTGACAAGGTCGGATTATCGCCGTCGCCCTGCCTGCAGCGGGTGCGGCGGCTGGAGCGGGACGGCTATATCGACGGCTACCGCGCCTCCTTGCGGCGCGCCCGCATCGGCCTCGGCTTCTCGGCCTTTCTCGGCGTCAAGATCAACGGCCATGCCAACGACCAGGCGCTGAGCTTCGAAAAGACCGTCGTTGCCATGCCTGAGGTCGTCGCCTGCCACCTCGTCTCCGGCGAAGCCGACTATCTCCTCGAAATCGTCGTGCCCGAGCTCGAGAACTACCAGCGCTTCCTCGTCGACAAGCTGCTCAACCTGCCGATCGTGCGGGAGGTTCGCAGCAGCATCGCGATTCAGACGCTCAAGGCCGGCGCGCCCCTGCCGCTGGCGCATCTCGCATAGCCATGATCAGACTGCTGACACCCGCCGACGCGGCTCTCTACCGTGCGATCAGGCTGGAAGCGCTCGCAGCCCATCCCGAAGCTTTTACCAGCACGCTCGAACGCGAGCGGGAGAAGCCCCTCGCGTGGTTCGAGGAGCGCCTCACGGCGTCGGACGTGTTCGGTGCGTTCATCGCGGGCGAGCTCGTGGGGACCGCCGGCTTCCGCCGGGAGGACGGCGCGAAGACCGCGCACAAGGCGGTTCTCTGGGGCGTGTATGTGCGGCCGCTGGCGCGGAAGTCCGGTACGGGGCGACTGCTCGTCGACGCGGTTGCAGCGCACGCCGCAAAGCGCGTCGAGCAGCTCCAGCTCGTCGTCGTTAGCGAGAACCAGGCCGCGTTGCGGCTCTACACCGCAGCCGGTTTCGTCGAATACGGCCGCGGGGTGAAGGCGCTGAAGCAGGGCGACCGATACTACGATGAGATCCTGATGGTCCTTTTCTTCTTCGGCGGAAGTAGCCGGTGACCGGCGCGGCCCCAGTGATGCCGGGGCCACTCTCATTTGCACCGGTGACCACCCGGCACTTACCGGCGGGCGCCACCTCGCCGCTCCGCGATCAGCCTCAGCCACGTCACCGAATGAAACGCGCTCATCAAGAGATACATCGGCACCATCCCGCCGAGCAGAGACCCCTGCCCGGCGCCGCACAGCATGTCGGCGGAGCCGCCGCCGAGCACGGCGGTCAGCACGGCCATGACGGCGAAGGTCGGCGTGGCCGCCAGAGCCAGCCATCTGGCGAGGTGGCGCGCGGCCATCACACCATCGCGGCTGGCGCCGGCCGCTGCGCTGACGGGACTAGTCACGGCCCGCCGCGGCCTCCTCGCGAAACGCCTTCTCGCCGGCGTCCGTGACCTCCACCCATTTCTTGTCGGGCGCTGCACCCTCCGTGTAGCTGTCGTGCCAGTTCCACCACTTGTAGGTCGGCGTCTGCGGATAGCCCTTCGGTGAATCCTCCCACACCTCCTGCCGGCCGAGCGGCGTGATGTCGAGATAGTTCCAGGTGCCGCCCATCTGCTCGTCGCCGCGGCTCTTGATGAAGTAGGTGCGGAAGATGCGCTTCCCGTCGTGGTAGAACACGTTGGTTCCGTGCCACTCGTCCACGCCGAAATCGGCATCGAAACCGTCGGTGATGGTGACCCACGGCAGGGTCCAGCCCATCCGCTTCTTCAGCTTGGCGATCTCGGCCTGCGGCGCGCGCGAGGCGAAGACCAGCGTGGTGTCGCGGGCGTTCAGGTGCGAGACATGGGCGACCTGGTCGGCGACCATCGAGCATCCGCGGCAGGCATGATCCGGCCAGCCGAACACGCCCGGCTCGAAGAAGGCCCGGTAGACGATCAGCTGCCGCCGGCCCTGGAACAGGTCGAGCAAAGTGACCTTGCCGCCGGGCCCCTCGAACGCATAGGTTTTGTCCACGACCATCCACGGCATGCGCCGGCGCTCGGCGGCCAGCGCGTCGCGGGCGCGGGTTTGCGCCTTTTCCTTCACGAGCAGTTGCTGACGGGCTGCCTCCCAGTCCTGCGGCGACACCACCGGCGGTGTTTGCATGGCGGCCTGTCCGTTACTTCCTGCTTTTTCTGCTGACGTCATCATGGCTCTCCAAACCTCTCTCCTGGGCTCTCATTCCGCGTCTCGCTATGACAGACGTGGAACCGCTCGCCCCTCACCGCACATTGTCGGCCGTCAACGATTTCTGGCACCAAGCGGTTGCCTGGTGGGAGTAACAAGTGTGGCGGGATTGAAATGGAGTCGCTGATCACGGCCGCCGCGCGTGCGCTCGAGGCTGGCGATCCGCTCGGCGCACTGAACCGTGTCGCATTGCGCAACGATGCCCCGTCGCTGGCGCTGCGCGGCATCGCGATGGCGCAGCTCGGCGATCTCGCTAAGGCGAAGGCGCTGCTGCGGAGCGCCGCGCGCGCCTTCGGTCCGCGCGAGGCGGTGGCGCGGGCAAGATGCGTCGTGGCGGAAGCCGAGATCGCGCTCGTCTCGCGCGACCTGAACTGGCCGGCGAAGACCCTCGCAGCCGCGCGGGCGACGCTCGAACAGCATGGCGATCTCGCCAATGCCGCCCATGCCGGCCACATCGAGGCGCGCCGTCTCCTCCTCCTCGGACGCATAGACGAGGCAGAGCGCACGCTGGCCGAGGCCGGCAGCGCATCGCTCCCGCCTGCGTCTCAGGTGGCGCGCGAGCTGGTGGTCGCGGGCATTGCGATACGGCGGCTCAGGACAGAAGCCGCGCGCACCGCGCTCGACCGCGCGGCCAAGGCAGCGCGGCTGGCGGGAATCCCGACACTCTCGGCCGAGGTCGACAGCGCGAACCGCATCCTCGACACGCCGGCCGCGCGACTGATCGCGCGCGGCAGCGAACACCCGTTATTGCTCGGAGAGGTCGAAAGACTGGCGACCTCGACAGCGCTCGTCGTCGACACCTTCCATCATGTCGTGCGCAGGCAAGGCGTTGCCGTGTCGCTCGGAACGCGGCCCGTGCTGTTCGCGCTGGCCCGCCTTCTGGCGCAGGCATGGCCCGCGGACGTCTCGCGAGAGATGCTGATATCAGGTGCGTTCCGGGCGAAGCACGCCGATGAATCGCATCGCGCGCGATTGCGCGTCGAGATCGGGCGGCTCCGCACCCAGCTCGAGCCGTTGGCCGACGTCAGCGCGACGAAGCAGGGTTTTGTGCTGGCGCCGCGCAAGACGCGCGACGTCCTCGTGCTGGCCCGGCCCGTCGAGGAAAAGCACGCCGCCGTCCTCGCCTTCCTCTCCGACGGCGAGCCATGGTCGAGCTCGGCGCTCGCGCTGGCGCTGGGAGCGAGCGCGCGGACGGTGCAACGGGCGCTCGAGGAGCTCGCACGATCGAACAAGGTGCAGTCGTTCGGACACGGACGGGCGCGCCGCTGGATGACCCCGCCCGTCCCGGGCTTCCCGACAGGCTTGTTACTCCCCGGACCGCTGCTGAAGACGTAAGATGGATCAGTTCACAGGGATCAAGCACATGAAACGTTCAGCCGCCGAGATCGTCAGGGAGTACGGGCCCTTTCCGGGCGTCGAGGCCGTGCATGGCGTCACCTATGACGGCACGCATGTCTGGTTCGCATCCGGCGACAAGCTGAACGCGGTCGATCCGGCCAGCGGCAAGCTCACGCGCTCGATCGACGTCGCCGCGCACGCCGGGACGGCGTTCGACGGCCGGCACCTGTTCCAGATCGCCGAGGACCGCATCCAGAAGATCGACGCCGCGACCGGCAAGGTGGTGAACACCATCCCGGCGCCCGGCGGCGGTGGCGATTCCGGACTTGCCTGGGCGGAGGGGTCGCTGTGGGTCGGTCAATATCGGGAGCGCAAGATCCACCAGATCGATCCGGAGACCGGGACGGTGCTCCGTACCATCGAGAGCAAGCGCTTCGTGACCGGGGTGACGTGGGTCGACGGCGAACTCTGGCACGGCACCTGGGAAGGCGACGATAGCGACATCAGGCGGATCGATCCTGACACCGGCAAGGTGCTGGAGCAGCTCGACCTGCCTGCGGGCACGATGGTCTCGGGCCTGGAGTCCGATGGCGGCGATCGCTTGTTCTGCGGCGGCGGCAGCGCCGGCAAGGTGAGAGCGGTCCGCCGCCCGAGGCGCGACTAGCCCCGCGATGACGGCCTGAATATGCGGCAATTGCGCGTTCGCGGCCGTTAACACATTCGCCCCAATTCCACCCCATCGATGCGCTCTAGCGCCCTTCTCTCCCGCCCTGTAGAATCCCCGCGGGCGGCCTGGGGGTGAGATGCGTCTGGCGTTGAATTTCAAGACTATCCTGATCGCGGTCACGGTGCTCGCGGCGTCGTTCTTCATCAGCCTGAAGGCGATGGACTGGCTGTCGCCGCGCGCGACGAATTCGGCGCCCCCGGTCGCGCAGCTGCCGCCGCTGCCGCCGGTCTCGAAGAGCTCGATCGTGATGGCGCCGGTCGCCATCGCGGTGTCGGCGATCCGCGAGCAGGCCGAGAAGGCCGCGCCGCGCAATTTCGCCGGCAAGGCCGACAACCCGATCTCGCAGATCCTGGAGAACGCCGACATCGGCTGGTCCGCCGTGCGCGGACCGATGGCAGCTAGCGGCGACAAGGACGTGCTGACGATCTCGACGCCGCTCACCGGCAAGCTGAACGTGACGGGCTCGCTGTCGTCGAAGGCCACCGGCGCGCTCGGCGACGCGCTCGGCAGCGTGCTCGGCGGTGACGCAGCGAAACGGATCGGCGCGGTCAACATCAAGAATTTGAACGCCAGCGCCGAGATCAAGGGCAACGTGGTCGTCACCTCGCGTCCGAAGCTCGCAGCGAACTGGCATCTCGAGCCCAATCTCGGCGCCCAGGTCAATCTCGGTGACACCAACCTCGCGGTCGCCGGCGCCAAGGTCAACGTGCCGGCGCAGGTGAAGCCGCTGATCGACAAGAACGTCGGCGAGCAGATCAACGTCGTCTCCGAGCGCATCCGCAACGATCCTTCGCTGCGGGAGAATGCGAAGCTGCAATGGGCCAAGGCCTGCCGCTCGATTCCGCTGCAGGGCTCGGGCTCCTCCGCCGCGCTGCCGCCGCTCTGGCTCGAGATGAAGCCGACCCGCGCCATCGCCGCGCAGCCGCGCGTCGACGCGCAGGCCGTGACGCTGCTGCTCGGCCTCGAGCTCGAGACGCGCGTGACCTCGACAGCGACCAAGCCGGAGTGTCCGTTCCCCGACAAGATCTCGATCGTGCCGCCGACCGGCACCGGCGTGAACATCGGCGTGCCGATCGACGTCCCCTTTACCGAGATCAACAAGCTCATCGCGGCGCAGATGGCCGGCCGCACCTATCCCGAGGACGGCTCGGGCCCGGTCGACGTCACCGTGAAGAGCGTCAACGTGGTCCCGTCCGGCGACCGGCTGCTGATCTCGCTCCTGGTGCGCGCGAAGGAGAAGAAGAGCTGGCTCGGTCTCGGCGCCGAGGCGACCGTGCATATCTGGGGCCGGCCGATGCTCGACCAGGCGCAGCAGACGCTGCGGCTCGCCGATATCCAGCTCGCGGTGGAATCCGAGGCCGCCTTCGGGCTGCTCGGCGCGGCGGCGCGCGCGGTGGTGCCGCAGATGCAGCAGGCACTGGTGCAGAAGGCGACGCTCGACCTGAAGCCGATCGCCGCCAACGCGCGCGAGAAGATCGCGGCCGCGATCGCCGACTACCAGAAGAGCGAGGACGGCCTCAAGGTCGACGCGAAGATCGACAGCCTGACGCTCGCCGACATTGCCTTCGATTCCAAGACGCTGCGCGTGGTCGCCGAGGCCGGCGGCTCGCTCAACGTGTATGTGACGAAGCTGTCGGGGATGTAGCGCGCCTTCGCTGTCCGGGCCCGCCCGCGCCTTCGTCGCTTGCGCCGCTGGCATTCTCGTCGGAGGGTGCTAAGCTGTTGCTCGTAACCTCGAACGAGGTCCTGGCAGCACTGTAGCTGATAACGCGAGGACAAGATGGAAGCCGGCATGGTCACGTCTGCGCCGGCACTGGTGCGCTTCTCCGGCATTCAGAAAACCTACGATGGCGAGCACCTCGTGGTGAAGAACCTCGATCTCGACATCAGGAAGGGTGAGTTCATCACGCTGCTCGGCCCGTCGGGCTCGGGCAAGACGACCACGCTGATGATGCTGGCCGGCTTCGAGGTTCCGACCCAGGGCGAGATCTACCTCGCCGACCGGCCTATCAAGAACGTGCCGCCCCATAGGCGCGACATCGGCATGGTGTTCCAGAACTACGCCTTGTTTCCGCACCTGACGATTGCGGAAAATATCGCCTTCCCGCTGTCCGTTCGCAAGACGAACAAGGCGGAAGCGCAGGAGCGCGTCAGGGCGGCGCTCCGCATGATCAAGATGGAAACCCTGGCGCACCGGCGGCCCGGGCAGCTGTCGGGCGGTCAGCAGCAGCGCGTGGCGCTGGCGCGCGCACTGGTTTTCAATCCGCAACTCGTGCTGATGGACGAGCCCCTTGGCGCCCTCGACAAGCGCCTGCGGGAGCAGATGCAACTGGAGATCAAGCAACTGCACGAGACGATGGGCATCACCGTCGTCTACGTCACCCACGATCAGAGTGAAGCGCTCACCATGTCGGACCGCATCGCCGTGTTCAACGACGGCATCGTGCAGCAGATCGACAGGCCCGACGCGCTGTATGAGCATCCGGTGAACAGCTTCGTCGCTCACTTCATCGGCGAGAACAATGTGCTGGCCGGCACCGTCGAGACGGTCGAAAAAGAATATTGCCGCGTCGCGCTGGCTGGTGGCGGCGCCGTGACCGCGCGGGCGGTCAATGTATCAGGCGCGGGCGCTTCAACCTCCCTATCGGTGCGGCCGGAGCGCGTCGCCATTGTCCCGGATGGCACCTCCAGCGAAGGACCGAACCGGCTGCCGGCCAGGGTGCAGAACACCATCTATCTCGGCGACCACGCGCTGGCCGTGCTGAATGTCGCCGGCAACGGGGAGTTCATGGTCAAGCTTCAGCCGGGAGCGCATGACAGCCTGAGACATGGTAGCCTGAGGCCCGGCGAAAGCGTGTTCATCACGTTCCGCCCCGAGGATTGCCTGGCCCTCGATCCCGCCTGATCCAACGCAAGCGGATCCGCATCGATCAACTTCAACGCAACTCACATGAAGAAGGAACAAAGACCATGCTGAAGCGCAAGATTGGCAAGATCGCTCTGGGGCTGGCCGCGGCACTGAGCGCCAGCGCTGCACTGGCGACGGTCGCGCAGGCGCGTGACCTCACGGTCGTGTCGTGGGGCGGCGCGTATCAGGATGCCCAGAAGAAGGTCTATTTCGAGCCGTTCAAGAAGGCAGCCGGCGTCCCGATGAACGACGAGTCCTGGGACGGCGGTGTCGGCGTGTTGCGCGCCAAGGTGCAGGGTGGCGCCGCCACCTGGGACGTCGTCCAGGTCGAGAGCGACGAACTCGCTGTCGGCTGCGAGGAAGGCCTGTTCGAGAAGCTCGATTACTCCAAGATCGGCGGCGAGGCGGCCTATATCCAACCGTCGGTCAATCCCTGCGGCGTCGGCGCCATCCTCTATGATTTCGTCCTCGGCTACGACAAGGACAAGCTGAAGGACGCGCCCAAGGGCTGGGCCGACTTCTTCGACACCAAGAAGATTCCGGGCAAGCGCGCCCTGCGTCAGGGTCCGAAGACAACGCTGGAGATCGCCCTCATGGCCGACGGCGTCCCGCCGAAGGACGTCTACAAGGTGCTGGCGACCGACGAGGGCGTCGATCGCGCGTTCAAGAAGCTCGACACCATCAAGGGCGACCTCGTCTGGTGGAAGGCCGGCGCCCAGCCGCCGCAATTGCTGGCCTCCGGCGAGGTGGCGATGACCTCGGTCTACAATGGCCGCATCGACACCGCGAACAAGAACGAGAAGAAGAATTTTGGCATGGTGTGGGACGGCGCGCTCTTCACCCTCGACAGCTGGGTCATCCTGAAGGGCAGCCCGAACAAGGACGCGGCCTACAAGTTCCTGGACTTCGCGGGCAAGGCGGAGAACCAGTCGAAGCTGTCGGAGAACATCGCCTACGGCACCTCGAACAAGGACGCCGCCGCCCTGATCCAGCCGGCCGTCCTGAAAGATCTGCCGACCGCGCCTGACAACATCAAGAACGCGGTCGAGATCAACGTTGGCTTCTGGCTCGAGAACATCGACCGCTTGACCGAGCGCTTCAACAAATGGGCCGCGAAATAGCGCGACCAAACGGCTGTACAGCACAGGCGGAGGGGCGCGCCCCTTCGCCGTGCCCCTTGCCTGAAATGATCACCCCATGACAGCAGTGTCCCTGACCGGCGCCGATGCCAAGACCGAGATGCCGCTCAAGCGCCGCCTGAAGCGGGCGGAGCGCGCACGCCAGATCAAGGCATTGGCGCTGGTTCTGCCGCTTTTGCTGTTTCTGCTCTTCACCTTCGCTGGGCCCATCGCGGGCATGCTGTGGCGCGCGGTCGATGACAGGGAGGTGCGTCAGATTCTGCCGCAAACAGTCGCTGCTCTCGCCAATTGGGACGGCAGGGACCTGCCGGACGAAGGGGCCTTTGCTGCGCTGGCAGGCGACATCCTGGCGGCCCGCACCTCCGGCACCATCGCCGTCGCGGCCAAGCGGCTCAACTACGCGCTGAACGGCTTTCGTACGATCCTGACCAGCACGGCACGCAATCTGAAGGCGATGCCGGAGCGAGGGGCGGCCAAGGAGACGCTGGGCAAGATTAACCCGGCCTGGCGCGAACGCGCCACCTGGACGACGATCAAGGACGCCGGTGGCCCAGTGACCGGCTTCTACCTTCTGGCGGCGCTCGACCTGACGCGGAACGCGGACGGCGCGATCGTCGCAGCCCCGCCGGATCAGGCCATCTATCGCGACGTTTTCGGCCGCACCTTCCTCATCAGCCTCAGCGTCACGGCACTCTGCCTGATCCTCGGCTTCCCGGTCGCGTACCTGCTGGCGACACTGCCGCCGGGCCGGTCGAACCTGCTGATGATCTTCGTCCTGCTGCCGTTCTGGACGTCGCTTCTGGTCCGCACCTGCGCCTGGATCGTGCTGTTGCAGAGCAGGGGCGTCGTGAACGACAGCCTTCAGTGGCTTGGCATCATCGACCAGCCGTTGCGCCTGATCTACAACCGCTTCGGTGTCTGCGTGGCCATGACCCACGTTCTCCTGCCGTTCATGATCCTGCCGCTCTACAGCAGCATGAAGGCGATCTCGCCTGCCTACATGCGTGCCGCCGCCTCGCTCGGTGCGCCGCCGGTCACCGCCTTCCTGCGGATCTACCTGCCTCAAACTCTGCCCGGCATCGGCGCGGGAAGCCTGCTCGTCTTCATCCTGGCACTCGGCTACTACATCACACCGGCACTCGTCGGGGGCGCCGCCGATCAGATGATCAGCTACTTCATCGCGCTCTACACGACCGAGACGGCCAATTGGGGCCTTGCTTCGGCGCTGGGTGCGGTGCTGCTGCTGGCCACCATTGTGCTCGCGCTCGTCTACGGCAAGCTGGTGCAGGGACAGCAGGTCACGGGAGGAATGAAGAATTGAGCGACAATTCGTCCCTCCGCACGCCCAGCCAGCGCATCGCGTGGACCGCGACCATCATTGTCTCCACGCTGGTATTCATCTTCCTGATCGCGCCGATCCTTGCCATCATGCCGCTGTCGTTCAGCTCGGGCTCGTACCTCACATATCCGCTGCCAGGCCTCTCCTTGCGCTGGTACGACGACTTCATCAATTCGCCGCGCTGGATGAATTCGTTGAAGAACAGCATGATCATCGGTGTCGCCTCGACCCTGTTGTCGATGGTGCTGGGTACGCTGGCCGCGCTCGGGCTGGCGCAGTGGAAGAGCCGGTTCAAGCCGCTCGTGCTGGCGTTCGTGCTGTCGCCGGTCGTCGTGCCCGGTGTCATCACCGCGGTCGGCCTCTATTTCTTCTTCGCGCCGATCGGACTGACCGGCAGTTATCTCGGCTTGATCCTCGCCCACACCGCGCTGGCGACGCCCTTTGTGGTGATCACGGTCGGCGCGACGCTGCAAAGCTTCGACACCAATCTGGCACGCGCCGCCGCCTCGCTCGGTGCCTCGCCGCTCTATGCTTTCCGCCGCGTGATCCTGCCGCTGATCCTGCCCGGCCTCGCCTCAGGTGCGCTGTTCGCCTTCGCGACCAGCTTCGATGAGGTGGTGATCGTGCTGTTCATGGCGGGGCCGGAGCAGCGCACCCTGCCGCGCGAGATGTTCAGCGGCATCCGCGAGAACATCAGCCCGACCATTACGGCAGCGGCGGTGGTTCTGACGACCGTATCGGTCATCCTCCTCGCCACCCTAGAAGGCCTGCGCCGACGCAACGAACGGCTCAAGGGCAGCAGCGCCTGACCGGTGGTGCACATTTTCTTCCTTCTCCCCTTGTGGGAGAAGGTGGCGCGTAGCGCCGGATGAGGGGTTGCCTCCGCAAATACGAATGCAAGATGGGTGCGTGCGGAGAGAACCCCTCACCCGTCTCGCCGCTACGCGGCGAGCCACCCTCTCCCACAAGGGGAGAGGGTAAAAACACCGCCGCCCCCTGCTTATTTCTCACCCCCCTCACGCATCTGTGGCTTAGCTGCCGCGGCCGTTTGTCGCTAGAACAGTCCCTGCAAACAACGCCCAAACAACAACACACAGGGAGAAACAACGTGCAAAAACTCTTCGCCGCCGTCGCGGCCGGCCTCGCCCTCGCCGCCACGTCGGGCGCCGCGCAGGCGCAGATTTCCGATGACGTCGTCAAGATCGGCGTGCTCACGGACATGTCGAGCCTCTATGCGGACGCGACCGGCAAGGGCTCGCTCGCCGCCGTCGAGATGGCGGTCGCCGATTACGGCGCCAAGGTCGCGGGCAAACCGGTCCAGGTCGTCGCCGCCGACCACCAGAACAAGCCCGACGTCGGCGTCAACATCGCCCGCAACTGGTACGACAACGACAAGGTCGACGCTATCTTCGACGTGCCGACCTCATCGGTCGCGCTGCCGATCTCGGCGCTGACACGCGAGAAGAACAGGATCAACATCAATTCCGGCGGCGGCTCGTCCGACATCACCGGCGTTGCCTGCTCGCCCAACACGGTGCACTGGACCTACGATACCTATGCGCTGTCGAACGTCGCCGGCAAGGCGATAGTGAAGCGCGGCGAGGACAGCTGGTTCTTCGTCACCGCCGACTACGCCTTCGGCATGGCGCTGCAGCGCGACGCCGCCAACGTGGTCAAGGAAAGCGGCGGCAAGGTGCTCGGCGAGGTCCGTCATCCACTCAACTCGTCGGACTTCTCCTCCTTCCTGCTCCAGGCCCAGGCCTCCAAGGCCAAGGTGGTCGCGCTGGCCAACGCCGGCGGCGACACCACCAATGCGCTGAAGCAGGCCGCCGAGTTCGGCCTGACGCAGGGCGGCCAGAAGATGATCGCGCTCCTGCAGGAGATCACCGACACGCATTCGCTCGGCATCAAGGCGACGCAGGGCCTGATCGTCACCGACGCGTTCTACTGGGACATGAACGAGGAGACGCGCGCCTTCTCGATACGCTTCAACGAGAAGGTCGGGCACATGCCGACCATGATCCAGGCCGGTCTCTATTCGGCGACCATGCACTATCTGAAGGCGATCGACGCCATCAAGACCGACGAGGCGCCGAAGGTGATGGCACAGATGCGCTCAACGCCGGTCAACGATTTCTTCGCCAAAAACGGCAAGATCCGCGTCGACGGCCGCATGGTCCACGACATGTATCTGTTCGAGGTCAAGAAGCCCGAGGAGTCCAAGGGCGAGTGGGACCTCTACAAGCTGATCGCCACCGTGCCCGGCGACGAGGCATTCCGTCCGCTCGACAAGGGCGGCTGCCCGCTGGTGACGCACTGAGGCTTTCCCTCGCTGCCAATTCCTCATCCTGAGGAGCTTGCGAAGCAAGCGTCTCGAAGGATGAAGGCCCGGCCGGTGGCCTCGCCCTTCGAGACGCCGCAAGCGCGGCTCCTCAGGATGAGGGTCAACATCTCACGATGACGAGAAATGACACGCCCGCGCGCCCGGTGAAAACCGGGCGCGCTTCGTTCAAGTCGTCACGCGAACCGCATTACTCCGAGTACTTGAACTCGGGCATGTTCTTCAGCTCGTCCTTGGTCGCGTTGAACACGGCGTGGTCCGGGTACCACTTCGACGAGGCCGTCGCGGTCGTCGCGGTCTTGTCGGTGCCGGTCGCAGCGCCGGTGGTGGTGGCCGCACCCGGCTTGGCGCTCGGGTTCGTGGCGGCGCCGGTATAGGCGATGGCCTCATTGACGAACTTCAACTTGTCATAGGGCACGGCGACCAGATGCTCGCCCATGCCGAGGAAGCCGCCGACACCGATCACGGCGATCTTGATGGCGCCGCTCTTGTCCATCAGCAGATCGTTGATCGAGCCGATGCTCTCGTTGGCGTCGTTGTAGATCTTCAGGCCCGCCATCTTCGACGCGCGCCATTCACCCGACGCAGTCGTGGTCGTCGTGGTGGTGGTGGCCGCAGCCGGTGCCTTGTCCGTGGTGGCGGTCGGGTTTTGCGCGAACGCAACTGTCGCAAGCAGCGCGGTGCCGGCAAGGCCGGCGGCGATTGATTTCATCAGCATTGTTGTCCTCTCCTTCAGCAAAAACTCGTATGGAGAAAACAGCGCCGATCACGTGCAGTTCCTCAGCTGCGGCGATTTCGTCGCATAACCGTGGCGCTGCGTTGCAGTGAAAGTTCCTTGAGTCACGCAGGAACGTTTCCGGATGCACAGTTCCCCGTCGACGATCATGCGCCCTGGGAGAAGCACGAGCGTGGCGGGGACTGCGCCGACCTGCGTCGCTCAGGTCAGCTCTTGTAGTCGATCAGGAGTGCGGAGAAGTCCGAGTTGCCGGACGAGCTGCCGTTGGCACCGTACGACGACGCCGACGATTGCGACTGCTGAAGTGCCTGGAGGAACTGCTGGAGAATCTCCACCGTCGTCGAATCGCTCGACGTGCTGCTGGTGGAATCCGTGGAGGACGAATCCGAAGAGCTGTCGTCCGGCGGCGGACCGGGCGGCGGCCCGCCTGCACCACCGGCTCCGCCCGCGCCACCGGGACCGCTGGCGAAGGCCGACTGAAACACGCCCTTGAGCTGTTCGGCCTGCTCCGAGGTCAGCGTCCCGTTCGACACCTCGCTGGAGATGAGGTCGTCGATCTTCGACTTCATGTCGTCCTTGGAGGGACGCGTGCCGCTCGACTGGCCGCTCGAGCGGCTCTGCTGGAGCGCCGTGTCGATGTCGGTCAGCGCGGTCGAGAGCGCGGTCTCGTCCGACGACGAGATCGTGCCGGCGGAAACTTCCGATTGCAATTCCTGCTGCAGCCGCTGTAGCGGCGACTGATGGGTACCGGCGGAGGCCGCCGAAATCGAGGTCATGATGGCTCCGTGGATCTTGCGGGGTTTCTTGTCTGACCGCGCCACGGTATGGTTAACGGCCTTAACGAGACCTTGCCGCGCCACTGCCCGGGTGTGTCACGGTATTGCGGCGGGACCCGCAGAAACAATCTGAAACAAAAATCTTCGCCTTTTGGCCCGAATCTTGGACAAACAAACGCGCATGGCCATTTCCAATCCCAACATCCTGGTCGTCGAGGACGACCGCGAAACGCGGACGTTGATTGCGAAGTACCTGCGTAACAACGCCTGCAACGTCACCGCCGTGCGCGATGGCCGCGAAATGTCGCGCGCCATGACCGATCATCGCGTCGACCTCATCATCCTCGACGTCATGCTGCCGGGCGAGGACGGCCTGAGCCTCTGCCGCAAGGTGCGCTCGGAGGCGCAGACGCCGATCATCATGCTGACCGCGCGCGGCGAGGACGTCGATCGCATCGTCGGCCTCGAGATGGGTGCGGACGACTATCTGCCAAAGCCCTTCAACCCGCGCGAGCTGCTCGCCCGCATCAACGCGGTGTTGCGCCGCCAGGCCGCAGCCCAGGCGGCGAGCTCGATCGAAGGCGCGAGCACGCTCGCCTTCGAAGGCTGGCGCATCGACCTGCGCCTGCGCGAGCTGCGTAATCCGGAAGGCGCGCGCGTCGCGGTGACCAGCGCCGAATTCGATCTGCTGAGGACGTTCTGCGAGCGGCCCGGCCGCGTGCTGTCGCGCGACAGCCTGCTCGACCTCACGCAGGGCCGCAACACCGGCTCGTTCGAACGCTCCATCGACGTGCTGGTCAGCCGCATCCGCCGCAAGATCGAGCCCAACCCGCAGGATCCGACCATCATCAAGACGGTGCGCTCCGGCGGCTATCTGTTCACGCCAAGAACTGAAGCAGCACGAACTGAAGCAGCAAGCACTGAAGCGGTCGCGGCCTCCCTGGGCAACTGAGGGGGCGCCGACGATGAAGCCGCTCGGGTTCTTCCACCTCAAGGGTATCGGCGGGCAGATCGCCGCGCTGGTGCTGGCTTCCACCGTCGCGCTCCATCTCGTCGTCACCGCCGCCTTCCTGATCAGCCGGCCGGATCGCCCGGACACGCCGCCGGACGGCGCCCATCAATTGACCGATGCCGCGCTGCTGCTCGGCTCGGCCGAGGCCGGCGAGCGGCCGCGCCTCGTCGCCGACCTCGCGCGCGCCTTCCCCAAGCTCGGCATCGAGATGCACGCGCCCGGCACGGCGGCCATTGTCAAGGAGAGCGACGGCCAGCACCTGCGCGGAATGCGCCGTCATCTCGGACGCGGCTACAAGGTGGTGCAGCTCGCCGCCGACGACACCGCGCACCGCGTCGGCGTCGAATTGCCCGACGGCAGCGTGATCGCCGGCCGCGTCGATGGCGGCCCGCGGCCGTGGTTCTGGGGCGCACCGTGGCTGACGGCGCTGATGACCACCTTCATCTGCGTCACCGTGCTCGGCCTGTGGGCGGCGCGCGCGCTGGCCGCGCCGCTGTCGTCCTTCGCCGCGGCCGCCGAGAATTTCAGCCTGGACGGCGAGGCTGATCCGCTGCCCGAGCGCGGCCCGGAGGAGATCCGCTCGGTGGCGCGCGCGCTCAACCGCATGCATGAGCGGATCGCGCGGCTGATGTCGGACCGCACCAGGATGCTGGCGGCGATCAGCCACGATCTGCGCACGCCGATCACGCGGCTGCGCCTGCGCGCCGAGTTCATCGAGGACGAGGTCAACCGCAAGCGCATGCTGATGGATCTCGACCAGATGCGCTCGATGCTGGAATCCGTGCTGTCGCTCCTGCGCAACGACCGCAACATCGAGGCGGTGACGCTGGTCGACATCGCCTCTACGCTCCAGCTCATTGCCGACCAGTTCGGCGACATGGGCCATGTCGTGCACTATGACGGCCCCGCTTCGGCGACCGCGGCGGCGCGTCCCGACGATCTGCATCGCGGCGTCACCAATCTCGTCGAGAACGCCGTGCGCTACGGCGCCGAGGTCACGATCCGCCTCGACATATCGGGCACCAGGCTCGTCATCGACGTCGAGGACGACGGCCCCGGCATTTCGGATGCACGCAAGCAGGAGATGCTGGAGCCGTTCGCGCGCGGCGACGATGCGCGCACCATGGACGAGTCCACCGGCTTCGGCCTCGGCCTGTCGATCGCGCACGCGATCGCGCTCGCCCACGGTGGGACGCTGTCGCTGCACGACCGCGAGCCGCACGGGCTGATCGTGCGGATGGAGTTGCCGGTCTGGCAGGAGCCGCGGCTCGCGGCGTAGATCGCCGGTTAGGCCGCGAGCGGGGTGCGCGTGACGGCGACCTCGTCGAAGATCGCCACCGCCTCGAAGTGATAGTTGCAGGCGCGGCAGGTCCAGAGATAGGAGATGCGCCCCTCGCCCGGCTCGATCCAGTCGGGCCGCGGGATCGGCGTGCCGCATTGGGCACAGGGATTCTGTCTGGGGATGTCGCCGAAATGTGCCTTGGCCGAGTCCGCGCTGACAAAGTCCGCGTTGACAAAGTCCGCGTTGGCCATGTTGGTTTTTGTCATGGCACCTCTCCCGATTTGCAGCGTTTTCATGCTCGCTTTCGCGTCTGCGCGCGAATAGACAGGCTCGCTGTCGCGAGCTGAGGTTTTCCACCTGAGCAACCCCTACGGCAGCATTGCGTCGTAACAGCGGCTCGGCGCCGCAAAATCGCCGACGGCGGCGTTTGGTCACATCATCGCCGTGTTCCGGAGTCCTAACGCATGATCAGGAAAAGTGCACCGCGGTTTTCCGAACAGATCATGCTCAAACAATAATTGCGGCCGGGCGCAGGCCGTTCAGGGATGTCAGGAATATCCGATGAAAATCTTACGCGTCGCCGCGCTCATCGCGGCCGGACTGGTGTCGCCGCAGGCCGCATTCGCGGGCCAAGCCGAGTATGCCGAGATGGTCGCGGCCCATGCCCGCGCCAATGGCGTGCCGGAAGCGCTGGTGCATCGCGTCATCATGCGCGAAAGCCGCTATCAGCCCGGCCTCGTCGGCCGAGGCGGCACCATCGGCCTGATGCAGATCAAGCTCGCGACCGCCCGCGGGGTCGGCTACACCGGCGATGCCGCCGGCCTGCGCGATCCCAACACCAACCTCACCTACGCGGTCAAATACCTCGCCGGCGCCTATCATGCGGCCAATGGCGACCACGCGAGAGCCGTGCGTTATTTCGCGGGCGGCTATTACTACGTTGCAAAGCGGCAGCGCCAGGAGGCCGTGCAGGTCGCCAACATGAGCGACACCTGGCTGGAGCCGAACGGCAACCCGCAGCCGATGTTCGGCACCACGCCGCACCGGAAGATCGCCCAGCGCGTCCGCAACGCGCGGGCGCAGGTTCCCAACCACTAGCCACCGTCATTCCGGGGCGATGCGAAGCATCGAACCCGGAATCTCGAGATTCCCCGGTGCGCAATTGCGCACCTGAGGTTCGGTCCTGCGGACCGCCCCGGAATGACTGCCCTGTGGCTAACGCGTTGACCACCCCGCCCCACTGGCATACATTGGCGCCGTTCCGAGGGGTGCTCCGAGGAGGAGCTGAGATACCGCTAAATGGGCGAATCCGCCCAGGACCGCGGTGACCCTTTGAACCTGATCCGGGTCATGCCGGCGAAGGGACAGGGATGTTACAGACGACCAAGCGAGCGGATTCCGCGGTATCCATCATCGGGGCAGGCATTGCAGGTGCCTGGCAGGCGCTGTTGTTCGCGCAGGCTGGCCATTCCGTGACGCTACACGAGCGCGGTGACGCCGCGATGACCGATTCCACCAGCCATTGGGCCGGCGGGATGCTGGCGCCCTGGTGCGAGGCTGAGGTCGCCGAACCCATCATCTCCAGGCTCGGCCAGCGCTCCCTCGACATCTGGCGGCGCGAGCTGCCCGACACGCCCTTCAACGGTTCCCTCGTCGTCGCCCATCCGCGCGAGCGCAACGATTTCGAGCGCTTTGCCCGGATGACCGAAGCGCACCGCCGGCTCGATGCCGCGGGCCTTGCCGAGCTCGAGCCGTCGCTGGAAGGCCGCTTCCGTGATGCGCTGTTCTTCCCGGCCGAGGGCCATGTCGAGCCGCGCCGCGTGCTGCCGAAGCTGCACGAGCGCATCCGCGCCGCCGGCGGCACCATCAAGTTCGAAAGCGATGTCAGCGCCGCCGATCTCGACGGCATCGTGATCGACTGCCGCGGCCTCTCCGCCCGCGACGAGCAGCCCGACTTGCGCGGCGTCAAGGGCGAGATGATTCTGATCGAGACCAGCGAGGTGCAGCTGGCGCGCCCGGTGCGGCTGATCCATCCGCGCTGGCCGCTCTACGTGATTCCGCGCGAGGACAATCTGTTCATGCTGGGTGCGACCTCGATCGAGGCCGAGGACACCGGCGTCAGCGTGCGCTCGGCGCTCGAGCTTCTGGGTGCGGCCTATACGGTGCACCCGGCTTTCGGCGAGGCGCGCATCGTCGAGTTCGGCTCGGGCCTTCGCCCCGCGTTCCCCGACAATCTGCCGCGCATCGGCATTCGCGGCGAAAAGATCGCCGTCAACGGGCTCTACCGCCACGGCTTCCTGATCGCGCCGGCGCTCGCCGAGCTGACGCTGCAATACGTCCAGCGCGGCCAGATCGACAATGAGGTGATGCAATGCGCGTGATCGTGAACGGTGAGCAGCGCGAGGTGAACTCGGCCAGCGTGGACGCGCTGCTCAGCGAGCTCGACTACGAAGGCACCCATTTCGCGATCGCGCTGAACTACGACGTCGTGCCGAAAAGCCGCTGGGCCGAGACTAGCCTGAAGGCCGGCGACGAGATCGAGATCATCACGCCGCGGCAGGGAGGGTGAGGATGGTGATGGCACAACCTCTCCACGAGTCGTCCCATGACCACAGGCCTTCGTTGGGGCGAAAGGTCTCTGCCGTTGTGCCCCAAGAGAAATCACGCGGTATGGGTCCCGGCCTTCGCCGGGACGACAGTTGAATTCAAGGAGACACCTTCATCATGGTGACCTTCTACGGCAAATCCTTCGCCTCGCGCCTCTTGATCGGCAGCGCGCTCTATCCCTCGCCGGCGATCATGCAAGCGGCGATCCGCGCCGCGGGCTCGAACATCGTCACGGTGTCGCTGCGCCGCGAATCCGCCGGCGGCAAGACCGGCGATGCGTTCTGGAATCTGATCCGCGAGCTCGACGTCACCGTGCTGCCGAACACCGCCGGTTGCCGCAGCGTGCGCGAGGCGGTGACGACGGCCAAGCTCGCGCGCGAATTGTTCGGCACGAGCTGGATCAAGCTGGAGGTGATCGCCGACAACGACACGCTGCAGCCCGACGTCGTTGGCCTGGTCGAAGCAGCAAGCCTCCTGATCAAGGACGGTTTTGAAGTGTTCCCCTATTGCACCGAGGATCTCTCGGTTGCCAACCGCCTGGTCGATGCCGGCTGCAAGGTGGTGATGCCGTGGGCAGCGCCGATCGGCAGCGCCAAGGGCATCACCAACCGCGATGCGCTGAAACTGCTGCGCGAGCGGCTGCCCGACATCACGCTGGTGGTCGACGCCGGCCTGGGCGCGCCGAGCCACGCGGCGCAGGCGCTCGAGCTCGGCTACGACGCCGTGCTGCTCAACACGGCCATTGCAAAGGCCGCCGATCCCGTCGCCATGGCCACCGCCTTCCGCCTCGGCGTCGAGGCCGGCCGCACCGCCTTTGAGGCCGGGCTGATGAACGCCCGCGACTTCGCCTCCCCTTCCACCCCTGTCGTTGGGACCCCGTTCTGGCATGCCGTATCCTGATCGCAACGCGTATCCTGATCGCTTCTATCCCGTCGTCGACAGCCTGGCCTGGGTCGAGCGCCTGACCAAGCTCGGCGTCGGCACGATTCAACTGCGCGCGAAAGATCTGAACGACGCCGAAGCGCTGCAGATCGTCACCGACGCGCTCGCCATCACCGAGGGCACGCAGGCCAAGCTCGTCGTGAACGATTACTGGCGCGCGGCGATCGTCGCCGGCGCAAAATATCTGCATCTCGGCCAGGAAGACCTCGCCGATGCCGACCTCAAGGCGATCCGCGAGGCGGGCCTTCTCCTCGGCGTCTCCACCCATGACGACGCCGAGCTTGCGACCGCGCTCGCCGCCAAGCCCGACTACGTCGCGCTGGGTCCGATCTTCTTCACCACACTGAAATCGATGCGCTTCGAGCCGCAGGGCATTCCAAAGATCACGGAATGGAAGAAGCGCATCGGCACCATCCCGCTGGTCGCGATCGGCGGCATCAAGTTCGAGCACGCCGCGGAGATCTTTGCCGCCGGCGCCGATTCCATCGCCGTCGTCAGCGACGTCACGCAGAATACCGACCCCGACGCGCGGGTGCGGCAATGGCTCGGCCTACCTGCGGAGGCGGCGTGATGCACGCTCTCTCACCCCACACTCCACTGTCATCGCCCGGCTTGACCGGGCGATCCAGTACGCCGCGGCTTCTCCGTATCCCACTACGGCCTCTGGAATACTGGATCCCCGCTTCCGCGGGGATGACAGCGGTAATTGTCTCTCGTGCAGCGATGCCAACGAACTGAATTAAGGAGGATCCCATGAACATCCGCTCCAACCCGCAACAGACCGTCCCCGCCGTCACCACCGGCCCGCTGCCCTCTTCGCGCAAGATCTTCGCGTCGCCCGACGCGGCGCCCGACCTGCGCGTGCCCCTGCGCGAGATCATCCTGTCCGAAGGCGCCGGCGAGCCGAACCTGCCGGTGTACGACACCTCCGGCCCCTACACCGATCCGTCCGTGACCATCGACGTGAACGCGGGCCTTGCCCGCAACCGCAAGGCCTGGGTGCTGGAGCGCGGCGGCGTCGAGGAATATGAGGGTCGGCAGGTCAAGCCGGAGGACAACGGCAATCTCTCCACCGACAAGGCCGCGCGCGCGTTCAGCGCCTATCACAAGCCGCTGCGCGGCCTCGACGGCCACAAGATCACGCAACTCGAATTCGCCCGCGCCGGCATCATCACCAAGGAGATGATCTACGTCGCCGCGCGCGAAAATCTCGGCCGCAAGGAGCAGCTCGAGCGCGCGGAAGCAGCGCTTGCCGACGGCGAGAGCTTCGGCGCCGAGGTCCCCGCCTTCATCACGCCGGAGTTCGTGCGCTCAGAGATCGCGCGCGGCCGCGCCATCATCCCCTCCAACATCAACCATTCAGAGTTGGAGCCGATGATCATCGGCCGCAACTTCCTGACCAAGATCAACGCCAATATCGGCAACTCGGCGGTGACCTCGTCGGTCGAGGAAGAGGTCGAGAAGATGGTGTGGGCGATCCGCTGGGGCGCCGACACCGTGATGGACCTCTCGACCGGCCGCAACATCCACACCACCCGCGAATGGATCTTGCGCAACGCGCCGGTGCCGATCGGCACCGTTCCGATTTATCAGGCGCTGGAGAAGTGCAACGGCGATCCGGTCAAGCTGACCTGGGAGCTCTACAAGGACACGCTGATCGAGCAGTGCGAGCAGGGCGTCGACTATTTCACCATCCACGCCGGCGTGCGCCTGTCCTACATCCACCTCACCGCCAATCGCGTCACCGGCATCGTCAGCCGCGGCGGCTCGATCATGGCGAAGTGGTGCCTGGCGCATCACAAGGAGAGCTTCCTCTACACGCATTTCGACGAGATCTGCGACCTCATGCGCAAGTATGACGTCTCGTTCTCGCTCGGCGACGGCCTGCGTCCCGGCTCGATCGCCGACGCCAACGACCGCGCGCAGTTCGCGGAGCTGGAGACGCTCGGCGAGCTGACCAAGATCGCGTGGGACAAGGGCTGCCAGGTCATGATCGAAGGCCCCGGCCACGTGCCGATGCACAAGATCAAGATCAACATGGACAAGCAGCTCAAGGAGTGCGGCGAGGCGCCGTTCTACACCCTTGGACCGCTGACCACCGACATCGCGCCGGGCTACGACCACATCACCTCAGGGATTGGCGCTGCCATGATCGGCTGGTTCGGCTGCGCGATGCTCTGCTACGTCACGCCGAAGGAGCATCTCGGCCTGCCCGATCGTAACGACGTCAAGGTCGGCGTCATCACCTACAAGATCGCGGCGCACGCCTCCGATCTCGCCAAGGGCCACCCGGCCGCCCAGCTCCGCGACGACGCGCTCTCCCGCGCCCGTTTCGACTTCCGCTGGAGCGACCAGTTCAACCTCGGCCTCGACCCCGACACCGCGAAAAACTTCCACGACGAGACCCTGCCGAAGGAAGCCCACAAGGTCGCCCATTTCTGCTCGATGTGCGGCCCAAAATTCTGCTCGATGAAGATCACGCAGGACGTGCGGGATTATGCGGCGACGCTGAACGATCCGAACAGCATTGGCATGTCGATGAGCGGCACCGCCGAGGACGGCATGGCCAAGATGAGCGCGAAGTTCAAGGAGATGGGCTCAAGCGTGTATCTGGATGCGGAGAAGGTGAAGGAGAGCAACCGGGTGCTGTGAGGAGCCCTCCGCTCGCCGTGCCCGGGCTTAACCCGGGCATCCATCTAAAAGTCAAAGGCCGGGCAGACTGCCCGGCTTTTTTTTGCGAAGCGTCGCATCAAGCAAGCGTAGCCCGGATGAGCGAAGCGACATCCGGGACTGACAACTAACCCGCATGTCGCTGTCGCTCATGCGGGCTACGGCACCGAGCACGACGTCAGCTTCAGCTCAACGACGCCAGCTCCCGCGCGAGGTTGTCGCGCGCCCGCTGATCATAGATCGCAGCAAAGCCAGCATCGGGATAGATGACCGGCCGGGCGGCGAACTGACGCAGCACCTTGGCACGGCCGGCGCGATAGTCGCTGTCGCCGACGTGGATGAATTCCTGGCGGATCGCCGCCGCATAGGCGTCGTACCGAGCGGGCGCTGCGCCGAGGATGCTGAGGTCGATCGAGATCAGGATCGCGCCTAGGCGATCATCCGGCTGGACATCGTGCGTCCTGGTCAGGCGGATCAAGCGCCCCACTTCGTGGCTGGTATCGGCGCGAACGTGTTGCTCGGCCAGCTGCGCGCTGAGCTCCTCATTGTCCGACCGGGTCGGATCATAGATGACATCATGCCACCAGATGGCCTCCGTCAGGATCTCACGCTCGGCCGCCGAGATTCCTTCCAACCGCGCGAGCGCAGCGAGACAGTCCTCGATGTGCGAGAGGTTGTGATAGTGGCGGCCAGGCGCCGCATAGGCGGCGGCCAGTTTCTTCGCGGTTCATCGACAAGATATCATTCCTCGAACAACTGCTTGAACAGCGTCTTCGCCCGTTCGAGCCCCTCGGGGGTGAACTCCACCGACTTTACCTTGCCAACGGGGTCATGAATCATTCCCTTGTCGTGCAGGGGGCCGAGCACGCCCCAGTCGAAGCCCTTCCATGCCCGACAGTCATCGTGCAGGGTCAGATAGAGTAAGGCCAACGCTGCGTCGTCGATCTTGTCCCTGTTGATGGCCATCTCGAAACTCTCTAAAACGTTGTTGAGGACATCCTATTCGGCAATACGCAATCTGCAATGACGGTCTGCAATCCGCTATTTGCGGTTCGGTCGAACAGTGCATTGGTCCCGCAGCAAGCGTAGTCCGGATGAGCGACCTGTCCGCCGCAGCTCGGAGAGCGAAGGCGGAAGCGACATCTGGGATTGACAGCGGCCCCGCATGTCGCTGACGCTCATGCGAGCTACAAGTCTGCGGATAAATGATTTGCCCGCTCCCATCCTCCACCGCCTCCCCGACCAGCTCCGTCCCAACCTCCGCCTCGTCTTCGTCGGCACCGCCGCCTCGACGCGCTCGGCCGAGCTCGGGCACTACTACGCCCATCCCGGCAACCGCTTCTGGCGCGCGATCCATGAGGCCGGGATCACGCCGCGGCGATATCAGCCGAGCGAGTTTGCGGAGTTGATCGAACTCGGGATCGGCTTCACCGATCTCTCCAAATCGGGCGCCGGGATGGATCACCAGATCGAGGCCGCATCGATCGACGTGCCGGGGTTTAGGGCCAAGATGGAAAAGTATCGGCCGAGGACGATTGCGTTCACGAGCAAGAAGGCGGCGAGCTTGTTTTACGGCAGGCCGTCGAGCGGGATCTCGCTGGGGCGGCAGCCGCGCGACGGAAGCTTGCCGGAGATATTCGTGCTCCCCTCGCCGTCCGGTGCCGCGTCCGGGCACTGGACGCTGGAGCCGTGGCGCGAGTTGGCGGCGTGGATCGCTTCGTAGCGCGGGCAAAGGCGCTCTTGCGCCGTGCCAACCCTGCAAAAGCATGCACCCTAAAGATCGAAATTGGTCGGCAGCATCACGACGTCACGAATTGTCATGCCGCGCGGCCGCGTCAACATGAACATCACGACCTCAGCCACGTCGCTGGCCTCCAGCAGGCTTCCCGAGTCCCTCGCTTCCTTCAGCTTCTCGGGCGGCCAGTCCGCAAGCAGGGCGCTGACGACCGGGCCGGGCGAGATCGAGCCGACGCGAATGCCATGCTTGAAGACCTGGCGCCGCACCGTCTGGACAAAGCAGTTGATCGCCCATTTGGACGACGCGTAGACCGGCTCCCACGGCGTCGGAAAATGCGCCGCCAGCGAACTCGTGACGATGATGTCGCCGGTCCGGCGTTCGATCATGTGCGGCAGCACGTCGTGCACGTTTTTCATCACGACGTTGACATTCAGGTTCAGCATCCGGTCGATCGCCATGGTGTCGGCATCGACCAGGTCGCCGCCGACATACGTGCCTGCGTTTGCATGCAGGATGTCGAGTTGGCCGGCCTTCTCCAGAACGCGCGGCAGCAGCGTTGCGCAGTCTTTTGGATCGAGCAGGTCGACGACCAGCGGGATCACGGTGTCGCCGTGCTTGTTGCAGAGCGCGTTCAGCGCGGCGGCGTCGCGGTCGACCATCACCACGCGCGCGCCCGCGGCCAACATGGCCTCGGTACTCGCCAATCCGATGCCGGACGCGGCCCCGGTGACTGCAGCAACCTTGCCTTCCAATTCGTTTCCCATGGGGTCACCATCCTGCTGAGATTGGCAGTATAGCGATCCAGAGCGACCTGGCGAAGTGGATCGCTGCGTAGGTGGGTTAGCGGCAGCGCCCTCAAACTCAGCCGTCGTCCTGGCGAAAGCCAGGACCCATTACCCCAGGGAGCCGTTTGGCGAAGACTCGTCGTTCGGTACTAGCATCACCCGCAATCGATAGACCTCGCGGTATGGGTCCCGGCCCCCGTGCGCAATTGCGCACTAGGCCGGGACGACACCGGTGGATTGGAGGGCAGTTCGTAGCCCGGATGAGCGAAGCGATATCCGGGGTCGGCGGTTGACCCGCATGTCGCTTCGCTCATGCGGGCTACAGGCCTGCCCCACCGTACGAAGTTCACCCCGCATAAGCCTTGTCCAGATCCGCGATCACGATCTTCCGCATCCCCATCATCGCCTGCATGACGCGGCCCGCCTTCGTACGGTCGGGATCGCCAAGGTAGCGGCCGAGCGCTGATGGGATCACCTGCCAGGACAGGCCGAACTTGTCCTTGAGCCAGCCACAGCGGGATTCCTCGCCGCCGTCGGCGGTGAGCCGGCTCCAGAAGTAGTCGACCTCCTCTTGCGTCTCGACGTTGATGAAGAAGGACACCGCTTCGGTGAACTTGTATTGCGGCCCGCCGTTGAGCGCGTGGAAGCGCTGGCCTTCGAGCTCGAACACCGCCATGAAGTCGCTGACGGTCTCGATTTTGGCGTTGGGAAACACCGATTTGTAGAACGCAACGGCTTCCGGGACGTTGTTGTCGAACCAGAGGAACGGCGTGATCGAGGGCATGGGCGGGAGTCCTTTCGGCTCGGGTGGGACGTGGGTGCTCCAAGGACGCGGCCGGGAGGGGCGTTCCGACAATTGGGGCGGGATTTTTTTGGCAAGCCGTAGGATGGGTAGAGCTTGCGGCGTGGATTGCCGCGTAAGGTAGCAAGCGACGGCGCCCCACACTCAGGTGTCGTCCCGGCCTAGTGCGCAATTGCGCACGGGGGCCGGGACCCATACTCCCAGGAAGCGGTTTGGCGAAGACTCGTCGTTCGGTACTGCAACCACCCGCAACAGATGAATCGCGCGGTATGGGTCCCGGCCTTCGCCGGGACGACACTGTGGGCTAGGCAAGATGGTGCGACTAAATTGGAAGAGGGCAAGCTGTCGGAATCCGCACCGGCCGTTCGTCCTGGAGACGAAGCGCCACCACCCCGGAGACCCAGATGCCCCCCACCATCACCGCCTTCGAAAGCTCGCCCGACCGCGGCAGGGGACAGGCGCGCGACATGCGCGTCCGCTGGGCGCTGGAGGAGGTCGGCCAGCCCTACGACGTCCGCCTAGTGTCGTTCAAAGAGATGAAGCAACCGGCGCATCTTGTGCTGCATCCGTTCGGGCAGATCCCGACCTTCGAGGACGGCGATCTCGCCCTGTTTGAATCAGGCGCGATCGTGCTGCATCTCGCCGAGCGCCATGCCGGGCTGCTGCCGCTCGAGGCGAATGCCAGGGGCCGCGCGATTGCGTGGATGTTTGCCGCGCTGAACACGCTGGAGCCGCCGATCGTCGAGCTCGGAATGGCGATGCTGTTCGAGCGCGACAAGAGCTGGTACGAGGCGCGCCTGCCCATGTTGCAGGATCGCGTCCGTACCAGGCTCGGCGAATTGTCGGCTCGCCTCGGCGATGCCGACTGGCTCGATGGGGCGTTCAGCGCCGGCGATCTCATGATGGTGACGGTGCTGCGCCGGCTCAACACGTCCGGCCTGCTGGACGAGTACCCTGATATCGCCGCCTATGTCGCCCGCGGCGAGGCGCGGCCGGCATTCAGGCGTGCGTTCGAGGCGCAGTTGGCGGTGTTCACCGCCGCATCGCGTTCGTAGGGGCAAGGTTCGGAGCGGTGCCGCACACTCAGTCGTCGTCCCGGCGCAGGCCGGGACCCATACCCCCAGGGAGAGGTTTGGCGAAGACTCGTTGTTCGGTACTCCGCCCGCCCACAACACATTGATCACGCGGTATGGGTCCCGGCCTGCGCCGGGACGACAGCGTGGGTTTGACGAATTCCGCCGGCCCATTGCGTCCGCCACCACGCCCCTGCATTCTAGGCTCCGCCAACACGGAGGAGCCCGCCCATGCTGACGCTCTACTCCTACCCAAAGCTGTTCGGCGTCGCCGACAACAACGGCTACGGCCTCAAGGTCTACGCCTTCCTGAAGCTCGCTTGCGTGCCGTTCGTCCATGAGCACATCTTCGATGCCTCCGCCGCGCCGCGCGGGCAGCTGCCCTACATCGTCGACGACGGCGAGACCATCGGCGACAGCGAGACGATCATCGCGCATGCGATCGCGAAATATCGCCTGGGCATCGATGCCGCGCTGTCAGCGGAGCAGCGGAGGACCAATCATTTCGTCACCCGCATGCTGGACGATCTCTACTGGGTGATGTCCTATTCGCGCTGGAAGGACGAGCGCTACTACCCGGCCTTCCGCGATGCCTTCATCGCGCAGCACCCGCAGATCAATGCGGAAGGATTCGAGAAGGCGAAGGCGTACAATGCGCAGCGCTATCATTTCCAGGGCATCGGCCGCTACACGCCGGAGCAGGCCTATGCGCGAGGGCTCGCGGACCTCCAGGTGCTGGCCGAGATCGTGCCCGCCACCGGCTTCGTGCACGGCGAAGCCGCGACCAGCATCGATGCCGGCATCTACGGCTTCATCGCCAACATCTACTTCTTTCCGATCCCGACGCCGCTGAAGACCTTCGTCGATGCGCACGCCAATCTCGTCGCACATTGCGAGCGAATTCATGCGGCGGTGAGCGGATCGTAGAGCGTAGCCCGGATGAGCATCAGCGACATCCGGGGCCGGGAGTTGACCCGCATGTCGCTGACGCTCATGCGGGCTACGAGGTGCGGCGCACGCCCTACCGCATCGTGATCGCGAGCCCGCTCAGATCCGCATTCGCCATCAGGCCGGTCTGGTAGCCCGACAGCTCCAGCACCGCGCCCTTCTGGTTGGTGAGCACGATGGCGCGGGCGCCGCGGCCGACGGCAAGGCCGGCACCGGCGGCGCCGTAGACGCCGGCGACGTCGGAGGGACGGTTGATGTTGGAGACGCGGCCGCGCAGCACGGTCTTGGAGCCGCCGAAGACGAGGCCGTAGTCGAGCCCGCCGGTGGAGAGCCCGTAGGAGCGGCCGCGGAAGTTCAGCACGCCGGAGCCGCCGGAGCCGCCGATGATCCAGCCCGCCTTGTAGATCGTCAGCACCACGGTGCCGCCGTCGGCCAGCGCCGAGGTCGAGAGCCCGGCAAGGGCGGCGATGGCGACCAGCGCGGCGCGAAGGGTGGATGCGAGCTTCATGGGGCGTCTCCGGGGGCTATTTTTCAAGGAGGGATCGAATCAGACCGGACGAATCTATCCGATCGATCGCGGCGGCAACATGATGGAGCGGCCGTGAGGCGCAGCAGCGTATTCAGCTGTCATCGCCCGCGCAGGCGGGCGATCCAGTATTCCAGAGACGGCGGTGGCTGAACCGAGAAGCCGCGGCGTACTGGATGCCCCGGTCAAGCCGGGGCATGACGGCGGAGTTTGGTGTCGCAGGACGGGCAACTTCATGATGCCATCCTGCCCCTGTTTTGCCCGACGGATCAACCGATTATTTTTCTTTTTCCGAACTGAAAAGACTTCAATGAATTCTGCTCGATCTCTACTGTGCATGGGGTTGTTTTCGCGGTTTTCGTTTTGCCCCCTGCGCCAGCCCCCTGATGACGATTGCAAGTCCCCCGCATGGCGCTACGCTGATGCGCCCTGCACGACCCCCGAGGTGATCCCATGACGATCCAGCATTTCGCGCCCCCGCCGCATGTGAAGGCACCGCCGCTGTCCTTTGCGACGCGCGTGGGCGACCTCCTGTTCGTCTCCGGCATTCCCGGCTTCGACGGCAATGGCGCGCTGCCCGACGGCTTCGAGGCGCAGTTCGCCAACGTCGCCGTCAACATCAAGCGCGTGCTGGAGGAAGCCGGTGCAACCGTCCGCGATCTCGTCAAGGTCAACGTGCTCTTGACCCGCGCCTCCGACGTTGCCGCCATGAACGCGCTCTATGCCGGCGCGTTCGGTCCGCCGCCCTATCCGGCACGCACCACCTGCGTGGTGCATGCACTGCCCGATCCGAAGATGCTGATCGAGATCGAGGCGGTGGCGTCGCTTTCGAAGTGAGCAGTGTGACTTGCCGGGCACGCGGCCAAACCAAGTGCCCTGCATCGCCTGACATGTCCGTGAACGGCGGCTCCCCGGCTTGCAAAGGACCGGCTTTTACCGCACGAATTTTCGGGTCACACTTCCCCACAAGGAGATATTTCATGCGTCGCGTTCTCGCCCTCTGTGCCGTTGCCGGCATCGCTAGTTCCGTGTTCGCCATGCCCGCTTCGGCGGCAGTCGGCTATTACGTGATCCGCTGGGACAACACCGGCATCTGCCAGGTCTGGAACGAGGACCTGAAGTACAAGCCGTTCCAGTGGGGCGCTTCGACCTACAAGGTCGTCAGCAAGCCGCTGCCGACCTTCACGGCCGCCTCCGACCTCCAGATCAAGCTGCGCGCGGAGCGCCGCTGCACGCTCTGAGCCTGACGCGACAGACCGGATTTGAAGGGCGGATCGCGCGAGCGATCCGCCCTCTTCTTTTGGGCGGGCGACCCTCGTTTTCCGGCCAAAATCCCGCATTTCCAGCGCATGCGCTTTGAACCTGATCAGCAGGCGGAACTACTCACATTTTGTCCGGGGCGCGCTCCCCAAAAGCGTCCCGCACCACCCCTCCCGTGATTGTCGGGAGGCGCATCACATCTTTCATTTGAGGAGCTGATCATGCGTCGTATTTCCGTGCTGTGCGCTGCCGCCGGTCTTGCCGTCACTGCCTTCGTGGCCGCGAGCCCTGCCGAAGCCAGCTATCACCTGATCCGCTGGCAGGACACCGGCTTCTGCCAGATCTGGGACGAGAGCATCCCGACCGCGCCGTGGCCCTCCGACTACGCTCGCGTCAGCAGCACCGTGCCGACCTTCGTCGACGCACTGGCGCTGAAGGATCACGCGCTGAAGAACGGCCGCTGCGCCTGGTAGGATTCGATCGGCGGACGACAAGGGTCGGGCAAGGATGCGATGCTAGCATCCTTGCCCGTTCGCGTTTCTATCCAGCGTTTCTGCTCAGTCCCCGCGGGATCAATCGATGCGCACGCTCACCACGACGGCAGCCATCTTCACCGTATCGCTCGCACTCGTCTCCGCTGGCCGCGCGCAGGCGCCGCAATCCTTCCGCGTGATCTCGCCGATCTTCGGCCAGCTCGTCAGCTTCGCGATGCCGTCGAACTTCGTCGCGGTGTTCGAGAACACCAAAGGCGGCCACTACATCCGCGAAGCCGTGCCGAAGGGCGAGACGCCGGAACGCTGGACGCAGATGATCACCGTCACCGGCGAGAAGGGCATGACGCTGACGCCAGGCGCCTCGCCCGAGACGTTCGCAGGCTCCATCGCCGGCGGCTTCAAATCGGCCTGCCCGGACAGCTTTGCGGCACGGCCGCTCGGCGCCACGAATTTCGGCCGCTTCGAAGGTTTCGTCGCGGTGATCGGCTGCGGCCGCGTCGACAGCGGCCCGACCCGGCACAGCGAGACCGCGCTGCTGGTCACGCTGAAGGGCACGACGGACTACTACACCATCCAATGGGCCGAGCGCGGCCCCGAGAGCGACGAGCCGCCGGTCAACGACGAACGCTGGCAGGCGCGCTTGCGCGAGCTCAGCCCGATCGAGCTCTGCCCGATCGTATCGGGAGAAGCCGCGCCCTATCCGAGCTGCGTGAACAAGAGCTGAGGCTCTCACGCGTCCTTGTGCGCGCCGGGATGGATCAGGAGGTCGCGTGCGGCGGCGAGGTCGATGAAGGCTTCCGCGCTGCCGCCGCGGTCGGGATGCATGCCCTTGGCGGCGCGGCGATAGGCCTGGTTGATGTCCTCGCAGGTGAGCTGCACCGCAAGCGGCAGGCCGAGCACCTTGCGGGCGCGGTCCTCGCTCGAGAGTTTCTTCGGCATGGCGTTGCGGCGGCCGAAGCGCGGCGCGGTCAGACCATGCACGACATCGAGGACCACGCCGATGCGGCGCTGAGCCGCCAGCGTGACGCCGTGATCGTCATTGTCCACGGCCTGGCGCAGCACCGGAAGCGCCTGCTCGGCGGCCTGTCGCAGCGTGACATCGGGGCTCATCCGCGCGATCTCGGCCACCAGCCGGCCCGCCTCGGCCCAATCGGCCGGCTCCGCCGACCGCAGGCGCTCGAGCGCCAATTTCCAGGATTCAAGCCGTTCCATCATGCGCGCAACGTTTAGCAATGAAGATCAGTATGCCAAGGCCGCCGTTTCCGACCCCTTAATTTCGAGTTAGCCTTTCATGAAACTTAGAAACGAATCCGGGAGGAAAATGTCATGGCATTGCTTGCAAACCACATCGCCGTCGTCACGGGCGCCGGTTCCGGCATCGGCCGGGCGATCGCGGCCGGCTACGCGCGCGAAGGCGCGCAAGTGGTGCTGCTCGACGTCAACGCCGACACGGTCGCGGAAGCGGCGCAGGAAATCCGCAAGGCCGGCGGCAGGGCCGAGAGCTTCGCGCTCGACGTGACCAGGCGCGAGGACTGCTTTGCGCTGGCGAGGCAAGTCGCCGACAAGGTCGGGCAGGTCTCGATCCTCGTCAACAATGCCGGCATCACCCGTCGCAACGCCTTCACCGCGGAGACGGAGACGGTGGCGAAGGACTGGAACGACATCATCTCGCTCAACCTCAACGGCGTCTTCAACATGACGCAAGCCTTCCTCGCTCCGTTGCGCGCAGCCAAGGGCCGCATCGTCAATATCGGCTCGATCCAGTCCTTCGTGCATCTGCGCACGCCGAGCTCGGTGGCCTACACCACCTCGAAACACGGCGTGCTCGGCTTCACCAAGGCGCTTGCGGCCGAGCTCGGCAAGGAAGGCGTGCGCGTCAACGCGATCGGGCCCGGCTTCATCGAGACCAACATCAACGCCAATGTGCGTGCGACCAATCCGGCGCTGGTGCAGGCCTTCGTCGATCACACCCCGCTGGCGCGCACCGGCAAGCCCGACGACATCGTAGGGCCCGCGATCTTCCTCGCCTCGGACCTGTCGGCCTACGTCACGGGAACGATCGTGATGGTGGACGGCGGGTACCGGACGGTGTGAGGGGGGACGCTTTCACCACCCGCTCAGAATCATCGTCCTCCTCGTGCGCAATTGCGCACGAGGAGGGGCGTGAGAGCGTATGTGTGGCGCGAGATAAGCCCGCATCCGTGCGCATCCCGCGCCAATCGCGGCGGCTTCGCGGCAATCCCAAGGTCAATTGGTGCGATCGCCGGCGGTTAACCTTTCATTAACCAAACCCGACCACCGTGGATTTACGGCTTGGGGGTCGTTTGTTCTCGATCCGCTTCCAATGATGGAAGCGGGCGTTGGTCGGGAGGTGTATTGATGACCACAGTTCATGTCGCCGCGCCGCAGGGCGCAGAATTTCTTGCTCCAAACCAGATCGTTCCGCTGCTGATCGGTGCGACCGTCGACGAGGTCGAGCGCGAGCTCGTGCTCCAGACGCTCGCCCGCTGCGACGGCAATCGCACACGCGCCGCGCGCGTACTCGGCCTGTCGGTGCGCACGCTGCGCAACAAGATCAGGCTCTATGCCGCCTCCGGCATCGACGTGCCGGCCTATCAGGACTAGCGCGTGGCCGCACGAGGTCGATCAGTCGGCCTGCGACGCCCGGCGCGACGATGTGCTGCGAAAGCGGCGGCGCAGCTCCTGCTGCAGGTACGCGCCGGCGAGAAACGCGAGCGCGATGATCGCGACTGCGGCCGCGACCAGCTCGATCGCGCGGAGAACGAAGGCCGTCATGACGGCCCATGCCCCCTGCGGCTCTTCGGCGAAAGCGACCGGCACGACATCGGGCACGAACACGTGGGCAAGGCCGAGCGCAATGCCAAAAGCGACTGCTGACAAGCAGAACATTTTCCACGCTTCGCGCATCGGTCGCTCCTCGTGAGGTTGTAGCCGCGCGCCCTCCAATGACACGCCGTCGCGTGCCGCCGGTTGATGTTGATCAAGCGTGGTGCGATGCGCGGACGGAATTGCCGCTGTCGTCAAACGACGCTAAGTAGCTTGCTTCCGGTCAAGGGAGCAGTGGCGTGGCAGACGAACAGAAACGGCAGGGACCTCAGGGTCCGCGCGGGCGGCAGGGCGAGCCGGGACGGCCGGGACCGCAGGGTCATCCGGGCCGGCGCGGCCCGGACGGCGCGCGCGGCAAGCCAGGACCGCAAGGCAAGCCGGGGCCGATCGGAAAGGCTGGGCCACTGGGCAAGGCCGGGCCGCAAGGCAAGCTGGGCGAGGCCGGTCCGCGTGGCGCGGCCGGAGCGCAGGGACCTGTCGGACCGCAAGGGCCGGCAGGGCCGCAAGGCCCGCGCGGCGAGGCCGGCCCATCTGGCCAACTGCCGTCGATCGAACAGGTGTTGCCCTGGCTCGAACAGCTCTTCGACGCCTGGGACGAGCGCCGCCGCCAGCGCGAGCGCGAAGCCGCCGAGCGCGAGGCGCTGGAGGCCGCCGTGCAGGAAACCGACGAGCCGATCGCCGATGACGAGAGCGACGACGGCGAAGGCGACGACCACAAGAAAAAGAAGAAAAAGAAGAAGCACGGCCACAGGGATTAGCCACGCGCTCTTGCCCCGGATCAAGAAGCCCTTGAGGAATCATCCTTGTGTGGCAGCATGCCCATGCGCTCGAACTGCCAGCGCATGGCGCGATACCAGAGATAGCCGACTGCCGCGCCGCACATCGCCAGGATGGCGGCGTTCGCGCTCGAGAACGAGCCGCTCCACCACATCATCCACGCGGTCCACAGCAGCGTGAAGATGATGGCACCTGCTTTGAGGGGAAGAAGGGGGCGGCTCATGATCGTACTCCGGGTTGGCAAAACCCCGGCAGACATCATTGCAAGTCGCAGCGCTCCATACCGTGAGCCAGATCACGGAACGGGTCTGCGGATCCGCTAGCCAAAGCGCAACCGCGAGCGCTCCTTGGCCTTTTCCGCCTCGATCTCGCGGTCGCGCGCCGGCGCATGGGTGTGCAGCGAGGTGAGGAGCCTTCGCGCTGCCTCCGAGACCTCGGACACTGCCCGCTCGAACGCCTCCTCGTTGGCCTGCGACGGCTTGTTGAAGCCGGACAGCTTGCGCACGAACTGCAATGCCGAGGCATGGATCTCGTCCTCCGTCGCCGGCGGCTCGAAGTTGAACAGCGTCTTGATGTTGCGGCACATGCAGTCTCTCCCGATGGTTTCCTCGAGGACGATCGGCGGAACCAAAATCCTACATTGTTCCGGAGAGTTTTGCTAAGATCCCGCGCAACGCGGCCGCCGGATATGAGCCGCATGGAGAGAGAAATATGAAGGCTTCTTGCGCGGCGCTGTCGGCCATCCTGCTGTCCATCTCAGCGTCGGCCATGGCCGCCGACTATCCTGCGCCAAAACAGGGCGACTGGATCGCCAGGGATTTCAAGTTCCACACTGGCGAGGTCATGCCGGAGCTGCGGCTGCATTACACCACCGTCGGAGAGCCGAGCGGGCAACCGGTGCTGGTGCTGCATGGCACGGGCGGCTCGGGCGCAAGCATGCTGACGCCAAGCTTTGCCGGCGAGCTGTTCGGCGCGGGCCAGCCGCTCGACGCGGCCAAATACTACATCATCATTCCCGACGGCATCGGCCACGGCAAATCGTCAAAGCCGTCCGACGGCATGAAGACGGGCTTTCCGAAATACGACTACGACGACATGGTCGAGGCGCAGTACCGCCTGGTGACGGAAGGACTCGGCGTAAAGCATCTGCGGCTCGTCATCGGCAATTCGATGGGCGGCATGCACACCTGGCTGTGGGGCGAGAAATATCCGAAGGCGATGGACGCACTGATCCCGATGGCCTCGCAACCGACCGAGATGGCGTCGCGCAACTGGATGCTGCGGCGGATCATGCTCGACACCATCCGCGACGATCCCGACTACAATGGCGGCAACTACGCCAGCCAGCCGCGCATGATGAAATACGCCGTCACCGCCTACGGCATCGCGAGCATCGGCGGAACGCTGGCCTATCAATCGCAGGCGCCGACAGCGGCCAAGGCCGACAAGATCGTCGACGAGCGGCTCGCGACGCCGATCACGGTCGATGCCAACGACTTCGTCTATCAGTGGGAGTCCTCGCACGACTACAATGCCGGGGAGAAGCTGGAGCAGATCGAAGCCTCGTTGCTGCTGATCAACTCCGCCGACGACGAGCGCAACCCGCCGGAGACCGGCATTACGGACGCGGCGATGAAGAGGATCAAGAGCGGCCGCCTGTATCTGATCCCCGCCAGCACCGAGACGCGCGGTCACGGCACCACCGGCAATGCAAAATTCTACAGCGAACAGGTCAGGCAATTGCTGCAAACCGCGCCGCAGCGGACGATGTAAAACCGGCGACTGAAAATCCTCATATCGCAATGCATCATATGCGGCGCCTCTCGCGCCGCATATTATTTGAGCATGCAATACGCTGGCAGCTCGGGCTTAATCGCGTCAACGATACGAATCGACGCGCGGGGCAATCGCGCGCCACTGGCACGACACGCGATGAGGAGGATCGCATGCGCAGGCTCGCACTGTGCGTTTGGCTGGCTGCGATGACGGCGCTGACGAGCGCGGCGTTTGCGTTCGACAACGGGCAATATGACCACGTCCCGCCCGACATCCGCGCCTGGTTCAAGAGCGTGATCGCGCCGAACGGCGTGCCCTGCTGCGACATCTCCGACGGCCATCGCACCGACTACGACGTGCGCAACGGCGCCTATTGGGTACCGATCGAGGGACAGTGGATGGCCGTGCCTGAGCGCGCCATCATCCGCGACCGCGGCAATCCGGTCGGCCAGGCCGTGGTGTGGTACGTCCACCATCGCGGCACCATCATCATCAGCTGCTTCGTGCCGGCCGATGCAGTCTAGCGGATCGTGATGAATTTCGTTGGCCGGGCGCGGCCCCATCGGGTAGTTTGCCGCCGAGCTCATACGGAGGCACACCGTGACCGATCTTTGCGCCGAAGACCTCGCCACCATCTATGCCAAGCCGAGCCCACGCGTGATCGCGAAGGCACGTCCTGCGATCGATGCGCATGCCAAGAAATTCATCGAGATGTCGCCGTTCTGCGTGCTCGCGACCTCTGGGAGCGACGGCAGCGTCGACGCCTCGCCGCGCGGTGGCGGCATCGGCTTCGTCCACGTCGCCGGCCCCAACCAGTTGCTGATGCCCGACCGCTCCGGCAACAACCGGATCGACAGTTTTCGCAACGTCGTCGAAGGCTCGGGCTTCGTGCATCTGCTGTTCTTCGTCCCCGGCATCGACGAGACGCTGCGCATCGGCGGGCGCGGCACGCTGTCGGCCGATCCGGATCTGCTCGCCTCGATGGTGGAATTCGGCAAGCCACCGCGCGCGGTGCTGAACGTTGCGGTCAGCGAAGTCTATTTCCACTGCGGCAAGGCGCTGATGCGCTCGAAGCTGTGGTCGCCGGAGAAGGTGCAGCGCTCGGTGATGCCGAGCATCGTCGAAGTCATTCACGACCAGACGGGCCTGGGCGAACCGGAAAGTCAGGCGATCGTGGAAGAGCGCTATAAGCAGCAGCTGTAGCTGGCTCATCTAGCTCGGTGTCGTCCCGGCGAAGGCCGGGACCCATAACCACAAAAGGTGGTTTGACGAAGACTAGTCGTTACCAGTTGCGCGCCACAACTTCTCCCTGGGGTAATGGGTCCCCTGAGTTCACAAACGAAGTGCAACACTTCCAACTGGAGGTGTTGCCATGGGGCGGACTTACAAACAGCTCTCCCTTGACGATCGATGCGAGATTGCCCGCCTTTCGGCCAATGGCAACTCGGTCGGGCAAATCGCGGCAGCTTTGGATCGCCCGCCATCAACGATCTCTCGGGAGCTGAGGCGGAACCGTGGCAGGCAGGTCGGCTACAAGCCAAGCTATGCTCAGCAGCAGACCCGGGCGCGGCGCTGGAAGGGTTCTCGCCTCGA
>NZ_AXAB01000059.1:0-50717 GCF_000472645.1 Bradyrhizobium sp. WSM2254 | reverse complement strand
TCCAGCGCCGCGCCCGGGTCTGCTGCTGAGCATAGCTTGGCTTGTAGCCGACCTGCCTGCCACGGTTCCGCCTCAGCTCCCGAGAGATCGTTGATGGCGGGCGATCCAAAGCTGCCGCGATTTGCCCGACCGAGTTGCCATTGGCCGAAAGGCGGGCAATCTCGCATCGATCGTCAAGGGAGAGCTGTTTGTAAGTCCGCCCCATGGCAACACCTCCAGTTGGAAGTGTTGCACTTCGTTTGTGAACTCAGGGGACCCATACCGCGTGACCTATCAAGTGGAGTGAGCTGCTAGTACCGTCAACATAACCAAGCCTTGGGGTAATGGGTCCTGGCGTTCGCCAGGACGACACCGAGTAAATGGCGGGACCTACTGCCTGCCCACCTTCTCCCACAGCCACTTCGCCACCACATCCGGCGACGAGGCCGCGTCGTTGCCGGCGGCGCGCAAATTCGCTTCCTGCATCGTGGCGATGTCGATCTTGCCGAGCAGCGGGTTCAGCGCCGTCTTGAGCCGCTCGTCGCCTGCGCGCTTGGGTGCGAGCAGCAGGATCGCATCGTAGGGCGGGATCGCCTGCCTGGGATCATCGAGCGCAACGAGCTCGTATTTCGCGATCAGCCCGTCGCTGGTGTAGCCGGCGATGACGTCGACCTCGCCGCTGGCGACCGCTGCATACATGAAGTCCGGCTGCATCTGGCGCTGGGCGCGGAATTGAAGGCCGTAGGCCTTTTGCAGCGCCGCCCATTCGGGCCGCGAGAAGAACTCGTAGTCGGCGGCAATCGACAGCGTCGATGCGTGCGCGGCGAGATCGGTGATGGTGCGGATGCCAAGCGCCTCGGCGCGCTTTTTCGGGATCACCAGCGCATAGGCATTCTCGAAGCCGAGCTCGCCGAGCAGGGTGATATTCTCCTTCGCGAGTGCCGTCTTCAGTTCCGCGATCAGCTCGGCGCGCGGCTTGATGTCGGTGCGATGCAGCTGGTTGGCCCAGAGCGTGCCGGAATAGTCGATGTAGAGATCGATGTCGCCGGCCTTCAGCGCCCCGAAGATCACGCTCGAGCCGAGGCCCGAGCGCGCCGTGGCCGAGAGGCCAGCCGCCTGGAGGCGATCCCTGAGCAGGGCCGACAGCACATATTGCTCGGCGAAGGTCTTGGCGCCGACGACATAGCCCTGCGACGAGCGGCCCATCGTCGGCACCAGCGTCGCGGCGACCAGTGCCGCGATCCCGACCGCGCCGAGCCCGGTGCGCAGGCGGCTGCGGCGCCGCAGGCCGCCCTCGATCAGGCCGAGCAGCTGATCGACCGCGAGCGCCAGCAGGGCGGAGGCAAGGCAGCCGAACAGCACGAACACCCAGTTCTGGGTCTGGAGCCCGGCAAAGATGTAGTTGCCGAGGCTGGTCTGCCCGATCGGGGTCGAGAGTGTCGCGGTGCCGATCACCCAGACCGCGGCGGTGCGGATGCCCGCCATCATCACCGGCAGCGCCAGCGGCAGCTCGACCAGGACCAGCGACTGCCGCGCCGTCATGCCGACGCCCTCAGCGGCTTCGATCAGCGCCGGGTCGATGCCGTTCAGCCCGGTGATGCCGTTGCGCAGCACCGGCAGCATCGAATACAGCGCCAGCGCCAGCATCGCCGGCAGGAAGCCGAACGCCGAGAAGGAGATTCCGAACCAGGCGAGCGTCAGGGCCGCCGCCGCCAGCAACAACGGATAGAACAGCGCGAGCAGCGCCAGTCCTGGCACGGTCTGCACGATGCTGGCGAGCGCGAGCAGGATGCCGCGCGGCGCCGGGCGGTTGCGCGTCAGGATCGCCAGCGGCAGGCTGACGGCGAGGCCTAGCGCCAGCGCGGCCAAGCTCACCCGCACGTGGTTGCCGAGATAGTCGGGAAGATGCGACAGCGCGTCGCTCCAGCGCGGATCGGTGAAGAGGCTCATGCCGCACCGCTCTGTGACAGCAGCGCGTTCAGCCGTTCGACCTGACGGCGCGGTGTGCGCAGCAGTTCCAGCACATAGGCGTCGGTGCTGTTCGAGAGCTCCGCGGGCGTGCCCTGCGCGAGCAGCTTGCCGCTGTGCATCACCGCGATGCGGTCGGCGAGCAGGATCGCCTCAGTCATGTCATGCGTGATCATGACGGTGGTCAGGCCGAGCTTGCGATGCAGCGAACGATAGTCGTCACCGAGCGCATCGCGGGTGAGGGGATCGAGCGCGCCGAACGGCTCGTCCATCAGCACGATGCGGGGTTTTGCCGCGAGCGCCCGCGCCACGCCGACGCGCTGGCGCTGGCCGCCTGAGAGTGCCTCGGGCAACCGGTCGCGATGCGCGACGCGGTCGAGCTGCACGAGCTCCAGCAGCTCGTCGACGCGTGCTGCGATTGCCGCTCCCGGCTCGCCCAGCAGCTTCGGTGTGATCCCGACATTGTCGGCGACGCTCAAGTGCGGGAATAGCCCGCCGCTCTGGAAGACGTAGCCGATCCGGCGCCGCAGCGCGACCGGATCGACGTTTTGCACGTCCTCGCCCTCGACCGTGATGGTGCCGCCATCCGCCTCGATCAGCCGGTTGGCGAGCCGCAGCAGCGTGGTCTTGCCCGAGCCCGAGCCGCCGACAATGGCCACAAACTCGCCCTCGGCGATGTCGAGCGACACATCGTCCACGGCCCTGAGGGAGCCGAAGCTTTTGGTGACGTGTGCATAGCCAATCATCGGCCGGGACGGCATCGGGCGGGCTCACTTCGCTGACCCGCCCATGGAGGGAGGGGATGACAAGACCTATGCGTAGCACGCTTGGCGGGTTGATTGAACTTGGCCGCGCGAGCGGTTAAGGCATCGGACCAAATTCGGAGGGAACACATGACAACGCCCACGGCAGTGGCGCTGGAAGATGCCAAGGTCGCGTTCCGGCTGGGGGACGGACGGGTCTATACGGCGGTGGAGAAGGCGCATCTTGCGGTCGCGCAGGGCGAGTTCGTCGCCATCGTCGGCCCGACCGGGTGCGGGAAATCGACGCTGCTCAACGTCGCAGCCGGCCTGCTGAGGCCTGCCGCCGGAAGCGTCAAGATCTTCGACCGGCCGCTCGCGGGGCTGAACCGGGATGCCGGCTATCTGTTCCAGGCCGACGCGCTGTTCCCCTGGAAGACCGCGCTCGACAACGTCGCGATCGGGCTCGAGATCAAGGGCACGCCGCGGGCCGAGGCGCTGCCGCGGGCGCAGAAATGGCTGACCTCGGTCGGCCTCGGCGCCTTCGCCAATCGCTATCCGCACATGCTCTCGGGCGGCCAGCGCAAGCGCGTGGCGCTGGCGCAGGTCCTGATCCGCGATCCCAAGATCCTGCTGATGGACGAGCCGTTCGGGCCGCTCGATGCCCAGACCCGCCAGGTGATGGGCAATCTGCTGCTCGATCTCTGGAATGCCGACCGCAAGGCCGTGCTGTTCGTGACCCATGACCTCGAAGAGGCGATCGCGCTCGCCGACCGCGTCGTGATCATGTCGGCCGGGCCGTCCTCGCGCATCATCGGCGACTGGCGGGTGAGCTTGCCGCGCCCGCGCGACATCTTCGAAGTGCGGCTGGACAAGGAGTTCCATGCGCTCCACCGCGAGATATGGAGTGTGCTCAAGGACGAGGTGATGAAGGGCTACGCGCAGTCCACTCAAGCGGCGGAGGCGGTCTGATGTCGCGCCCGACGCTGCTTGCGCTGCAAGTCCTGGTCGCAGTCGTCTGCATTGTGCTGTGGCAATTGCTGTCGACTGTGCCCGTGTTCGGCAAGATCCTGCTGCCACCCTTCTTCTTCTCCAACCCGTTCGACGTGTTCAGCCAGATCGTGAAGTGGTTCGCTTCCGGCGTGATCTGGAAGCACCTCGGCATCACGCTCGCGGAATCGATCCTCGCCTTCGTGATCGGATCGCTCGGCGGCGTCCTGGTCGGCTTCTGGTTCGCGCGCCAGCCGCTGGTCGCCGCGGTGTTCGACCCCTACGTGAAAATGGTCAACGCCCTGCCGCGCGTGGTGTTGGCGCCGATCTTCGCGCTGTGGCTCGGCCTCGGCATCTGGTCCAAGGTCGCGCTCGGCGTGACGCTGGTGTTCTTCATCGTGTTCTTCAACGTCTATCAGGGCGTCAAGGAGGTCAGCCGCACCGTGCTCGACAATGGCCGCATGCTCGGCATGAGCGAGCGGCAATTGATGCAGCACGTCTATTGGCCGTCGGCGCTGTCCTGGATGTTCTCCTCGCTGCACACCTCGGTCGGCTTCGCCGTGGTCGGCGCCGTCGTCGGCGAATATCTGGGATCGGCGGCCGGCCTCGGCTATCTGATCCAGCAGGCCGAAGGCGTGTTCGACGTCGCCGGCGTGTTCGCCGGCATGTTCGTGCTGTCGGCCTTCGTCATCCTGATCGACTACGGGGTGACGCTCGTCGAGCGGCGGCTGTTGGTCTGGCGGCCGACCGTGGACGGGCGCGGCTAGTCGCAATAAGGGGGCCCGCGCATCGTGCGAGCCCCCGTTAGTGTGAAAGCCTAATCCAGAAGCTTGGTATCGTCAGGCGCCTGCGGCGGCGTCTTGATCGCGATCGCCTTGACCTGGCCGCTGATCGGCTTGGTGCCGCCATGCGGCGTGCCCTTGGGGATGATGACGAGGTCGCCCGGCTTCACCGTGACCTCCTTGTCGCCGAGCCAGATCGTCCCGGTCCCGTCCAGGATGTACTGGATCTCGTTGGTGTTGGGATGCAGGTGCTTGGGCACATTGCCGACCTGGATCGAGATGGTGGCACCGTCGGCGCTTGCGAACATTTTTGAGCGAAAGCCGACATTGTTGGCGGGCCCGAGGGCGTCGCCTTCCATCTCGCCGGTGTGGATGATCTGCGCGGTGATGTTCTCGGCGGCCAGTGCCGGCCGGAGCAACTGGTTTGCGCCGCATCCGGCGGCAAAGGCGGCGGCGATCGACAGTCCGGCAGCAAGGCGATTCATGGATGATCCTCCCCATCAGGAATTATTCTTGATTGGGCATGCTATTGCGCCGAAAGGCCGATGGCGAGTCGCACTTAGGCAGTGCTTCTCAAGCCAGTCCCGCTGCTCTATGGTGCCGCCAGCCGAACGGAGGAAACCAATGAAGAACACGATTGCCAGGCTCGCCGGCGCGCTGCTCGCGCTGACGCTCACCACCTCGCTTGCCGCGGCGCAAAGCAAGGTGACCATCGCGGTCGGCGGCGGCTCCTGCCTGTGCTATCTGCCGACGGTGCTGGCCAAGCAGCTCGGCGAATACGACAAGGCCGGCCTCAATGTCGAGCTGGTCGACCTCAAGGGCGGCTCGGACGCGCTCAAGGCCGTGCTCGGCGGCAGCGCCGACGTGGTCTCCGGCTATTTCGACCATTGCGTCAACCTGGCGGCCAAGAAGCAGGAGCTCCAGTCCTTCGTGGTCTATGACCGCTATCCCGGCCTCGTGCTGGTGGTTTCGCCCGCGCATACGAACGAAATCAAGTCGATCAAGGATCTCGCCGGCAAGAAGGTCGGTGTCAGCGCACCCGGCTCCTCCACCGACTTCTTCCTCAAATACATGCTCAAGAAGAATGGCCTCGATCCCGCCGGCACTGCCGTGATCGGCGTCGGCCTCGGCGCGACCGCCGTCGCCGCGATGGAGCAGGGGCAGATTGATGCGGCCGTGATGCTCGATCCCTCCGTCACCGTGCTCCAGGGCAGCCACAAGGATCTGCGCATTCTCAGCGACACCCGCACCCAGAAGGACACGCTCGAGACATTCGGCGGCGAGTATCCGGGCGGCGCGCTGTATTCGACCGCGGCCTGGGTCAACGGCCACCAGAAGGAGACGCAGGCGCTCACCAATGCGATCCTCGCCACGCTGGCCTGGATTCACTCGCACTCGCCCGAGGAAATCATGGCGAAGATGCCGGAAGAGACGGTCGGCAAGAACAAGGACCTCTATCTCGCCGCGCTGAAGAACACGATCCCGATGTTCTCCGAGACCGGCAAGATGGACCCGAAGGGCGCGGACGCCGTGCTCGCCGTGTTCAGCGTCGGCTCGCCGGAGGTCGCCAACGCCAAGATCGACGTCAGCAAGACCTTTACCAACAAGTATGTCGAGCAGGCCAAGAAGACCACGGGGAGCGCCAAATAACTGACGCGAAGGCGTGGTAACCGATCCGTCATGACATCCCCGGTCATTCATCGCGTCACGACGCTTGATCTCGCCGTGCGGCCGATTGTCTGGCTGTTCGCCGAGGAACGGCGCGCCGAGATCGCGGCACACTTTGCCGAGAAGCAGCGCGAGCGGCCGAAGATCTGGAACGGCCGCGTCCTGCTCGGGCGCGATGCCGTGTTCACGGACGGTCATCTCGCCGCGACCTATTTCGAGACCGATTTCGCGAGCTTCCTCGCCTGGCGCGACTGGGGCTTCCCTGACGCCGCCGTGTTCAACGGCTTCGGCATGGGCGCGCTACGCGCCTCCGACGGTGCCTTCGTGATGGGCGAGATGGCGCAGCATACCGCCAATGCCGGCCGCATCTATTTCCCCTCCGGCACGCCCGATCTCGACGACGTCAGGGACGGTGTGCTCGATATTCCCGGCAGCGTCGTCCGCGAGCTCGCCGAGGAGACTGGCCTGACCGCGGCCGACTACGCCGCGGAAACGGACTGGCACTGCGTGGTCAGCGGGCATTCGATTGCAATGATTCAGGTCCTCAACCTAGATGTGCCGGGCGAGGCGATCCGTGCCCGGATCGAAGCCAATCTCGCGCGCGAGAGTGAACCTGAATTGTCGGCCATTCATCTCGTGCGCGGGATGAATGACCTCACGCCGACCATGCCGCGATTTGTCACGGCCTTCGTCGCGCAGCAGTTCGCCTCGCGCTGACGCGCGAGGCTTGACATCGCTGCGCGCAGCCCATGTGATGGGCAAAAAAGCAAAAGCAAGAAGAATGCGATGCACAAAAGTCCAGGGAGGTTTTGATGCGCCTGCGCATGGCTGCCCGCTTGGTACGGGGGCTGTTGGTCGCGATATCAGCGACGGGCTTGGCAGTCTCCGCCCAGGCTCAGGACAAGAAGATCAAGATCGGCGTCGTTTTTGACCTGACCGGGCCCCTTGCGGGCGGCGGCTCCGAGCTCAACTATGTCGGCGCAAAGATCGTCCTCGACCATTTCGCCAAGACCGGCGTCGAAGGCTACAAGATCGAAGCGGTCTACGCCGACGCGCAGAGCAAGCCCGACATCGCCATCAACGAATCCGTCCGCCTGCTCGAGCAGGAGAAGGTCGACATGGTGCTCGGCTTCTTCTCATCGGCGCAATGCGTGCCCGTGGCCGCGCGTGTCGAGCAGCTCAAGAAGTTCATGTGGATGACGACCTGCATCTCGTCGGCCGTGTTCAACGAGAAGGGCTACAAATACGTGTTCCGTCCGCAGGCGAGCGGCGACCAGTTCGGCATGATGACGATGGATTTCATCGCCCAGAATGCCAAGGCCAAGTTCGACAAGGAGCCGAAGGATCTGCGCGTCGCCATCATCCATGAGGACGGCGCCTATGGCGTCGACGTTTCCAGGGGTAACGAGGCGGGCGCGAAGAAGGCCGGCTTCAACGTCGTGATGAAGGAAGGCTATTCGGCGACCGCGCCGGATCTCTCCGCGCTGGTGACCAAGCTGAAGCGCGCCAAGCCGGACGTGATCTTCCACACCGGCTACAACCCCGACATCACGCTGTTGCTGCGGCAGGCCCGCGAGCAGGGGCTGAAGTTCGGCGCGCTGATGGGGCATGGCGCCGGCTACGGCGTCTATGAGAAGCTGAAGGAGGGCATGGGCGCGGACGCCGCCTACATCTTCAACGCCGACCCGATCTCGATCTGGCTCGCCAACCAGAAAACCATGGATCCGAAGCTTGCGCCCGTGATCAAGATGGTTGGTGAGGAGTTCGACAAGATCAGGCCCGGCGTCGCCATCCGCTCCGCCCATGTCGGCATCGGCGCGTCCAACACTTATGTGTTCATGAGCGACGTGCTGCCGCGCGCGATCAAAAAGTATGGCGGGGTCGATCCCGACGCGCTGCGCAAGGCGGCGCTCGACACCGACATCCCCGAAGGCGGCACCATGCTCGGCTTCGGCGTGAAATTCTACGGCGAGGGCACGCCCATGGCCGGCCAGAACGAGCGCTCGTTTCCCGTCGTGATCCAGTATATCGACGACAAGTCCTCTGTGGTGTGGCCGAAGAGCCAGGCGCAGCGCGAGGCCGTGCTGCCACTGCCGAAGGGCACCACCTACAGCAACCAGTAGCGCAACATTCGAGGAAACGGAGAACTTTGGTGTTGGAAGTCAGCGGGCTGGTGAAGCGGTTTGGCGGCTTCACCGCCGTGAACAACGTGTCGTTCAAAGTCGATCAGGGCGAGATCCTTGGCCTGATCGGGCCCAACGGCTCGGGCAAGAGCACGATCTTCAACATGCTCTCCGGCACGCTGGCGCCGACCTCCGGATCGATCCTGTTCGCCGGGCACGAGATCGCGGGCCTCGCGCCGCACCGGATCATCAACCGCGGCATCGGCCGCACCTTCCAGATTCCGCGCCCCTTCCGCCGCCTGTCCATGTTCGAGAACGTCGCGCTCGCCGGCTTCTACGGCCAGGGCCGCCACAGCCGCATCAAGGCCGAGGAAGCGGCCGAGCGGTCGCTGGCCATGGTCGGCCTGCCGACCGACCGCCATGCCAGCGTCGATGGCCTCGGCGCTGCCGGGTTGAAGAAGCTAGAACTGGCGAAAGCGCTCGCCACCGCGCCGAAACTGCTGCTCGCCGACGAAAGCCTCGGCGGCCTTGACGAAACCGAGATGGACCAGGCCGCCGACATGCTGCGCAACATCCGCGACGAGCTCGGCATCACCATCATTTGGGTCGAGCACATCATGGGCGTGCTGATGCGGGTGGTCGATCGCGTCATGGTGCTCGATCACGGCGAGAAGATCTCGGAAGGGCTGCCGAGCGCGGTCGCAGGCGATCCCCGCGTCATCGAGGTCTATCTCGGCACCGATGCCGAGACCACGCAGGCCGCGGCCGCCGAAGCGCGCCGCCGCGCGGGAGGCTAGCCGATGCTGGAGCTGCGGTCCGTCAACGCCGGCTACGGCACGTTCCAGGCGCTGTTCGACGTCGATCTCGACGTGAAGGCGGGCGAGGCCGTCGGCGTCATCGGCCCGAACGGCGCCGGCAAGACCACCCTGATGCGCGTCATCTCCGGCCTGATCCGTCCCTCGCGCGGGTCGATCAGGATGGAAGGCGTCGACGTCGTGGCGACGCCGCCGCACAAGATCGTCAGCCTCGGCATTGCCCATGTGCCGGAGAACCGGCGGCTGTTTCCACAGCTCACGGTGGACGACAATCTGAAGATGGGCGCCTTCATGAAGGAGGCGCGCGGCCACTATGGCGAGCGTCTGGAGGTGGTGTTCGACCTGTTTCCGCGCCTGAAGGAGCGCCGCCACCAGATGGCCGGCACCATGTCCGGCGGCGAGCAGCAGATGTGCGCGATCGGGCGCGCGCTGATGTCCAATCCGAAACTGCTGCTGCTCGATGAACCCTCCGCGGGACTTGCGCCGGTCGTGGTGCAGCAGGTGTTCGAGCTGGTGAAGCGGATCCGCGCCCGCGGGCTGACGGTGCTGATCGTCGAGCAGAACGTGCAGCAGGTGCTGCGCGTGGTCGACCGTGCCTATCTGATCGAGGCGGGCACGATCCGGGCGTCCGGCACCTCGGCCGAGATGCTCGCGAGCGACACGGTCAAGGAAGCGTATCTCGGGGTGTGAGGGGCGGGCAGGGGCATGCAGGCATTCCTGGACATTTTCGACATCTACCTGCTGGAGGCCGTGATCAACGGCATCCTGCTCGGCGGCGTGCTGGCGCTCCTCGCCCTCGGGCTCAATCTGATCTTCGGCGTCATCGATGTGACCTGGATCTGCTACGCCGAGCTCGTGATGATCGGCATGTACGCCATGTATTTCATCGTGCAGTATTACGGCCTCAGCTACTTCATCGCGGCGCCGTTCACCATTTTGCTCGTCGCGATCCTCGGCGCCGCGCTGCACTACCTCGTGATCGCACCGCTGCTCACCGCGCCGCCGATCAATCAGCTGCTGGCGACAGGCGGGGTGCTGTTCGTGCTCCAGAGCTTTGCCACCGTCGCCTTCGGCATCGACTTCCGCAATCTCGGCATCCGCCTGCCGGTGCTCGCCTTCGGCGACATGAACTTCAGTTACGCACGACTTCTGTCATTTCTCGCTGCGCTGGTCGGCATGGTCGCCGTCTATTTGTTCATGACGCGCACCTTCACCGGCACGGCGATCCGCGCCATCTCGCAAGACCGGCAGATCATGGCGCTGATGGGCGTCGACACGAAGAGAATGTATCTCATCACCTCGGCGCTCGGCGGCGCGCTCGCAGGCCTCGCCGCCTGCCTGCTGGTGCTGCAATACGACGTGCATCCCTTCGTCGGCCTTTCCTTCGGGCCGATCACCTTCCTGATCTGCGTGCTCGGGGGCCTGGGCAATTTCATCGGAGGCTTCATCGCCGCCTTCGTGTTCGCCGAGATCATCTCGCTCGGCGGGCTGTTCTCTGACCTTGAATGGGGTTATGTGCTCGCCTTCGCCTTCTTCATCGTCATGATGTTCATCCGGCCCGCGGGCCTGCTTGCGAGGCGCCGATGACGGGGCAGGGGCGGCTTGCAGCATGGGCGGTGGGACTGGCGGCGCTGGTCGCGCTGCCCTTCGTCTATCGCGATCCCTATCATCTGCACATCCTGGTGCTGATCCTGATCTGGTCGTTCGCCTACACGTCCTGGTCGATGATGGGACGGTTCGGTCTGGTCTCGCTCGGCCACGGCGGCTTCATGGGCATCGGGGCCTATGTCACCGCGCTGCTGTGGAATCATCTGGGCTGGTCGCCCTGGATCGGCATTCCCATCAGCATGGTTGCGGCGGGTGCGCTGGCGCTGATCGTCGGCTATCCCTGCTTCCGCTTCCGCATCACCGGCCACTATTTCGTGCTGGTGACGCTGGCGCTGTCAGGCATCGTGCTCCAGGTCATCACCGCGACACGTGACTATACCGGCGGCTCGCTCGGCTACACGCCGAACCGGGCCTCGGGCAACAAGCTGCTGGCGCTGCAATTCGACGACAAGACGACCTGGTACCTGATCGCGCTCGGGGTCTGGCTTTTCGGCATCGTGGTCTGGCACTGGGTCGACCGCAGCATGAGCCGCTACGCGCTGGAGGCGATCTCGGAGGACGAGGACGCCGCGGCGGCCGCCGGCGTCGACGTCACCGCCGAGAAGCTGAAGATCACCCTGCTCAGCGCGCTGATGACGGCGCTCGCGGGCGCCATCTACTGCCAGTACCAGATGTTCATCACGCCGGACACGGTCAGCGGCATCGCGGTGTCGCTGCAGATGGTGTTTGCCGCCATCGTCGGCGGCCTGTTCGTCTCGCTCGGTCCGACCTTCGGGGCCGTCATCACGATCCTGCTGGCGGAAACCTTGCGCATCGGCTTCGGCACCAAGGCGGTCGGCTGGGACAATCTCGTCTACGGCGTGCTGCTGGTGCTCTTCATCATATTCCTTCCCAAGGGCATCCTTGGTAGCGTGCTCGACCGACTGAAGCCGCAACGCAAGGGGCCCCGCGCTCATGAACAAGAAGCCGTCCAGATCGCTCGCCCAGGAACTTGACCGCTACATCACGCCATTCCGCTACGATGGCTCGGGCAAGTTTCACCTCAAGGCGCACAAGACCAACGAGAAGGGCGATCTCGACAAGGAGAAGGCGCAGGAAATTCTCGACGCCAACAAGAAGCGGCTGATCGAGTTCCAGGAGAAACTCTACGCCCAGGACCGTTGGTCCCTGTTGATCGTGTTCCAGGCCATGGACGCGGCCGGCAAGGATTCCGCGATCAAGGCGATCTTCGAGGGCATCAATCCGCAGGGCTGCAATGTCCAAGCCTTCAAGGCGCCGAGCAGCAAGGAGCTCGACCACGATTTCCTCTGGCGTCACGTCATCGCGCTGCCCGAGCGCGGCCATATCGGCATCTTCAACCGCTCGCATTACGAGGAGTGCCTGGTGACGCGCGTGCATCCGGAGATCCTCGCCAAGGAGAAGCTGCCGCAGAAGCTCGTCACCAAGAACATCTGGAAGGAGCGGTTCGAGGACATTTCCGCCTTCGAGCGCTACCTCTCCCGCAACGGCACCGTGGTGCTGAAGTTCTTTCTCAACCTGTCCAAGGACGAGCAGCGTCAGCGCTTTCTCGACCGGCTGGAGGATCCCGCCAAGCAGTGGAAATTCTCGATGGACGACATCAAGGAGCGCGCGCTGTGGCCGCGCTACCAGGCCGTCTATCAGGACATCGTCCGCCACACGGCGACCGCCCATGCGCCGTGGTACGTGGTGCCGGCCGATCACAAATGGTTCGCCCGCGTCGTGATCGGCTCGGTGATCAATGCCGCGCTCGAAAAGCTCGACTTGCGCTTCCCCCGTGCCGACAAGGCCTCGCTGGAAGAGTTCAAGGAGGTGCGCAAGGCGCTGGAGAAGGAGGGGACGGGAGGCAAGAAGCAAGCAAAGTGACAGCCAACCGGACCGCGGACCGCAAGACGGTCAACTTCGCGCTCCAGGGCGGCGGCGCGCACGGCGCCTTCGTCTGGGGCGTGCTCGACCAGGTGCTCGAAGACGGCAGGCTCGCGATCGAGGCGATCAGCGCTACGAGTGCCGGCGCCATGAATGCGGTCGCGATGGCCTCCGGCATGGCGCACGGAGGCGCGGAGGCCGCGCGAGAGAGCCTGCATGCATTCTGGTACGAAGTGTCGCGCATGGACATGACGTACGACCTGCTCTCGCCGCTCAACCAGTGGATCCAGGCCTTGCGGCTGCCGCCGGAATATCATCCGGTCCACGCCGTCATCCACACGCTGACGCACACGCTGCCGCCGAACCTGCTCAATCCCTTTCATTTCAATCCGCTTCGCGCGCTGCTTGAGCGCGTGGTCGATTTCGACCGGCTCAATTCCTCGCCCGAGGCGCCGCAGCTGTTTCTCAACGCCACCAACGTCCGCACCGGCAAGATCAAGGTGTTCCAGAGCCCGCTTCTCACGGCGGAAACCGTGCTCGCCTCGGCCTGCCTGCCGCCCTATTTCCAGGCCGTCGAGATCGACGGCGAGCATTACTGGGATGGTGGTTATCTCGGCAATCCCGCGATCTATCCGCTGATCTACCGCAAGGGCAGTCACGACGTCATCATCGTGCAGGTCACGGCGATCCGGCGCGACGAGCTGCCGACCAGTGCAGCCGATGTCCTCCACCGCATCAACGAGATCAGCTTCAATTCGTCGCTGATGCGCGAGATGCGCGCGATCGCGTTCGCCACGCGGCTGATCGACGACGGCGAGCTCGACAGCGACAGGCATAGCCGTATGTACATGCACTGGATCGGCAACGACCAGTTGATGTCGCAGCTCGGCACGGCCACGCAGTTCCACCCCGAATGGAGCCTGTTGTGTCGCCTGCGCGACGAGGGCCGCGAGGCGGCGCGAAGCTGGCTGGCGCGAAACTTCGACCAGATCGGAAAGTCCTCGACGGTCGACCTGGCAGGCATGTTTCTCTAGGCCGCTGAGCCGGCCATCGACAAAAAGCGCGAAAACAACCCCATGCACAGTAGCCGGTGCCCGCGGAATCAATGGCTTGGCAATGGGTCCCGCTCGTTGCGGATTTTACGAAACGCGTTTGACTCGTCGGGCAAGACAGGGGCATGATGCCACCATCGCCGTGGACCGAGCCGGGTGGGCACAAGCGAGGTGTCTGCCGTAGTTCGTAGCCGCGATCTCTGATCTCGTAGGCTGGGCAAAGCGAAGCGTGCCCACCGATCTTCGCCTGGATAGAGGTGGTGGGCACGGCGCTGACGCGCCTTGCCCACCCTGCGATCCCAGCGCGAGCGAAGCTCGTCGCGTCCGAGTACGCCGTCCCTTAGTACCCGCGTCCCCACCAGTAGCAGAAGCGCTCGACATTGGCGGGCAGGGCGGTCTCGTAATTCGCCCACTTCTCGTATTTCGGCAGCTTCACCTCCTTCATGGCGGTGTCGAAGCATTTGCCGGCGTCAGCCGCCTTCTTCACCTCGGCGGAGAGGTCCTCCATGTAGGCGACGTCGTCCTCGACGTCCTTCTTGGTGCCGAGCCGCCCGCCGGCGTTGGGGTGGCCGGGGATCATCTGCTCCCAGTCGAGTGACGCCAGCTTCTTCAGCGAGGCGATATATTCCAGCGGCGAGGCATTGTCGGGGATGTTGCGGAACTGGACGGACTCGATCGGCGCGAAATCGACCACGAACACGATCTTCTCCTTCGGCAGCCGCATCACCAGCGAATTGTCGGAATGGTTGCGGCCGACATAGTTCAGCTCCAGCGTGGTGCCGCCGAGCGTGATGCTCTTCTTGTCGTCCACCACCTGATCCGGCATCACGACGTCGGCGAGCAGCGCATTCTGCTTCTTCAGCTCGAGCAGACGCTCCTTGGTCCGCCGATGTGCGATGAAGGTGGCGCCGAGTTCCTTGAATGGCTGGCCGCCGGCGATGTGGTCGTAGTGATGATGGCTGTAGACGACGTATTTGATCGGCTTGTCGGTGACCGCCTTGATCGCGTCGATATAGGGCTTCGCGGGCCGCAAGTAGGAGATCGGGTCGGTCGCGATCACGCCCTTCGGCGTCACCACGAACATCGACTGATGGCCGCCATAGCGGAAGATGTAGACGTTGTCGGTGCCGTCCACCTTCCTGGTGGAGGTCTGCGGCGGGGTTTGCGCGAACGCTGATCCGGTCGCGAGGGCCGCAAGAACGGCGATGCAAATGAATGCTTTCATCTCTGGCTTTCTGGAAAAGAACGAGGGGCGACGCGGATATTCTCTTCGACACAAACGCTGCTATGAGGGATTTATTCCGCCGCCGCATGCAGCCAATCTGTCGCGGGAACTACCTGGAACGCTGCCTCAAATGTGATTTCAAAGCCCGCGATCCCGCTTGACAGTCCTATGTCACGGGAGGAGCATGATCGTGGTCGCGAATACGCGACGCGCAACGTCCACATCATGAGCAAGGGGAGGTCTATGACACCACCTCCGCAGATCCAGCCGCGTTAAGTGCGATGGGGCTCGTTCGGACTATCGCATAGCGGCAAAAACCGCGAACGGCACGCCGGGTCAAGGTTTAGCGGGCTCCATCAGTGAGGCAAGGCCCCTACCTGCCCGGCGCTGTGCTTTGCACGCTCTCGCATACATCCAGTCGAGGTCGCGCGGAGCGAACAGCATCACACTTGATTTCTCCTCCTCCTCCTCCTCGCCGTCGTTCCGGAGCCGTTCCGGAATGACGGGAGAGGTTTTGGCGTGAGTGTAGTTGTATCGATGCACGGCCGCGAGCCGGCATTTCGCCGTGTCGGGAGCGGGTTTCTGTTTCTTGCATCGCGGCAAATGCCAAGAGAATGTCGCCTCCTTGGCCAACTTCCGACACAGCGGCGGGGCGAATAACAACCATCCGACATGACGCACGTGCTTCGGCGGTGACGGCCCCGTCGCCGCGGGCGCATTCATTTTTTCAAGGAATCCTCGTGTCGCATAAGCTTGCCTCGGCGCTCCTCGCAGCGCTCTTCCTCGCCATCTCGTCTCTCGCCGGCGCCCACGCCGAGCAGCGTGCGCCGGCGACCAATGGTGCGGCCACGCTGTCGCCGGACGAGGCCAGGCGCGCGCTGGAGACGCTGCAGGACGACCAGAAACGCGCTCAGATGATCGACACGCTACGCGCGATCGCGAATGTATCCGGTCAGCAGCAGCCTGCGTCGTCCGCGCCCGAACAGAAATCGCCGATCCCGCTTTCGGCCGACGGCCTCGGTGCGCAGCTCCTGCTCACGGTATCGGAGCAGATCGGCGAGATCTCGGGCGAGATCGCCAGCGTGGCGCGGACGCTCACACACTTCCCGGCCTTCTACTACTGGATCGTGCGAACCGCGAACGATCCCGCGGCCTACAATCTCCTGATCGAGATCGCCTGGAAGCTCGCGCTGGTGCTCGGCTGCGCCCTCTCCGCCGAATGGGTGATCTTTCGTCTGATCCGCCGTCCGGTCGCGTTCCTGGAAGGACGCGTGCCCCAGACCGCGCATCTGCCGGCGCACGCGACGCTCGTCGCCGATCCACCGTCATCGGTGGCCGATGTCACCCCGGCGCCCGAACTGCACAAGCGTCGCCACAGTCTGATGCGGATCTGGCAAGTCCTGCTGCGGTTGCCGTTCGTGCTGGGGCGCCTGGTGCTCGAATTGCTTCCCGTGTTCGTTTTCGTGGGCATTGCCACCGCGCTGCTCGGAACGGAGATCGGCGAGCCCACGACCGTCCGCCTCGTGATCCTCGCGGTCGGCAACGCCTATGCGTTCTCGCGCGGGCTCATCTGCGTGGTTCGCGCGCTGGTGGGGCCGTTCGGCCTGCTTCCGGTTCGGGCCGAGACCGCGGCCTATATCGAGATCTGGGCACGACGCATCGTCGGCGTCGGCGTCTCCGGCATCGCTTTCGCCAATGTGGCGCTGCTGCTCGGTCTGCATCGCGCCGGGTACGCCGCGCTGCTGCGCATGGTGATGCTGGTGGTGCATCTCTTCATCGTCGTCATCATCCTGCAATGCCGCCGCCAGGTCGCCGAGGCCATTCGCGCGCCCGCCGAGCGGCCGGGGATCGCGGCGCGCCTGCGCAACCGCATCGCCGGTGGCTGGCACTATCTCGCGATCGCGCTCGATCTTGCACTGTGGGCCGTGTGGGCGCTGAACATCCGCAACGGCTATGCGCTGCTGCTGCAGTATTTCGTCGGCACGATCGTGGTGGCGCTGATCACGCGCGTCGCCATCATGCTGACGCTGGGCCTGATCGACCGCGGCTTCCGCATCAAGCCGGAGATCCTCCAGCGCTTTCCGGGGCTGGAAATCCGGGCCAACCGCTATCTGCCGCTGCTGCGCAAGATCGTATCTGGCGTGATCGCCTTCATCGGCTTCGTGGCCGTGCTCGAAGTCTGGGGCGTGGACGCCATCGTCTGGTTCTATGGCGGCCAGATCGGCAGCCGGCTGATCTCGGCCGTGGCGACGATCGGCGTCGCCGTATTCGTCGCTGCGGCGATCTGGGAAATCAGCAACGCGCTGCTGGATCGCCAGATCAATGCGCTGTCCCGCGACGGGCACTACGCCCGCGCCGCGCGCCTGCGGACCTTCCAGCCGATGCTGCGCACCGCGCTGCTCTGCGTGATCGCCGCCGTCGTCGGCCTCACGGCGCTCAGTGAGATCGGCGTCAATGTCGCCCCGCTGCTGGCAGGCGCCGGCATCGTCGGCATCGCCATCGGTTTCGGTTCGCAAAAACTGGTGCAGGATCTCATCACCGGCCTGTTCCTGCTGCTGGAGAACACGGTGCAGGTGGGCGACAACGTCAGCGTGTCGGGGCTGTCAGGCGTCGTCGAGAACGTCTCGATCCGCACCATCCGCCTGCGCGCGGGCGACGGTGCCGTGCACATCGTGCCGTTCAGCGCGGTCACGACCATCACCAATGCCAGTCGCGGTGCCGGCAACGCCTCCGTCAGCGTCAACGTGGCCTACAAGGAGGACACCGACCGCGCCGGTCAGATCCTCAAGGACATCGTCGACGAGATGCGCCGCGAGGGTGACTTCCGCGCGCTGATCCGCGGCGACCTCGAGCTCTGGGGCGTCGACAAGGTCGATGGTGCGATGGTGTCGATCGTCGGCCAGATCCGCTGCACCGAGGCCGGCCGCTGGCCGGTCCAGCGCGAGTTCAACCGCCGCATGAAGCAGCGCTTCCAGCAGAACGGCATCGAGGTCGCGTCCGCGACCCAGACCATCCTGATGCAGATCGCGCCGCCGGCAGACAACGCGGCCACCCTGACCCCGCGGCGGGCGGCCGGATAGAGGCTCGACGAACTTCTCCCTTGCCTCCGCTTACGCGGCGGCGTTCACTCCGGCTTCAGCCCGCTGACAACATGCGGGCGGCAAAAAGGGTAGGGGAGAACGATGCGGGGGCTGTGGGGCGGACTACGCGGTCATCTGATCGTCATAGGCGTGTTGATCGGATGCGCGGCAGGGACCGCGCCGGCGGGCGCCCAGCCCTTTCCATCGCGCCCCATTACGCTCGTGGTGCCGTTTGCGGCGGGCGGGCCGACCGACACGCTGGCGCGAATCCTGTCCGAACGAATCGCTGCCGAGCTGCACACGACGGTGGTGGTCGAGAACGTCGCGGGCGCCTCCGGCAGCATCGCCGGCGCCCGCGTCGCGCGCGCAACCCCTGACGGCACGACGATCACCATCGGACATTGGGGCACGCATGTGCTCAATGGTGCGATCTTCAAGCTGCCCTACGACGTCATAGCCGATTTCGAGCCGGTCGCGACAATTGCGATGGGGACGCAGCTCATCGTCGGCCGGAAGTCGCTCGAGGCCAGCAGTCTGAAAGAGATGATCACGTGGCTGAAGGCCAACCCCGGCAAGGCCACCGCCGGGACGGCCGGCGCCGGCACCGGCGCCCATGTCGCCGGCGTTTTCTTCAAGGCGAAGACCGGGACCGACTTCCAGTTCGTGCCCTATCGCGGCGCGGGGCCCGCCATGATCGATCTCGTGGCCGGCCAGATCGACATCATGTTCGACCAGGCCTCGAACTCGCTGCCGCAATACAAGAATGGTGCGATCAAGGCGTTCGCCGTGACCTCGCCGACAAGGCTTGCATCCGCGCCTGATATTCCGACGGTCGACGAGGCGGGGCTGCCCGGCCTCTACATCTCCTACTGGCACGGCATCTGGGCACCGAAGAACACGCCGAAGGACATCGTCACAAGGCTCAACACGGCCATCGCCGCCGTGCTCGCTGATCCCTCGGTCAAGCAGCGCTTCGGCGAATTGGGGCAGGAGATTCCGCCGCCGGACCAGCAATCGCCTGCGGCGCTCGCCGCCTTCCAGAAGGCCGAGACCGAGAAATGGTGGCCGATCGTGAAGGCCGCCGATATCAAGCCTGAATAGTGCTGCAGCCGCATGACACTCCCTCATCCTGACAGATTGTGAGGCTTCTCGTCATTCCGGGGCGCGACGAAGTCGCGAGCTATGGTGCGCAATTGCGCACCTGAGAATCCATCGGGCCGCAGAGACGGCCGTGCAATGGATTCCGGGCTCGCGCTGACGCGCGCCCCGGAATGACGAGGGGAGAGAGGGGCCGCTCTCAATCCCTCACCATGAGGAACAGGAGCGTTGCGACGTTAACCCTTGCCTCGCGCGTGATCTGCGATCTGCACTAAAATTCTCGCTGCGGTGCGAGATCATCATCGACACATGAGTCCTATGTCCTTGATCTCTGGGGAGCGCTGGCCGACAATGACTACGGTTCAATAAGAAACTCCTTGGGGGAATTCGTGAATAGACCTGCCCGGGTCGCGGCCCAGTCGTCATCGTCCGATCAATCGCACGGCATGGCGCTGCTGCGCGATCCCTTGCTCAACAAGGGTACCGCCTTCACGGAGGCGGAGCGCGCGGCGCTCGGCCTGCGCGGCCTCTTGCCGCCTTGCGTGCTGACGATGGAGACGCAGGCCGATCGCGTGCTCACCAATCTGCGCACGCTGCCGACCGATCTCGAAAAATATGTCGCGCTGAATGCGCTGCATGACCGCAACGAGGCGCTGTTCTTCCGCGTCGTGGTCGACAATATCGACGAGATCCAGCCGATCATCTACACGCCGACGGTCGGGCTCGCCTGCCAGAAATACGGCCTGATCTTCCAGCGGCCGCGCGGCATGTTCATCTCCTCGCGCGATCGCGGCCAGATCGCGGAGATCCTGAAGAACTGGCCCTATCCGGCCAGGCTGATCGTCGTGACCGACGGCGAGCGCATCCTGGGCCTCGGCGATCTCGGCGCCAACGGCATGGGTATTCCGGTCGGCAAGCTCTCGCTCTATTCGGCCTGCGCCGGCGTGCATCCCGAGCACTGCCTGCCTGTTGTGCTCGACGTCGGCACCAACAATGAAGAGCTGCTCAAGGATCCCTATTACCTCGGTTTGCGCGAGCGCCGGCTCACGGGCGAGGCCTATGACAGCTTCGTCGACGAGTTCATGGTCGCCGCGCAAAAGACGTTCCCGGGCGTGCTGATCCAGTTCGAGGATTTCGCCAATCACGCGGCGTTCAAGCTGCTGCACAAATATCGCGACGAAGCCTGCGTCTTCAACGACGACATCCAGGGCACCGCGGCGGTGGCGCTTGCCGGCCTGTTCTCAGGTCTGCGCGTCTCCGGCGGCAAGCTGAAGGATCAGAAAATCCTGTTCCTCGGCGCGGGCGAGGCGGCGACCGGCATCGCCGATCTCGTGGTCTCCGCCATGATGGCCGAGGGCGCCACCGAGGCCGAGGCGCTCCGCCGCAACTGGCTGGTGGATTCCCGCGGCCTCGTCGTCAGCGGTCGGAATGGCCTGTCCGGTCACAAGCTCCGCTATGCGCATGCCGACCAGGCGCCGATCACCGACTTCCTCACCGCGATCAAGACGCTGAAGCCGACGGCGATCATCGGCGTCGCCGCGGTCGGCGGCGCCTTCACGCCCGACGTGCTCAAGGCGATGGCCGAACTCAACGAACATCCGATCGTGTTCGCGCTCTCCAATCCGACCTCGAAGGCCGAATGCTCGGCGGAGGATGCCTATCGCTACACCGATGGCCGCGCGCTGTTCGCCTGCGGCAGCCCGTATGATCCGGTGACGCTCAACGGCCGCACCTTCGTGCCGCGCCAGGGCAACAACTCCTACATCTTCCCCGGCGTCGGCCTCGGCGTCATCGCCACCCGCTCGCGTCTCGTCACCGACGAGATGTTCATGGCCGCCGCGCATTCGCTCGCCGATTGCGTCGGCAAGGATGACCTCGCGCAGGGCAGCCTCTATCCGGCGCTCCCCCGCATCCGCGAGGTCTCGGCCCGCATTGCCGCCGCGGTGGCAGACGTCGCCTATCAGCGCGGGCTCGCCGACGGCCCCGCGCCCAACGACGTGAAGGCCCTGGTCCAGTCGCAGATGTACGAGCCGAAGTACTGAATGCTTCCACGTCGTCATGGCCGGGCTTAGCCGTCCGAAGGACGGCGTCGCTTCCGCTCGCCTATGTCCCGGCCATCCACGCCTTACCGCGCGGGACGACGAACGTGGATGCCCGGGACAAGCCCGGGCATGACGGCCTCTCATGCTCTCGCCCAGCCTGGCCGCCGGTTAGGTCAGCCGCCGCCACCATTTCAGGTGGAATCGCCGTTGCGCGGCGCGGCCCTATATGCGACGCTCTGTAGCATTACAAGAAGAACTCAATCCGCAAGGTCAGATGCCATGGACGATCGTATGCCCGAACTGGGCGACCTCGAGCACGAGGTCATGCAATTGGTTTGGGCCCATGGTCCCGTTACGGCCGAGGTCGTGCGCGAGCGGCTGTCGCGGCGTCTGAAGGAATCCACCGTCCGCACGGTGCTGCGCCGGCTCGAGGAAAAGGGCTATGCTCACCACACCGTGGACGGACGCACCTATGTCTACCACGCGGCCGAAGAGCGCTCGCGGGTTGCCGCCAAGGCGGTGCAGCGCATCGTCGACTGGTTCTGCAATGGCTCGATGGAAGAGGTCCTCGTCGGCATGGTGGACAATGCGATGCTCGACCAGCAGCAATTGCGCACGCTGGCCGACCAGGTGGCCAAGGCGAAGAAGGCGAGGGGAGTGAAGAAAGAATGATCGCAACTCTGGCTGAGGCGGCGCTGCGCTCCTTCGTGCTGGGAGGCGTCGTCTGGTTCGGTCTCAACCTGTTTCGCGTGCGCAATCCGCACGTCCACATGACGGCGTGGGTCGTCGTGCTGCTGGCCTCGCTCGCGATGCCATTCGTGATGCATTGGCCGACGCTCACCATCGACCGGCTGCCCTTGTCCGTGCCGGTGCCGGACGAATTGTGGCCGGCCGACATGTCGATGCTGGAGACGCCGCAGCCGGCGTTGCCGATTGCGCACGGTGCGGCCATTGCGCCGCCGGTGAAAAGCGTTGCGTCGATAGACTGGCGGCTGGCAGCCACGGTGGTCTATGCCGGCGTCGCCAGCCTGTTGCTGCTGCGGCTCGCGATCGGCCTCGGCCTGACCTGGCGCCTGGCGCGCGCGGCGAAGCCGGTGAAGGGTGTGCACCTGATCGACGCCGACGTGCGCGTTAGCCGCGACGTCGGCGGCCCCGTGACGTTCGGCTCGACCATTCTGGTGCCGCCGCAATTTGCCGGCTGGGATGCGAAGAAGCGCCTCGCGGTGCTCGCCCATGAGGGCGCGCATGTCGCCAACCGCGATTTCTACGTCCTCCTGCTCGCGTCCCTCAACCGCGCGGTGTTCTGGTTCAGCCCGTTCTCGTGGTGGCAGCTTGCGCGCCTTGCCGAGCTTGCCGAGATCATCAGCGATGCCCAGGCGATCGCGGTGATCGACGACCGGCTGTCCTATGCCGAAATCCTGCTTGATGTCGCAACCGGCGTGAAGCCGCGGCCGATGGAGCTCGCGATGGCGCGGGCCTCCACCGTGCGCGCCCGCATCGAGCGCATCATCGCGGCTGCCGCGATGCCTGTCGCGGTCGGCTGGCGCAAGCGGCTGTGGATCGCGGCCGCGATCGTTCCGGTCGTGATCGTGTCCGCCGGCATGATCGCCTATCGCACGCCGGATCCCGCGCCCGTCGCGGCGGGTCTCGGCGACGTGCCGGCCCAGCATTACCGCCCGTTCGTCAATTTCTACGCGATGGGCCCGGCCTCGGTGTTCGCGATCTTCCGCGAGGGCGACGAACTCTATGGCCAGCTCACCGGGCAGCGCAAACTGCGCCTGGCGGTGGGCAATGACGGCACCGCCTCCTACGCCGCCTCGTCCGGCGAGATCACGTTTCCGCTCGACGCGGAGCGCCGCTCCGCGGAGCTGATGCTGCGCATGAACGGCCGCGACATTCGCGCAACTCGCGTCGCCGAGGTGCCGACGGCGGCCACCGATTCCGTATCGCTCGACCAATATGTCGGCTGGTACAGGGTCGCGCCGAACCGCGTGCTCACCGTGCGCCGCGACGGGGATCGGCTCCAGGCGCAGGAAACCGTGAAGGGCCGGGCGGCGCTCCTCGCCGAAGGTGCCGACGTCTTCTCGATCCATGGCGACAATCTCCTGGTCTTCCTGCGCGACGACCAGGCCAAGGTCTCGCGCGTGCTGGTCCAGGACGCGGTGTTCGGCGCCCGTCTCGCGCCGCGGATCGACGCGGCTGTGGCGCAGGCGATCGAGGCCGACTTCGCGCGCCGTGTCACCGAAGTGCCGGATCGCTTCCGCGAGCAGGTCCCGGTCGCCGGCGGCAAGGAGATGATCCTGCGCGGGATCGAAGATCTGCGCCATGGCACGCCGAATTACGATCGGATGAGCGCGCCGCTCGCCGCCAAGGTCCACCGTCAGGTCGACGAATTGCACGCGACGTTCGTCGCTCTCGGCCCGGTGGAGTCGCTGTTCTTCCGCGGCGTCGGGCCTGGCGGCTACGACATCTATGGCGCCAAGTTCGAGAACGGCACGGCGGAATTCCGCCTGCTGCTCGAGCCCGACGGCAAGGCCGGCGACGTCATCTTCCGCGCCGACGGCAATGACGAGCTCGGGGGCATCGTGCCTTGCGCGGAGGAAGCGAATGTGCGCGGCCACGCCGGCACTTCGCCGATCCGGATCATGGTCTACAACGAGATGGGCGACGACATTCAGGTCTTCAATCTCGATGCGAACGGCGAGCGCAAGGCGCAGAGCTTCGTCGGGTCAGACATGACCTGGGTCGCGCTGACCACCGTGAACAATCCGTGGGTCATTGCCGACAAGTCGGGAAAATGCATGGAGATCCTGGTGCCGGGGCGGCAGACGCGTTACCACAATGTCGAGGCCGCGAACGTCGGGGCCCGGCCGGGGCGCGCCGCGCGTCGCGCCGTTCCGATCGCCAATAGCGAGGCGATGCTGCGGCAATATCTCGACGGCATCGGCAAGGGACAGCCGGACTACGACCATATGACGACCGAGGTCGCCAACATCGCGCGCCAGCAGCTTCCGTTCGACCAGGCGATCCTGGCGCGCCTCGGTGCCTTGCGCGCGATCTCGTTCCGCGGCGTCACCGCGCTCGACAGCGACATCTACATCGCCCAGTTCGCGAACGGCTCGGCGGAGTGGCGCATCGGCGTCAGGAACGGCACGATCACCAAGATCGCGCTCGGGCCCAGCTTCTAGGATTGTTGGAGCCGCCCGTCCGTCAGACCGGCGGCTCCCGAGTTCTTGATGGCAGTGCCTCAATCTCCGCTTGTCGGCCGGCATCGCCAATGCTACGTTCCGTAGCATTACGGATCGTAGCCTAGCAAGGTGCCACCGGCTGGCGCGAAAGAATTGGGCGTTCGCCATGAGCAATTCCGCAAAGGCCGGTTCTGTGCTCGCGCTTCATCGCTTCGGGATGGGGCCGCGACCGGGATCGATCGCCGCCGTCGGCACCGACCCGCGCGGCGCGCTGATCGCCGAACTCGACAGGCCGCTGCTGCTGACCGCCGCGGCCGCGCTTCCCAGCAGCGCAAAGGCGTACCGCACCGTGGCCGACGCCAATGCGCGGCGCACGGCCCGCGCCAAACAGGCGCAGCAGCAGGCGAAGAAGCAGCAGATGGCTGCGACGCCCCTCATGTCCGAAGATCAGACGCAAGGACAGGCACAGGGACAGAGTGCCGACAAGGACGCCGCCGAGATGGCGGCCAAACAAGCGGCCGAGGCCATTCCCGATCCCGGGCGTCCGATCTATTTGCAGGAAGCCATGCTGCGCACCGAGGCTGCGCTCGCAGCCGACATCGGCTTCGCCGAGCGGCTGGTGTGGTTCTGGTCCAACCATTTCTGCGTTTCGGCCAACAAGATCCAGAGCATGTCCGGCGCCTATGAGCGCGAAGCCGTTCGCGCCAACACGCTCGGCCGCTTCGTCGATCTCCTGCTGGCCGTCGAGGGGCATCCGGCGATGCTGTTCTATCTCGACAATCTCGCCTCGATGGGCGCGAACTCGACCGCCGGCATCAACCGCAGCCGCGGCCTCAACGAGAACATCGCCCGAGAGATCATGGAGCTGCACACGCTAGGTGTGCGCACCGGCTATACCCAGGACGACGTGATCAGCTTTGCCAATGTCATGACGGGATGGACGCTCGTTCCGCCCGGCGACAATCCCGAGCACGGCGGCGAGTTCACCTTCAATCCGCGGCTGCACGAGCCCGGCGGACAGACAGTGCTCGGCAAGCGCTATGAGCAGGAGGATGCCGAGCAGGGCCGCGCCGTGCTGCGCGATCTCGCCGCGCATCCGGCGACGGCGACCCATGTCGCAACGAAGCTCGCGCGCCATTTCGTCGCCGACGAGCCGCCGCCGGCGCTGGTCGCGCAGATGGCGAAGGCCTTTCGCGACACCGAGGGCGATCTCAAGCAGGTCGCGATCGCCATGGTGTCGTCGGACGAGGCCTGGCGCGGGCCGCCGTTAAAACTGAAGCGTCCCGGCGAATGGGTGGTCGGCATGGTCCGCGCAACCGGCATCACGAGCGTCGATCCTGTCCGCTACACCGGCGGCCAGGAACTTCTCGGCGAGGCGCTGTGGCGCCCGCCGGCGCCGAAAGGCTATCCGGACGACGAGGCGAGCTGGATCGACGGGGTCGGCCGACGGCTCGACGTCGCCAATTATTTTGCCGAACGCGTCACCGGCACGGCCGATCCGCAAGTCATCATCGAAGACGTCTTCGGATCCGAGATCGCGCCCGAGGTGAAGCAGGCGGTCGGCCGCGCCGAAAGCCGGCAGCAGGCGCTCGCGCTGCTGTTCATGTCGGCGGATTTCCAGAGGAGGTGACCATGGGCTCGGACAATCATTTGCCCACGCGGCGCGAGCTTCTGATCGGCTCCGGTACCCTGTTCGCCTGGAGTCAGATGCCGCGGATCGCGCGCGCCGAAGGGCGCGATCCACGCCTGCTCGTCATCGTCCTGCGCGGCGCACTCGATGGTCTCGGTGCGGTCGCGCCGGTCGGCGATCCCGACTGGATCTCCTTGTGCGGCGATCGTGCGCTGGTGCTGGATGGCAAGCCGCCGGCGCTGCCGCTCGATGCCTTCTTCGCGCTCAATCCGGCGATGCCGAACCTGCACAGGCTCTACAAGAGCGGCAAGGCCTCGATCGTCCACGCCACTGCGACGCCCTATCGCGAGCGTTCGCATTTCGACGGCCAGGACGTGCTCGAGAGCGGGTTCACCAGACCCGGCGTGACCGCATCGGGATGGCTCAACCGCGCGCTGGTCGCACTGGAATCCGGCGGGCGCGTCGATCCGCGCGGCAGTCGCGCGCTCGGCATCGGCTCGGTGACGCCGCTGGTGGTGCGCGGCTCCGCACCGGTCATGACATGGGTGCCGCAGAAACTGTTGCCGGCAAGCCAGGACACGCAGAATCGCCTGCTCGATCTCTACCAGCACACCGACCCGAAGCTTGCGAGCGTGCTTCAGGCGCGCATGAAGCTCGCCTCGCTCGACGGAGCGGTGGGGACCGGCGATCCGATGTCGGACGATCCGACGCTGGCGCCTCCCGGCATCGCACGTGTGCGCGCCTATTTCGCCGAAGCGGCCGGCACCGCCGCGCGCTATCTTGCAAAGCCCGACGGCCCGCGCGTCGGCGCCATGGGCTTCGTCGGATGGGACACGCACATCGCCGAAGGCGCGGCCTCGGGCCAGCTCTACAATCTGCTCGGTGCGCTCGACGGCGCCTTCGCCGCGATCGAGACCAACACGGGCGAAGCCTGGGGCGAGACAGTGGTCGCCGTCGTCACCGAGTTCGGCCGCACCGCGCGCATCAACGGCACGCAGGGCACCGACCACGGCACGGGCACGGTCGCCTTCCTCATCGGTGGCGGGCTCGCCGGTGGCCGCGTGATCGCGGACTGGCCGGGCCTGAAGCCGGCGCAGCTGTTCGAGGACCGCGATCTCAAGCCGACCACCGACTTGCGCGCCGTGCTGAAGGGTCTGCTCAGGGATCATCTGCGCGTGGAGGAAAAGGTGCTCGCCGAGACGGTCTTCCCCGGCAGCGCCGACGTCAAACCGATGCCAGGCCTCGTCGGCTGACGGCGCCTCTCGAAACCGGATCGGGTTCATGGGCACACTGACACAACGGGAGCTCGACTTTCTCGCCAGCCTGAAAACCGGCTGGCGAAGGCTCTATCGGCTTGAGCTGGCGCGGCTGCTGAAGGGGGGCGCCGAGGCGAGCGATGCTCAACCGGAGGCGCGCCCGATGGTCTGGCGCATCGTATCAGGCTGATATTCGCTGATTTGTCCCGATTCAGGACACGCCAGTGTGGTGGAATCGTCACAGCCGGGTGCGAAAAAAACCTGGCCTCAGGCCCGCTTTTCTTCCGACAAGGTTCTGCCCTCATTGCCCGCCGAAACTTGAGGCCGTTCGGAGGGGCGTATCATGTCTCGCTTTGCACGTGCCGAAAGTGCCCGGATTTCCCCCGCAACCTCGTTCCGGCTGCTGCTCGCCATCGTTGCCGCGGCCTCGCTCGCGGCCTGCGCGCAATCTCCGGTCGGCCGCCAGAAGGCCGATCTCGCCGGCACCAGCCGGCAGGCCACGGCCGAGCGGCCGCACAGAGTGGCGGCGCTGTATCCACGGCCGACCAACCGGGCACGTCCGTCCGGTGATGCGGTGAGCAGCACGCGGACAGGCTCGCATGGCATTGCCAGTTTCTATTCGGATACGGAGACTGCGAGCGGCGAGAGGTTCGACAAGAACGAGCTGACCGCAGCCCATCCCAGCCTGCCGTTCGGCACGAAGCTGCGCGTCACCGATGTTTCCTCCGGCCGCTTCGTGACCGTCAGGGTCAACGATCGCGGACCCTACGTTCGCGGGCGCGTGGTCGACATCTCGCCGTCCGCGGCCGAGGCGCTCGGCATGGTGGACAAGGGCCTCGCCAATGTCAGGCTCGACGTCGTGCGGTAAGGGACGATTCGTTGCTGCAAGGCACGGCCACTTAACCGCCTGTTAGCCGCTTCTCACGCACCATGGATGCCCAACAATTCGGGGCTTTTGGGGAGGCGGACGCTTGAATACGATCCAGTATCTCGAAGATCAGGCCGCGCGTGCCGAGCGGCTCGCCAAACGGATCACGGATACGCTGACGATCGAAAGGCTCCTGGCCTTCGCCGACGAACGCCGCCGCGAGATCAAGGTCATCGCCGGCAGATATCGGCGCGCTTAATCCTCCACGAACGCTGCGAGAGCGGCGCTTGTTGCCTGCGCTTTGCAGCGCGTCGACGAGAACGATGCGCGGTCAGGTGTGGCTCTCGACGAAATCGCTGAGATAATCGGGAAGCGTGATGCGGTCGATATCACAGCGCGCCCGGATTTCGGCGGCGATCTCGGGCGAGATATCCTTCACCCAGTGCTCGAGCGTGTTGAACGAGATCACCTTGATCGGATCGTTGAAGCAGCCGGCGACGAGCTCATTGATCGTGACTTCGAGATCGTTCCGCTCGATGCGGATTTCAGTCGCCTCGTCGCGGCGGTCGATCACCACGAACAGGGTCTGGTCTGCGCCATAGGGCACGACCGGAGATGGCACGTCAGCTCTAAGCATCTTGGACACTCACGCCTTGGCTTCCGATCCCCGTTAACGGGAAAAACCGGAAGAAGGTTCCTATGGGTGTCGATGAAGCTTGTCGTGCATGTGCAGCTATGGCGTCTGCACGCCGTCAGAGAAATTCTCTCAAGCGCGAGAGCTCGATGATGTGCTCGGGCGAGAGGATATCCGTGACCAGCGGCGGCTGCGCCGCCGTGCGAATCTCGTAGAGATGCCTGGTCGCTGCCGGCTTCTCCATGAACGCCGAGATGCATTCGTCGAGCGTGCCCTCGCTCACCTGGTAGGACTCGCGGTCCGGCCGGCGCTGGTTGGCAAGTGACGGCCATTTATACAGCGCGGCGCGGGCGCTGAAGTCGACCTTTGAATCCGTAACCACGTCCCCCATCGCCCGGCCTCACGCAAAAAAGAACCCCAGCACGCAAATCTGCGCGCCGGGGCCTACATCCAAACGCTGCATCTCAATGCTACGAGCACACAACGCGGCAGTCGGGAAAAGGTTCCCGGCTGCCTTATTGTTGTCAACTGGCGGCCGCCGCGATCCTGTGCCCCGGGCTGGTATGACCGTGGCTGTGCTCGTCGCCGAGGCTGACCTCCGGCGGAAGCCCGGCAAAGCGCCGCAGGGCCTCGGCCATCTGCACCCGGCCCGGCGCGCCGGTGATCACCACGTCCACCATCGTGAAGGACGAGTGGAAATGGCCGCGCGCCTTGAGCTGCTCGACCGGCACGCCGGCAGCGGCCATCGCTTCGGCATAAGCGATGCCCTCGTCGCGCAGCGGATCGAACTCGCAGGTGACGACGAAGGCGGGCGGCAGGCCCGCGACCTTGCCGCGGAGCGGCGAGACGCGCGGGTCAATTCGGTCGGCCGGCGAGCAGTAGAGGTCCCAGAACCAGTCCATCAGCGAGCGCGTCAGGAAGTAGCCGGTCGCATTGTCGTTGTAGGAGGGACGATCGAAGTCGCAGTCGGTGACCGGGCACACAAGGAGCTGGCCGGCAATGTCTGGCCCGCCGCGGTCGCGCGCGAGCTGGCAGGTGACGGCGGCGATGTTGCCGCCGGCACTCCAGCCGGCGACCAGCACCGGGCCCGGCTTGCCGCCGAGCTCGGCGGCGTGCTCGGCGATCCAGCGCGTCGCCGCATAGCCGTCCTCAGCCGCGGTCGGGAAGCGATGCTCCGGCGCGTGGCGGTAGCCGACGCTGACGAACATCATCCCGGTCCGGCGCACCATGTCGCGGCAGAACGGATCGTCCGACTGCTCGTCGCCGAGCACCCAGCCGCCGCCGTGGAAATAGACCACGACCGGATGCGGCCCGGGCGCTGCGGGCTTGTAGACACGATAGGGAAGCGGGCCGTCGGTGCCCGGCAGCGTGCCGTCCTCGACATCGCCGATCGGCCGTCCCGCCGGGCGGCCCTTGTTGAACTCGTTGACGAAGGCGCGGGCGCCGAGCGCGCCCATCGATTCGATCGGCGGCAGGTTCAGCGTTGCCAGCAGGTTCAGCACCAGCCGCACATCCGGTTGCAGCCGCACCGCCTCGCCGTCATTGCACTGCGCGGCGACGTGGGGGCCGGTGAGCCTGAAGCCGAGCATGCCGCGGCTGACGACCTCGTCGCAGATGCTGCGATAGGGGCCGACACCGCCGGTATAGGGCATCAGGCCCTGCACCTTGCCGGGCACGTTCGCGCCCGTGTACCAGGTGTTGGCGAGCCGGTGCAGCGTCAGCGTCGAGCAGTCGGCCATGTGCCGGCCCCAGCCGGCCTGCGCCGCCTCGGTCGGCTCGATCGTGGTGAAGCCGGCATCGCGCAGCGCGGCAAGGCGGTCGACGACCCAGTCGACATGCTGCTCGATCGACACCGCCATGTTCGACAGCACCGAGGGGCTGCCGGGACCGGTGATCATGAAGAAGTTCGGGAAGCCCTCGACCGTGAGCCCGAGATAGGTCTGTGGCCCGTGTGCCCAGACATCCGACAGCGACTTGCCGCCGCGCCCGGTGATCGGATGCACCGCGCGGATCGCGCCGGTCATGGCGTCGAAGCCGGTCGCGAACACGATGACGTCGACGTCGACGCTGCGCCTGGCCGTGGTGATGCTGCTTGCGGTGATCGCCTTGATCGGCTCCTGGCGCAGATTGACCAGCGTGACGTTCGACCGGTTGTAGGTCGCGTAATAGTTGGTGTCGAGGCAGGGGCGTTTCGCACCGAACGGATGGTCGTATGGCATCAGTGCCGCCGCCGTCTCGGGATCCTTCACGACGGCGGCGATCTTCTCGCGAATGAGATCGCAGATCAGCTTGTTGCCGTCGACATCGACCGCCTGGTCGGCCCAGAGTTGCGTCAGGATATAGACGAGATCGCCCTTGCCCCACGCCTCCTCGAACCGCGCCCGGCGCTCGGCGTCGCTGAGTTGCCAGCTCACGGCCGTCTGCTGCGGATAGGGCACGCCGGCCATCGACTGGCGCGCCTGCTCGCGATAGGCCGCGCGGTCGCCTTGCAGCAGGCTCATGCGGTCCGAGGGCGCGGGGCCGTTGTGCGCCGGCAGCGCGAAATTCGGCGTGCGCTGGAACACGGTCAGATGCGCGGCCTGTTCGGCGATCAGCGGAATCGACTGGACGCCCGACGAGCCCGTGCCGATCACGGCGACGCGCTTTCCCGCGAGATTGACGCCGTCATGCGGCCAGCGGCCGGTGAAATAGACCTCGCCTTTGAAATCCTTGACGCCGTCGATCTCCGGCGGCTTTGGCGCGGAGAGGCAGCCGGTCGCCATGATGTAATGGCGACAGGAGACCGGCGCGCCATTGTCGGTGGTGAGCTGCCAGCGCTCGGTCGCCTCGTCCCATTTGGCTTCCGTGACCTTGGTCCCGAAGCGGATGTCGCGGCGCAGCTCATAGCGGTCGGCGACGAAGCCGAGATAGCGCAGGATCTCGGGCTGGGTCGCGTATTTCTCCGACCAGGTCCAGGCCGTCTCGAGTTCCGGATCGAAAGTGTAGCTGTAATCGATGGTCTGGATATCGCAGCGCGCGCCGGGATAGCGGTTCCAGTACCAGGTGCCGCCGACATCGCCGGCCTCTTCGAGGGCGACGGTCGTGAAGCCGGCCTTGCGCAGGCAATGGAGAAGATAAAGGCCGGCAAATCCGGCGCCGACCACGGCAACGTCGACCTGCCGGGGTGTTCCACGCGCCGCGTCAGAGGCACGCGCAGCAACCATTGCGTCAGGCATGCATTCCTCCCGTCCTTTTGTTTTGCCGGCACGCTATCGCCACAGGCCGGGCTTGTCATCAGAACAAGTGCAATCTTCGGTAGCTGTTTGCGGCGTCATCGTGGCCGCGCGAAGGTTACCTCAATGCACGCACCGCGATGCACAATCGCCGTGATTTACCGGTCTAATCAGGCACGATCCGCCTGTGTATGCTTGCGGTTACAAGCCACGCGTACCGACCGGGCGACATGACAGAGTTGAGTGAGCGGACGAAAGCGAACATGGACGTCGTCCTGGAGGAGACGTGCCGCCAATTGCCGCACGGCGGCGATCACGACAGCCGCAGATTCATCGCAGAGCGCCTGATCGAGGCGGCGCAAGCGGGACACTCCACTCTTGGTGAGCTCGGCATCGTCGCGCGGCGCGCGCTGGCGGAGCTCATCGGCAAGGGCGGCTAGCCGCTGTTGCGATGAAGTTGGGCTCTGGCCGCAGTGCGCTCCCTCGCCCCGCACTCTTGTCCGCCGAAGCCCGCCTTCGGGCGAAGGCGGATGCGGGGAGAAGCAAGGCCGGAGCTTGCTTCTCCGTCAGTCGTAGACGTAACCTTCCGGGGAGCTTCTCCGCGCATTGAGATCCCCCAAAGATGCGGTCCCTGCTTGCGCTCACAGTGGTTTCCGGATTCCTTTGCCTCGCGGGTTCGGCCATGGCCCAATCGGTCGGACAGTTTCCATTCGCGCTGACGCGCGAGGGCCAGATGCTCGGTGGCGTCGAAGGCGAGGTGGCCTTCTTCAAGGGGCTCGCTTATGCAGCGCCGCCGGTCGGCCCGCTGCGCTGGCGCCCGCCGGAGGCAACGGCCGAGAGCTCCGAGATGCGCACCGCTTATGAGTACGGCGCGCCCTGCCTCCAGCCGTCGCTGCCGAAGGCGAGCGAAGATTGCCTCACGCTCAACGTGTTCCGTCCCTTCGGCGTCGATGGCCCGCTGCCGGTGATGGTGTTCATTCATGACGGTGCCTTCGTCGGCGGCACTGCGAACGATCCGATGTTCGACGGCGCGAAACTCGCGCAGGCCGGCCTGATCGTGGTGACCGTGAATTTCCGCCTCGGCGCGCTCGGCTGGCTCGCGCATCCGGCGCTGTCGGAAGGCGGCTCCGGAAACTACGGACTGATGGACCAGATCGCGGCGTTGCATTGGGTCCACGACAACATCGCGGCGTTCGGCGGCGATCCCGGGAACGTCACCCTGTTCGGTAGTGGCGCGGGCGCGACGTCGATCGCGCTGTTGATGCTGTGCAACGAGGTGCGTGATCTGTTTCAGAAAGCCATCCTGCAATCGGTGCCTGGCCGGGCGCGCCTGCGCTCGCGGCAGGAGGCGGAGGCCTGGGGCCGGCAATTCGTCGCGACGCTCGGCCCTGATGGCAAGGAGATCAACGCGCGTACGATCCAGGCCAAACGGCTGCTTGCCGCCGAAACGAAGCTGCTCGCGAAATTCCCGCACGGCTTTGCGCCGACGATCGATGGACGCCTCGTGACGGAAGATATCGCCGCAGGTTTTGCGGCCGGGCATGAAGGGCGGATTCCCCTGATCGTCGGCTCCAACGATGACGAGACGGATTTCGACAGCGAAGCTGACATCGCGGAGGCGCTAGCATCGTCTGGCATCACCAGCGATGACCTGCCCAAGCTCTATCCCGACCTCGCCAGAGCTTCGGACCTTGCGGCAAGGTTTTATACCGACAAGGTCTTCTCCGAGCCGGTGAGACTGCTGGCTCGTCTGCACGCCGCAAGCGGCGCGCTGACCTTCCGCTATCGTTTCGCCTACGTGCCGGAGGCCCGGCGCACCAATCCGGAGGGCGGTCACGGGCGGGAATTGCAGTTCATCTTCGGCGTGGAAGGCGTACCCGGTGCCGGCATCTTCTCGCGGCGCGATCGCGAGCTCGCAAGCCGCATGCGCAGCTACTGGATCAACTTCGCCAGGAGCGGCGATCCCAATGGTCCCGACCTGCCACGCTGGGACGCGGCGGCAGGCGGCGATCGCCTGCTGCTGATCACGAATGATCGCATCGCGAGTGGAGACGATCCCTTCGCGGAACGTCTCGACCGGCTCGCAAGTGAGAGCAGAAAATGAGCTGGACTTAGGCCGCGAGCTCGACGCGCGGTGCCGGGCTCAGCCGGTCTTCCTCCAGATAGTCCATCGCGCCGTCCTTCTCGACGGCATAGAACTGCTGGCCTTCCCGCGACTTGAAGGCGGCGCGAACGACGCCGCGGCGGCCCTTGTCACTGTTGACGACGTCCCCCAGCGCAAACTTCCTCATTTCACGTCCTCGTCTTCTGGCCGACTCCTTCGGCCATGGCGGGGATTTTGAAAGGCAAATCGTTAACGGCTTGCTAACCATAGGGGTTTGCCTATGCTCGCCGCCGATCGTGCGGCCAGTTCGCACGCGCATGTTGTCAACGAGACGAGCTTTCGCCCATGACGCGATTTCCGACCCTGTTCCTGTCCCATGGCGGCGGCCCCTGGCCGTTCATGGAGGACCGACGGGTGCAATATGCCAGGACCGCCGAGGAGTTCGGGCGGCTGCCGCAGCTTCTCCCCGAAAGACCAAAGGCCGTGCTCGTCATCACCGGACATTGGGAGGCCGACGCCTTCACCGTGTCGACCTCGGCGCATCCGCCGATGGTGTACGACTATTACGGTTTCCCCGAGCATACCTATCACCTCAAATATCCGGCGCCGGGCAAGCCCGAGCTTGCAGCTAGGGTGAAGGCGCTGCTCGCGGGTACCGGCCTCGATTGCCGCGAAGATGCCAATCAGGGTTTTGATCACGGCACCTTCGTGCCGCTCGGCCTGATGTATCCGAACGCCGACATGCCGATCGTGCTCTTGTCGCTGAAATCGACCTACGATGCGGCCGAGCACATCAAGGTCGGGCAGGCGATCGCCTCGCTCCGGGACGAAGGCATTCTGATCGTCGGCAGCGGGCTCACCTATCACAACATGCGCGGCTTCAACCGGCCGGAGTCCAGGCCGGTCTCCTACGATTTCGAGGCCTATCTGAACGAGGCGATCAGCGCGCCGGATGCGGCGCGCCGCAACGCGATGCTGGTCGATTGGGAGAACGCGCCGAGCGCGCGCCTGGCGCATCCGCGCGAGGACCATCTGCTGCCGCTGATGGTTGCGGCCGGCGCCGCCGGCAGCGACGTCGGCCACCGCGTCTTCGTCGACGAGGTCGCAAACGTCGCGATGGCGTCGTACATGTTCGGCGGCCAGCCTTGAATCGCGCGTCCGCAAGTGAAATCGGCGGAAAGTTCCAGATTGTCCTTCGGGATAGTTGAGTAGGGGCATCGCGCCGTCGGCAGAAAACGGCTCATGCACACGCCAAAGTGCTTATGCGGGCCATTTCTGTCCGTTTCGCTCGATTCATTTTCGCGCTATGGTTGTGTCTATTGCTATGCGAATTTTCCGAAGAATTAGATGGTATCGGCGGATCCATTCCGGAACGCTTTTCTCAAGTCGCTGAGGCCAGCCGACTTCGCGGCCATTCGCCCGCATCTCAAGGCCGTCGAGCTTCTGGAGGGGGCTTCGGTGATCGAGCTTGGCCAAACCGTTGCGTGGGCTCATTTTCCGCTGACAGCCGTCGTGTCTCTCGTTGTCGAACTTGAAGCGGGAGAACGGATCGAAGTGGCGTTGGTCGGCCCTGACGGCATTTTGGGTACTTTTGGCGTATTGGGAGAGCCCGTCGCACTGGTTCACGCGGTCGTGTTGGTGCCGGGTGTGGCTCTGCAGGTCGAAGCGGCCCGCCTTCGCGCTCTCGCACAGCAGAGTGTCGAGTTCCGGGATGGCCTGACGCGTCACAGTCAGGCCCTGTTCGTTCAGGCCCAGCAATCCGTGGGCTGCAATGCATCCCACACCGTCGAGGCGAGATTGGCGCGATGGCTCTTGCGTGTTCGGGATCTATCCGGCAGCGACCGCTTCAAGCTCACGCAGGAATTGATGGCGGAGATGATCGGGGTTCGCCGGAACAGCGTCTCGTTCGTCGCCCATGCTCTCCAGGAAGCGAACGTCATTCGATTCAGCCGCGGTCACATCGAGATCGTCAACGCCGCCGAGCTCAACAAGGCCACCTGCGAATGCTACCGTGCGGTGAAGTTGCAATACAAGCGGCTTCGTTTTTCCGACTGAAGAACGATCCGCGGAGCGAGCAAGCTCACCCGTATCTCAGCTTCATCACCAGAATGCCGCCGGCGAGCAGCATGGTGACGGCGTTCGAGGCGATCAGCGGGGCGTCGCCGCTGAGCAGGCCGTAGACGAGCCAGAGCGCCAGGCCCAGCACCATGACCAGAAACATGCCGAGTGAAATGTCGCGCGCCGCGCGGGTCTTCCAGACCTTGATGAACTGCGGCGCGTAGGCGACGGTGGTGCAGGAGGCTGCGGCAAAGCCGATCAGCTTGATCAAGAACGGGTCCATGCCGATCCTATAACATGGATTCGGCGCGCCCTCAGCCGGTATGCGCTAGGCGCGGCGTGATTCGATCAGGCTCCGGTACAGCGCGGCATAGTCGCCGGCGCGGTTGCGCCAGGAGACGTCGGTCGCAAGGCCGTTTCGCTGCAGGCGCCGCCAGGTCAGCTTGTCGTGGAAGGCCGCGTTGGCCTTGCGCAGCGTGCCGGCGAGGGCATCCGCCGTCACCGGGCCGAACTTGAAGCCGGTGGCATCGCGGCCGGACGCATCGGCTTCGCCGATGTCGACGATGGTATCCTCGAGACCGCCGACGCGGGAGACGATCGGCACGGCGCCATAGCGCAGCGCGTAGAGCTGGGTCAGGCCGCACGGCTCGAACCGCGACGGCACGATGAGCGCGTCCGAGCCCGCCTGGATCAGATGAGCGAGAATCTCGTCGTAGCCGATCACGACCCCGATCCGGCCGGGATAGGCGCGCGCTGCCGCCTGGTAGCGGTCCTGAAGATCGCGGTCGCCGCTGCCGAGCAGTGCGAGCTGCATGCCTTCGCCCAAAATGGTCGGAATGGCCTCGAGCAGGAGATCCAGCCCCTTCTGCCAGGACAGCCGGCTGATGACGCCGAGCAGGGGGGCTTCGTCCGAGGAATCGAGATTGAATTGTTGCTGAAGCACCGCCTTGTTCGCAGCCCGGAATGCGAGATCTTCCGCACTGAAGCGATAGGCGATGTGCGAATCGGCCTGCGGATTCCACACCGCGATGTCGATGCCGTTGAGGATCCCGCTCAATGCGCCCGCGCGAGCGCGCAAGAGGCCGCCGAGCCCCATGCCGCCCTCGTCGCTCTGGATCTCCCGCGCATAGGTCGGCGACACCGTCGTGATGCGATCGGCGAATTGCAGGCCGGCCTTCAGGAAGCTGATGCCGCCGAAATATTCGAGGCCGTTGACGTCGAAGGAGCTCCACGGCAGGCCGATCGCACCGATCAGCTCGGGAGCGAACTTGCCCTGATAGGCCATGTTGTGGATCGTCATCACGGTGCCGGGCCGTGGCCGATTGTCGTAGTGCAGATAGGCCGGCGCGAGCCCGGCCTGCCAGTCATGGGCGTGCACGATGTCGGGCACGAAGGCCGGCACGAGGCCGTGGCCGATGTCGGCCGCCACGCGCGACAGCGCCGCAAAGCGCACGCCATTGTCCGGCCAGTCGACGCCTTCGGCCGTGACATAAGGGTTGCCTGGCCGCGCATAGAGATGCGGCACGTCGAGCACGAACAGGTCGAGCCCGTCATGCGCGCCGGCGAGCAGCCGGCCCGGCCCGCCGAAATAGTCCGGCCAGCGCCGGATTTCCTCTGCGCCGGAAACCAGCCGCATCACGTCGGGATAGCCCGGCATCAGGGTGCGCATCTCGACGGCATGCGCCTTCAGCGCAATCGGCAGCGCACCGGCGACATCCGCGAGGCCGCCGGTCTTGACGATGGGATAGACTTCAGAGGCGACCGCGAGGACGCGAACAGGCGTCATGTATTGAGCCTGTCGATCATCGGCTGGGTGATGAGGGAAATGCCCTGCTCGGTGGTGCGGAAGCGCTTTGCATCGAGTTCGGGATCCTCGCCGATGACGAGCCCCTCGGGGATCTCGACGCCGCGGTCGATCACGACATTCTTCAGCCGCGCGCCGCGCCCGACGTTCACATAGGGCATGATCACGGCGTTCTCGACATTGGCGTAGGAGTTGATGCGCACGCCGGTGAACAGCAGCGAACGGCGCAGCGAGGCGCCGGAGATGATGCAGCCGCCCGAGACCAGCGAGCTGACGGCCTGGCCGCGCCGGCTCTCCTCGTCGTGGACGAACTTGGCGGGCGGCGTGATCTCCGAGTAGGACCAGATCGGCCAGGCCCGGTCGAACAGGTCGAGCTCCGGCACTACGTCGGTGAGATCGATATTGGCCGCCCAATAGGCGTCGACCGTGCCGACGTCGCGCCAGTAGGAGCGGGGATCGCTGCCGGAGCGGACGCAGGAGCTGGAAAACTGGTGCGCGATCGCGCGGCCGTTCTTGACGATGTAGGGAATGATGTCCTTGCCGAAATCGTGGTTGGACTTCGGATCCTCGGCGTCGCGCTTGAGCTGGTCGAACAGGAATTTCGCATCGAACACGTAGATCCCCATGCTGGCGAGCGAGACGTCCGGCTTGCCCGGCATCGGCGGCGGATCTTTCGGCTTTTCCAGGAACTCCTGGATCCAGCCGTTCTCGTCGATATGCATGATGCCGAAGCCGGAGGATTCCGCGCGCGGCATTTCGAGGCAGCCGACGGTGACGTCGGCGCCGCTGTCGACGTGCTGGCGCAGCATCACCTCGTAGTCCATCTTGTAGATGTGGTCGCCGGCGAGCACGACGATGAAGCGGGCGTTGTGCGACTCGATGATGTCGATGTTCTGGTAGATCGCGTCCGCCGTGCCGACATACCACATGTTCTCGGAGACACGCTGGCTCGCGGGCAGGATGTCAAAACTCTCGTTGCGCTCGGGGCGGAAGAAGTTCCAGCCCATCTGAAGATGCCGGATCAGGCTGTGCGCCTTGTACTGGGTTGCGACCGCGATGCGGCGGATGCCCGAGTTCACCGCGTTCGACAGCGCGAAATCGATGATGCGGGACTTGCCGCCGAAATAGACCGCGGGCTTGGCGCGCCGGTCGGTCAGCTCCAGAAGCCGGCTGCCGCGTCCGCCAGCCAGGACGAACGCCAGCGCCTGACGGGCGAGCGGCTCATTTCCGACGGCACTCATGTCATCCTCCCACTCTTCTCGGGCGCAAGCCGGAGCCCTCGCGAGATGCCTCTCGGCCGCGCACCATTGGAACCGATAGTAACGGTACGAATAGTAAATCGGGAAGGAGGTTGTTGGTTGCGAATGCGCGGGAAGCTTAATGCTTTGCCGTGGCGATCGGCCGTCGGCGTCGTCGCGCCGCGTGCCGCCTCCCGGCGACCCGCTGATCACATTTGAGGCATGCTCGGGCTCTTGTGCGCCGCACGCAAAATCGAGGCTTTGACTTGGCGTCGGGATGCCCGATCATGGTGAGTGTTCCTTTTCCAAATGAAACGTCAGACAAGGAGCAAGACGATGAGGATCTGGACAACGGCAATTGCCTGTTCGCTGGCGGGCGTGGTCATCGCCAGCCAAATCGGGCAGGTGGCGGCAGCCCCGCTGCCGACCAACGTCGCGGCCATGAAGGCCGCGGCCGGCGACGACGTCACGCAGGTGCACTGGCGTGGCGGCGGCTGGGGATGGGGTCTCGGCGGTCTCGCGGCCGGTGCGATCATCGGCGGCGCCATCGCCAGCAGCGCGCCTTACGGCTATGGCTATTATGGCGGTGGCCCGTATTACGGTGGCTATGGTTATCCGGGATATGGCTATGGTTATGCGCCGGCCTATTACGGCTATGGGCCAGCCTATCCCCGCTATTACGGCTATCGTCGGTACTATCGGCCCTATTACGGTTACTACCGCCCGTACTACCGCGCCTATTGGTGACGGTTAGAGCGAGAGCCACACGATCAGGCTCATGCAGGCGAAATGCGCGAGCACGATCGCGGCGAGATGCAGCGGGCCGGCCTTGAGGCGAAGCCTGTGCATCCCGCCGCCTCCGCGCTAGAGCCGATTCCGTTCCGATAAATCGGAACGGGGCTCTAGCTTTTTGTTTTGACGCGTTTCCTTCACGCGAACCGGTCTCCACTTCGCTCGAAAACGCTCTAGTTCGATCCCGCGGCCGCGGCGGTGAAGCTGCGGTCGACGGCTTGGTTGACGTCGAGCTTCTTCGGCAGGATGCCGTAGCGCGTCGAGCGGTCGGAAGCTGCCTGGATCTCCTTCACCACGTTCTCGTCGATCACGATCGGGCTGGTGCGCTGCGCGGTGTAGGCCGACAGCAGCACGTCCTCCGGCAGCCTGGTCAGTTCGGCCGTGCTCCTGGCGTATTCGGCAACATGATCCAGTGACCACAGCCGTGCCTTGTTCAACCGCTGCACGAGGTCGTGCACGGCCGCGCGCTTGGTGGCGATGGCATTGTCGGAGGCGACGATGAAGGTGATGGTCGGCGTCAGGCCTTCGCCGTCGGCGATCACGCGGGCCTTGTCCTTCAGCGTCGCGAAGGAGACATAGGGCTCCCACACCGCCCAGGCGTCGATCGAGCCGGCGACCAGTGCGATCTTGGCATCCACGGGGCCGAGCGGCGCGAAGGTCGCGTCCTCCAGCTTGATCTGCGCCTTCTCCAGCGTCGCATCGATCAGGAACTGGCCCCAGCCGCCGCGCGTGCCGGCGAGGCGCTTGCCCCTGAGGTCGGCCGCCGACTTGATCGGCGAATCCTGCCGCACGAGGATCGCCTGCGTCTTCGCATCCGAGCGCGTGCCGCCGATCGCCTTGATCGGCGCACCCGCCGCATAGACCGACAGGAAGGACAGATCGCCGGTGTAGCCGACGTCGAGCGCACCGGCGTTGAGTGCTTCCAGGATCGGCGCCGCCGCCGGGAATTCCGACCATTCGATCTTGTAGGGCAGGTCCTTCGCGTAGCCGGAGATCTCGAGCAGCGAGCGATTGCCGCCCTTCTGGTCGCCGACGCGCAGCACGACGGCGTCGGCCGCGAGTGATGCGGCCGCCGTCGACAAGGTGATGGCGGCGGCCAGCAGCGAGGCCGCAAGTCGGCGCGTGATCGAATGATCGAGAGAAGAGGAGTTGATGCTCATGTGATCTGTCTTGTTGGTTTGCTCACGACACGTGAGCAAACGATGCAGCGGGACGATCAAGTCTATGAGCGCGCGACGCGCAGTCAATGAAATGGCCGTCCGTATTGTGTCTGCGCCAGGCAACGACGTTTCAGTGAAGCGTTGTTTTCGAGAACGTGCGGCGTGCGCGGCCGATGCTGCGCAAGAATGAAGCAAGGGAGGGAGTAGCAAAGGGCGCTCTGCCAAGCGATGCATCGGCGGAAATCGTTTCATCGTTCCTGCACGCGCCGGTGGAGAGAATGACTTTGCCTCGCGCCACATTCGAAATTCCATTTCATTGACGATGCGGCAGGCGCGCCGCATGATTTGCGCATCGCATCAACGCGGCGCGGGAAGCGCCGACGGAAGAACTTTCTCTCAACGCAGCTCCGCACGGAACATGCGCAACGTCATCCGTTGCGCGAATGGCGGAGCCGTGCCAGCGCAGGAGCCAGGGGCCGATGAACAACGAGAACAAGCGCGCCGGATCGGGTCTCGACCGGCGCCATCTGCTCCAGGCGGGGCTCGCTGCGGCTTTCGCCGCGCCGCTGGGTGCTCTCGGCGCGCAGGCCTTTGCGCCACAGGCGATCGCGCCCGGTGTCGACCTCTCGGAGTTCCCGCTGTGCCGGACGGCGGCAGATAGCCCAGCGCTCACCGGCGCGCCGCGCAAGCTGAAACTGTCGTGGAACGCCGGCGCGGTGTGCCTCGCGCCGGTCCCGGTCGCCATCGAGCACGGCTTCTTCCAGAAGCACAATCTCGACGTCGAGCTCGTCAACTATTCCGGCTCGACCGACCAACTGCTCGAGGCGATCGCGACCGGCAAGAGCGATGCCGGCCTCGGCATGGCGCTGCGCTGGCTGAAGCCGCTGGAGCAGGGCTTTGACGTCAAGATCGCCGCCGGCACCCATGGCGGCTGCATGCGCGTGCTGACACGCACCGATTCCGGCGTCGCCAAGCTCGCCGATCTCAAGGGCAAGATCGTCGCGGTCGGCGACCTCGCCGGTCCCGACAAGAACTTCTTCTCGATCCAGCTCGCCCGGCTCGGCATCGATCCGGTCAAGGACGTCGACTGGCGCGCCTATCCCGGCAACCTTCTCAACGTCGCGGTCGAGAAGGGCGAGGTGCAGGCCTTCCTGTCGTCTGATCCGCTTGGCTATCTCTGGCTCAAGGACACCCAGTACAAAGAGGTGGCTTCCAATCTCGACGGCGAATATCGCGACAAGAGCTGCTGCATCCTCGGCCTGCGCGGCAGCCTGGTGCGCGAGGAGCCGCAAGTCGCGCGCGCCATCACGCAGGCGCTGCTCGACGCCGCGATGTTCACCTCGCAAAATCCGTCCGTCACGGCGAAGTCGTTCCAGCCCTACGCGCCGAAGACGGCGACGCTCGCCGATATCGAGGGCATGGTGCGCTACCACACCCACCACCATCATCCGGTCGGCGAGGTGCTGAAGCGCGAGCTCAAGGCCTATGCCGACGACCTGAAGAGCGTGCAGGTCTTCAAGCAGAGCACCGATACTGCCAAATTCGCGGAGCGCATCTATGTCGACGTATTCGCTGTCTGACGGCCTCGCCTCCAGCGCGCCGCGCCTCTCGCGCGCACCGCTGCTCGCGACCTGGGTCCGGGAATCCGGCGTCGGCGTTCTCGCCAGCGTCGCCTGGATCGCCTTCGGCCTGTCCTGCCTGTGGTGGGACGATGTCGGCGACTGGTCGCGCACGCATTCGCTCGGCATTGCCGCCTTCGTCATCGCGGCCGTCGCACTGTTCGGCACCGTCGGTGCCGACTATCTCGGCTCGGCCGGCAAGGCGTTGCACCAGCGCGCGCCCTGGCTCGTCGCGCTCGGTGTTTTCCTGACCTTGTGGGAAGTCGCCACCGCAAAGTTCGCCTGGTTGCCGCTGCCGTTCTTTCCGCCGCCGCAGTCGATCATCGAGGTCTACACCGACGACCTGCCCAAGCTGCTCGACAGCGTGTTCGCCTCGGTCAAGCTCCAGCTCGGCGGTTATCTGATCGGCGCCACGGTCGGCTTCCTGACCGGCGTCTCGATCGGCTGGTCGCGCGCGGTTGGCTATTGGGTACATCCGGTGCTGCGCTTCATCGGCCCGCTGCCGGCGACCGCCTGGCTGCCGATTGCGTTCTTCACCTTCCCGTCGAGCTGGAGTGCCTCGACCTTCCTGATCGCGCTCGCGACCGGCTTCCCCGTCACCGTGCTGACCTGGTCGGGCGTCGCGAGCGTCAGCAACGCATATTACGACGTCGCGCGCACGCTGGGCGCAAAGCCGTCCTTCCTGGTGCTGAAGGTCGCGATCCCCGCCGCGCTCCCGCATGTCTTCGTTGGCCTGTTCATGGGGCTCGGCTCGTCCTTCGCCGTGCTGGTCGTTGCCGAGATGATCGGCGTCAAGGCCGGGCTCGGCTGGTACCTGCAATGGGCGCAGGGCTGGGCCGCTTACGCCAACATGTACGCAGCGCTGATCGTGATGTCGCTGCTCTGCTCCGGCGCGATCACGCTGCTGTTCGCGATCCGCGACCGCCTGCTGGTCTGGCAGAAGGGGACCGTGAAATGGTAGCGGCAGTCGCACTGGCCGAAGTCGCGACTCATCCCGCCGCCGGCGCGGCGCTCGACATCGAGCAGGTCAGCCACGCCTTCGACATCGACGGTGCCGAGCTGCCGGTGCTCAGCGACGTCAGCATCGCGGTCGAGCCCGGCGAGTTCGTCGCGCTGCTCGGTCCGTCCGGCTGCGGCAAGTCGACCTTGCTGCGCCTCGTCGCGGGTCTCGACAAGCCCAGGGCAGGGACGCTGCGTGAGGACGAGGCCCGCATCACCCGGCCGCATCCCTCCCGCGTCGTCGTGTTCCAGGATCCGACCCTGTTTCCCTGGCGGTCGGTCTGGGACAACGTCGCCCTGGGCCTCGAGGCCCAGGGCATCCTGAGGAGCCAGCGGCAGCGCGTGGACGATGCGCTCGATCTCGTCGGGCTGTCGTCGTTCCGCAACGCCTATCCGCACCAGCTCTCCGGCGGCATGGCGCAGCGCGTCGCGCTGGCGCGCGCGCTGGTCAACGATCCCAAAATCCTCATCCTCGACGAACCGCTCGGCAAGCTCGACTCGCTCACCCGCATCACCATGCAGGCCGAGCTCGTCTCGCTCTGGCAGCGCAAGGGGTTCACCACGCTGCTGGTGACGCACGATGCCGAGGAGGCCCTGGTGCTCGCCAACCGCGTCATCGTCTTCAGCGATCGCCCCGCACGCGTGAAGGCCGACATCCGCGTCGACCGGCCCTATCCGCGTCATCGCGGCGATCCGTATCTGGCCGACCTGCGCCGCCAGATCCTCGGCCTTTTGGGATTGGATGCCACATGGTGACCTCAATAGCCAAAGGCCGCACGGCTCATAGTGAACCCGACTACCTTGCACGCGCCGAGGCGCTCGCCGAAGCCTTTGCCGCGCGCGCGGCCGAGCACGATCGCACCGGCAGCTTTCCGTTCGAGAATTTTCGCGAGCTCTCCGAGGCCGGCCTGCTGTCGCTGACGGTTCCGGCAGCTCATGGTGGGGCCGGCGCCGGCGCACGCTACGCCGCGCGCGTCATCGGCATCGTCGGCAAAGCCGATCCGTCCACCGCGCTGGTGCTGTCGATGCACTACATCAACCATCTCGTCATGGCGCGCAGCCCGACCTGGCCGGCGCGGCTGTCGCGCAAGCTGGCGCGCGAGACCGTCGAAGGCGTCGCGCTCGTCAATGCGCTGCGCGTCGAGCCCGAACTCGGCTCGCCCGCGCGCGGCGGCCTGCCGGCGACGATCGCGCGGCGGACCGAGACGGGCTGGCGCCTGACCGGGCACAAGATCTATTCGACGGGTTCGCCGATCCTGAAATGGTATCTGGTCTGGGCCCGGACCGACGAGGCCGAGCCGCGGGTCGGACAGTTCCTGGTGCCGGCAGGACTGCCAGGCAGCCGCATCGTCGAGACCTGGGACCATCACGGCCTGCGCGCCAGCGGCAGCCACGACGTCATTTTCGACGACGTCGTGATCCCGCTCGATGCCGAGGTCGATGTTCGCAAGCCGGCGGACTGGCGTGCGCCCGACGTCACGCAGGCGACCGTCCACACCATCTTCGTTGCCGCGATTTACGACGGTGTCGCCCGCGCCGCGCGCGACTGGCTGATCTCGTTCCTGAAGCAACGCGTTCCCGCCAGCCTCGGCGCGCCGCTTGCGACCTTAGCCCGCGCGCAGGAGATCGTCGGCGCCATCGAGGCCCGGCTCGCGGTCAATGCGCGGCTGATCGCCTCCTTTGCCGGTGACTTCGACGACGGTGTCGAGCTTTCGGCGGCCGAGTCCAACGTGATCAAGCTCTCCGTCACCAACAATGCCGTGGCCGCCGTCGAGGACGCGCTGTCGCTCACCGGCAATCACGGCCTCTCCCGCGCCAATCCGCTGGAGCGGCACTATCGCGACGTGCTGTGCGGTCGCGTGCACACGCCGCAGGACGATTCCACGCGCATCGGCCTCGGCCGTGCCGCATTGGGCCTCTAGCTTTTTCGCAAAACAATCAGGGAGACGATCATGTCGGTCGAGTTCATCGGCTTCATCAGCAACAACAATTCGTCCGAAACCGTCGTCCGCGAGGGGCCGGTCCTCAACCCCACCCACATCGAGACGGTGGCCAAGGCGCATGAGAATGCCGGGTTCGATCGCGCGCTGCTGGCGTTTCATTCGACCACGCCGGACGCGCTCCAGGTCGCCCAGCACGTGCTCAACGTGACCTCCCGCCTCAACGTGCTGATCGCGCAGCGGCCCGGCTTCACCGCGCCGACGCTGCTGGCGCGGCAGTTCGCGGCGCTCGACCAGTTCTCCCGCGGCCGCGTCGCGCTCCACGTCATCACCGGCGGCAATGCCACCGAGTTGCGGCAGGACGGCAACACGCTCGACGACAAGGACGAGCGCTACGCCCGCACCTCCGAATTCCTCGATGTCCTCAAGCTGGAATGGACCAGCGACAAGCCGTTCACCTACAAGGGCAGGTACTACCAGGTCGAGAATGCCTTCTCGCAGGTGAAGCCGTATCGTCCCGAGGGCATCCGCGTTTATTTCGGCGGCGCCTCGGATGCGGCGATCGAAGTCGCCGGCAAGCATGCCGACACCTTTGCGCTGTGGGGTGAATCCTATGCCCAGGTGCGCGACGTCACCTCCCGCGTTCACAACGCCGCGGTCCGGCAGGGCCGGCCGACGCCGCGCTTCAGCCTCTCGGTGCGGCCGATCATTGCGCCCACCGAAAAGCAGGCCTGGGAGAAGGCGGAGGAGATCCTGGCACGGGCCACCGCGCTTCAGGATAAGACCGGATATCGCAAGCCGGCCGACGGCCATGCCACCGCCGGCGCACGGCGCCTGCTCGCGCTCGCCGACCAGGGCAGCCGGATCGACAAGCGGCTCTGGACCGAGATCGCAAAGCTCACCGGCGCCAACAGCAACACCACGGCGCTGGTCGGCACGCCCGAGCAGGTCGCTGAAGTCTTCGGCGACTATTACGACCTCGGCATCACCCATTTCCTGATCCGCGGCTTCGATCCCCTGATCGACGCCATCGAATATGGCCGCGAGCTGATCCCGCTGACGCGCAAGCTGATCGCCGCGCGTCAGGTCGCCCGCGGCGAGGCCGCGGAATGATCCGCCTCATGCTGGCCGGCGCGCTGCTGTTCGGTTCGCTTGAACTGGCGGCAGCGCAGACCACGCTCCGCGTTGGAGACCAGAAGGGCAATGCGCAGGCCGTGATGGAAGCGGCAGGCGTGCTCAAGGATGTCCCCTACAAGATCGAGTGGAAAGAGTTTCCGGCGGCCGCGCCGCTGCTCGAGGCGCTCAGCGCCGGTGCGATCGAGACCGGGCTCGTTGGCGATGCGCCCTTCACCTTCGCCGCCGCGTCCGGTGCGCCGGTGAAGGCGATCGCTGCGATCCGGCAGACGCGCGAGGGGCTCGCCATCCTCGTGCCGGAGACCTCGCCGATCAAGAGTTTCGCCGACCTGCGCGGCAAGAAGATCGCGACCGGCCGCGGCTCGATCGGTCATCAGTTGATTCTCGCTGCGCTCGAGAAGAACGGCTGGGCTGCGTCCGACGTGCAGATCGCGTTCCTGGCGCCATCGGATGCCAAGATCGCCTACACGCAAGGCTCGGTCGATGCGTGGTCGACCTGGGAGCCTTACGTGAGCCAGGAGGAGGTTCTGTTCAAATCGCGCCGCATCATCACCTCGGAAGGCTTGACGCCGGGCCTGAGCTTCCAGGTGGCGCGGCCCGACGCCATCCGCGACAAGCGCGCCGAACTGACCGACTTCATCCGCCGCCTGACCGCCGCGCGGGCCTGGTCGCTGAACAACGTCGACAGCTATGCCGCGACCTGGGGCAGGCTGATGAACATCCCGACCGCCGTGCCGCTAAACTGGCTATCGCGCGCAAAGATCCGCATCGCGCCAATCGATGACGGCGTGGTCGTGGACGAGCAGGGCACGATCGATTTGTATTTTCGCTGGGGCCTGATCAAGCAGAAGCTCGATGCGGCCGAGATCGTCGACCGCTCCTTTGCGGACGCGATCGCAAAGGCGGGGCTGTAACGACGCTCACGTGTCCCGGATGCGCTGCAGCGTGAAACGCTGCTTCTTCCCCTCTCCCCTTGTGGGAGAGGGTGGCTCGCCGCGATAGCGGCGAGACGGGTGAGGGGTCTCTCTCCGCGCACTCATATCTCCCTGTTGAGCTCGCGGATAGATACCCCTCATCCGGCGCTTCGCGCCACCTTCTCCCACAAGGGGAGAAGGGGAGCAGTGCGCGTAGGACCATCCTCGGAATGTTCCTTCTGCATTTTGCGCTGACGGCGACAGTGACATTGCTATTTGCACCACCTCCCTTGCAGCCGCGCGCGCCCCGCCAAAAATCAAACCGACGACCACATCGGGAGACCGGCCATGGGCCTGCAAGAAACAAGAATCGAATCGCTTCCCTTCGTCACCGCCGAACTCAACTACCTTGCGCCGACACCGGGCAAGCCGCGCACCTACGCCTTCGATCCGCCGCCGGGCGAGCCGAAAAGCACGTCGCTGCCGGAACCGCATCAGGTGCCGATCTTCGACGCGCGGCTGATCGCGAACAATATCTCGCTCGATCGCGAGGGCTTTGCGCTGGTGCGCCATCCAACCCAGGTGAAGGACTTCTACGACGACGCGGAGGTGAGGGCGGTCTATTATCCCGCCGTCGAGGCCTTCTTGCGGGCGACGCTGAAGGCCGATCGCGTTCTCATTTTTGACCATACCGTGCGCAAGCGCGTCGAGGGCGCTGCCGATATTCGCGATGGTGGTCCGCGCCAGCCGGCGACGCGCGTCCATGTCGACCAGACCGCCGTCTCCGGCGCCAACCGCGTGCGCGAGCATCTGCCTGACGAGGCCGACGAGCTGCTGAAGGGGCGCGTGCAGGTGATCAATCTGTGGCGGCCGATCCGCGGTCCCTTGCGCGACTCGCCGCTCGCGATGGCCGACGGCACCACGGTCGCGCCGGACGATCTTGTCGCCTCCGACCTGATCTATCCCAACCGCCGCGGCGAGACCTATTCGGTGAAATACAATCCGAACCATCGCTGGTTCTACTTCCCGGAGATGACGCCGGACGAGGCGTTGCTGCTCAAGTGCTACGACTCGGTGACCGACGGCCGCACCCGCTTCGGGCCCCACACCGCCTTCGTCGATCCGACCACGCCCGCCGATGCGCCGCCGCGCGAGAGCATCGAGCTGCGCACGCTGGTCTTTCACAAACAGTAACAATGTGTGATCGCACTGCCGGGGTGACCCGGCAGTGTTCCCGGAACTTCGGGGAACAAGGCGACGTTTGCAGCACGGGCAGGGCCAACCGGGGAGCGGTGCCGTGCGAGCGCTGACCACTTTATTATTTTGCCTTGCCACATTTTCTCTGGCGCATGCCGAAAGCGGACTTGCCTCATATTACGGGTACGGAAAAGGCAAAGGTTCCGAGCTGACCTGTGCCCACCGCACGCGCCCGTTTGGCACCGTGCTGAGGGTGTCCTACGGCAGCCGCTCGATCCAGTGCCGCGTCAATGATCGTGGCCCCTTCATCCGCGGCCGTATCGTCGATCTCTCGGTGCCCGCAGCCCGCGCGCTCGGCATGATGAGCGCCGGCGTGGTGCGCGTCTCGGTGGAATAGGCCTCCAAGCGCGCTATAGTGCCGCCCAAAGCATGGGTGAGGGGGCGCTATGGCCAGGATCAGGGTGGGACTCGTCGGCTGCGGCTTCGTGTCGGAGCTGCACATGTACGCGTTCCGGCGCGTCTATGGCGTGGACGTCGAGGTCACGGCGGTGGCCGCGCGCGGCGACCATGTCGTCGCATTCGCCGGCCGCCACGCAATCCCGCGCGTCTATCGCAGCTTCGCCGAGCTGATCGCCGACCGCGAGCTCGACGTCATCGACATCTGCACCCCGCCCAATCTCCACGCAGGGATGATCGTTGCCAGCATGCAGGCCGGCAAGCACGTGATCTGCGAGAAGCCCTTTGCCGGTTATTTCGGCCGCGAGGGCGACCAGCAGCCGATCGGCAAGCACGTGCCGAAGGCGCTGATGTATGAGCGCGTGCTCGAGGAGATGGACGCGACGCGCGCCGCGATCGAGCGCACCGGCAAGCTGTTCATGTATGCCGAGGACTGGATCTACGCGCCCGCGGTGACCAAGACCGCGGAGATCATCAAGGCGACCAGGGACAAGATCCTGTTCATGAAGGGCGAGGAGAGCCATTCCGGCTCGCATGCGGCGCATGCCGCGCAATGGGCGATGACCGGCGGCGGCTCGCTGATCCGCATGGGCTGCCACCCGCTCTCCGCCGTGCTCTATCTGAAACAGGTTGAAGCCAGGGCGCGCGGCGAAACCATCCGCGTCGCCAGCGTCACCGGCGATGTCGGCAACGTCACAGCCAGCCTGAAGCCGGAGGAGCGCACCTACATCAAGGCCAACCCCGTCGATGTCGAGGACTGGGGCACGCTGACGGCGACGTTCTCCGACGGCACCAAGGCCACCGTATTTTCCGGCGACATGATCATGGGCGGCGTGCGCAATCTGGTCGAGACCTACACGTCGGGCGGCTCGCTGTTCGCCAACATCACGCCGAACACGCATCTGATGAGCTACCAGACCTCCGAGGAGAAGCTCGCGAACGTCTACATCACCGAAAAGGTCGACCGCAAAACCGGCTGGCAATATGTCTGCCTCGAGGAGGAGTGGACGCGCGGGTATTTGCAGGAGATCCAGGATTTCATGGAATGCGCCGCGACCGGCCGGCAGCCGCTCTCGGACCTCGCCCTGGCCTACGAGACGATCAAGGTGAACTACGCGGGGTATTGGGCCGCGGAAGAGGGGCGGCGGGTGGTGTTGTAGGCGATGTGTTCGCCGAACTAGCCTCTGGCACACTGCCAATCCTTCTCCCCTTGTGGGCCTGTTGCGTTATTGGCTTTTGAGGCTGAAGACGTCACGAGAGAAGGCCTTGGTCGCGGCAATTGCCTGCCAATATCTGTAGTTGTCGCCCTCGGAGGGCGGCTCACGCGGCGATCGTGGCCCACCGCCTCATGTTGAAGGCGATCGAGGCGAGCAGGACTTGTCCGGTCGCCTTGATCAGACCGACGTAGCGGATGCAGGTCAGCCGCATGCGGCGTTTGAGAGTAGCGAAGGTGGTTTCGA